>SVFO01000003.1:78986-171407 GCA_015056795.1 Lachnospiraceae bacterium
CCATGTAAGGAGTGGTTCTTATTTACTTCTGTGGGAAGAATTTGTCGTAGACTTCGAAAAAGTCTGCATTGGGCAGGGAGCCGTCTCGGATAAGACCTACTTCCTCCCAGGCAGATTCATTCAGTTTTTTCGCCAAGGTCTCCACGAAGGCGTCATACTCCTGTCCAAAGGCCTCATTCCTTCTCGCTTCTAAGATCTTTTTCTTATTGGCCTGCGTCTCTTCGCTGTTAAAGGTACTGATACACTTTAGGACGTGATATCCGTTCTCGCTCTCCACAACATTACTGATCTCGTCCGTCTCCATGCGAAAGGCCACAGCTTCGATGGCAGGATCCATCTCCCCTTTGCCAAAGGAATAGGTCAGGGTGGAATCCTCGCTGTAGCGGGCTGCCAGATCCTCAAAGCTCTTCTTTCCAGAGGTGGCTTCCTCCCAAATCTTGGTTGCCTCCTCATAAGCCGCATTCTTCTCTGCCGTCAGGAAGGGCACCCAATTGCCCTCTGCATCCTTGCTTCCCGTGCGAATCAAGATATGCTGCACCGTAACAATTCTGGCTTCGTCATCGCTGATTTCAGGATTGACGTCCCCCGTGATATCTAAGTAGACCTTATTGGCGAGCGCATATTCCTCGTAGAGCTTCTGGACGGTCTCCTCCGTAAGCTTTAAGGATTCCTTCTGCGCCGTTCCAACCTGTCCAAGATAATCCTTGGCTGCCGCCTTCGCGAAATTCGTCTCCTGCTCCGTCAGCTCCAGTCCCTTTTCCTTCGCCAGAAGATACATGGACTTCATCTGCGCAGCCTTCTCCAAAACCTTTTCCTTGACATAGTCCTCCAAGGTAACGCCGTCCTGCACCGTGTTCCAAATCTTCTCACTGTAGACACTCTCGTATTCCCTCTGCGTTGTCGTCAAAAACACCATCATCTCTGGCAGGGTACAAATCTCATCCCCTATGCGGAAGATCTCGTCCTTTCCCAAGGCCTTCGTAAAAACGACCATTTTCTGGCCTTCCTTTTGCTTTCCACAGCCGGAAATCAAGATGCCAAGAGTGACCATGACACCGACAACCACTAAAACAACAGGTAAAAGCCTGATCATCATCCGAAACAATCTTTTTCTATTTCTCATGCACTCCATCCTACTAGAAAACCCTGCGAAGGAGATCCCTCGCAGGGTCTTGCCACTCACTATTTTACCGTAAAGGCTTATTTGATCACGTGGATCCAGCCCTTAGGTGCTTCAATGCGGCCCATCTGGATGCCAGTCAGGGTCTCATACAGCTTCTTGGTGACAGGTCCCATCTCGCTCATGCCGCTGGGCAGGCAAATCTCCTTGCCATGGTCAACGATCTTACCAACGGGAGAGATAACGGCTGCCGTTCCGCAAAGACCACACTCAGCCATGTCCGCAACCTCAGCAAGCGTAACCTCTCTCTCCTCTGCTTCCAGTCCAAGATATTCCTTGGCAACATATACAAGGGATCTTCTCGTAATGGAGGGAAGAATGCTGGAAGATTTCGGCGTTACAACCTTGCCATCCTTGGTTACGAACAGGAAGTTCGCACCGCCAGTCTCCTCAACCTTCGTGCGGGTTGCAGGATCCAGATACATGTTCTCATCGTAGCCTTCCTTATGAGCGGTAACGATGGCATGCAGGCTCATGGCATAGTTCAGGCCAGCCTTGATGTGGCCGGTGCCGTGAGGTGCCGCACGGTCAAAATCACTTACCTTGATGGTGATGGGCTTAGCGCCGCCCTTGAAGTAAGGACCAACGGGCGTCGTCAGAATTCTGAACTGATACTCGTCAGCAGGCTTTACGCCAATGACGGGATTGCTGCCGAACATATAAGGGCGAATGTACAGAGTTGCGCCGCTGCCATAAGGAGGAACAAATGCCTCGTTGGCTGCAACCACCTGATTTACGGCGTCAATAAAACGCTCCTTCGGGAATACCGGCATCTCCAATCTCTGTGCAGACTGCTCAAGTCTCTCTGCATTGAGGTCAGGACGGAAGGTGACAATGTGGCCATCCTCCGTTGTATATGCCTTCAGGCCTTCAAACACGGTCTGAGCATACTGAAGAACGCCTGCGCATTCATTCAGGACGATGTTGGAATCGGTCGTCAGCTGACCATCATCCCACGCGCCATTCTTGAAATAGGATACGTAACGGTAGTCTGTCGGAATGTATCCAAAACCAATGCTGCCCCAGTCAATGTTTTTCTTTTCCATTTCAAATCCCTCTTTTCCATAAAGTTTGAATGATTCAGAACCCCGTTTTCCCGATGCCAAAAACGACATATTCACTCATGGCTCTGAATAATTACAAGATTTGATTCTAATTATCGACCTTCTTATTAAAAAAGTCAATATAAAGTCTTAACTGATTCCGTGGTGTATTTAATCAAAAAAGTGCCCGGAGACCGTCTCAAGGCACTTTTCCAGATTAAATTCGCTCATATTTCAAGAATTGATATGGCAGGTCGAAATAGGTCTGCTCATCGCTTTCCGCCGTAATCTGCCATTCGGGATCCTTGTCGAGATTCGGGAAATAGGTGTCAGCCTCATACTCGTGATCAACCTTCGTAACATGCGCCACCCCGCAATAGGGCAGGAGCTGCTTATAAACACTGTCCCCGCCAATCACGTAGACATCCTCATCCTCATAGTTCTTTAACTCTTCCAAAAGTGCCTCCAGCGAATGCACCACAATGGCGTCCTTCACCTTAAAATTCTTGTTTTTTGTGAGAATGATATTGGTACGATTCTTTAAAGGCTGCCCCTGCGGAAAGGTCTCCAACGTCTTACGCCCAAGCACCACGACCTTGCCCGTCGTCTCCTCCCTAAAATGCTTCATGTCGTTTGGAATCGAAACTAAAAGCTTATTCTTATTGCCAATGGCCCAATTATTATCTACCGCTACAATCAAATTCATGCATAATCCTCCACTCATTTCTCAGTCTTCTCAGGTAAGGTGCATCGCATCCCGATGACGATCTAATCACTATCTACTGCTACAATCCAATTCATGAATCTACACACTTTTATGCTCATGCAAAAACGCATACCTGATCAGTGCATCGGAAGACTGCCTGATCAGTATGAGCATTACAATGCTAACGCCTATGTCCGCAATCATCAGACTAAATGCTATAAATTCCGCAAAAACGCGAATGCCAGGGATGAAATAGCAAACCATGGAGGCAAAGGTTGCACCTAAGATCGTAAGATAAACTTCCCAAAGCGTGTTCCAATTGGTTGCCAAACCGCCGTCAACGCCAAAGAGACTGCCTTCACAACCATCCACAAAATACTTCATCTGAAGGATCTCTGCCACAAAAGCGGCCACTGTAATCAATAAAACCAGCCACATTCTCTCATCAAACTCTTTACAAACCGAAAGAAAGGTTGACACGATCATTAGGATCCCTGAGATGGTAAAAGCCTTACAATGGTCTCCCATGGAGATCAAGATAGCGCAATACGCGATGGCCAAAACAATACTCACCCCATCGAAAAGAAACACCAAGAAACTCGTATGCCTTGAGGCAAAGATTACCCTTCCAGAGCTCAGCCATCCCCCGCCCTGAAACAAGGTTGACATGATCAGCATGGACAGGCTGATGCCAAAGGTCAGCCTTAGCCTCCTGCCCAAAAACATACATCTTTCCAGCATGGCCTGATCGTTTTGCGGCGTAGCCTCACGTTCGTTTATGTTATCATACATGCTTCGTTCTCCCTATTCCTTTGTCACCTTCTCCAACTCTTTTACGTATTTCCGTGTCACCTTTTCCAGCTTTTCGAGCTGCTTTTTCTCCTGCTTGTCCAACTTCCCGTCATCCTTATATGCCGCTTGATTACAGGCTAACAAAAAATTCCTGCAATTCATTATCTGATTCGTTATCTCAAGTCTGATATAACTGTTCATGTTGTTCTTCTCACTTCCCGGGCTTTCTTATCTTCTCAGACAATGTACTAGCGCCAATCAGCAAGTAACCATCCACCTGCCTGCACAACAAATTGCATGCGATCCCATCTCATAAAGGACACCTTGAAATGTTATCCGTATACCCTTAATTGGCAATCGACACATCCTGAAATTGCTATTTAGGTTGTCCTTAAATTGCAATCGGGATATCCTTGATCTGCTCGCCCGTTACATAATTCTCGACCTTGACGTCATCTCTAGTGAACTTGTAGAAATCCTTCACCTCAGGATTCAGCCAGAACTTCGGCGCGGGATAAGGCTCCCTCGCAATGAGCTCCTTGATGATCGGCACGTGGCGGTCATAAATGTGCGCATCCGCAATGACGTGAACCAGTTCTCCAGCCTCCATGCCCGACACCTGCGCGATCATGTGCAGCAGCACGGCGTATTGTACCACATTCCAGTTATTCGCCGCAAGCACGTCCTGCGACCTCTGATTCAAAATGGCATTCAGCGTCAGCTTCTCCGCTCCGGGCTTTTGCGTTACGTTGAACGTCATGCTATAGGCGCAGGGGTACAAATTCATTTCGTGCAGATCCTGATGCACGTAAATGTTCGTCATGATGCGGCGGCTGAAGGGGTTATTCTTCAGATCGTAGATCACCCGGTCCACCTGGTCCATCATGCCTTCCTTGTACTGGTGCTTTACTCCAAGCTGATATCCGTAGGCCTTGCCAATGGAACCATCCTCATCCGCCCACTCATCCCAAATGTGGCTGTGCAGGTCGTGAGTGTTATTGGACTTCTGCTGCCAGATCCAAAGGATTTCGTCCGTCGCGGACTTTAACGCCGTCTTTCTAAGCGTCATGATGGGAAATTCCTTCGACAGATCATAACGGTTTACCACGCCAAATTTCTTGATCGTATAAGCGCTCGCGCCATCCGGCCAATGCGGGCGGACCTTCTCCCCTTCCGTACTCGTCCCATTCTCCAAAATGTCCTTACACATGTTGATAAAGATTGTGTCTGCGTAACTCATGTTCTTCTCCCTGTTTTCTTGATTTATCAATCCAATCCTGGTAACAAATGATTGGCGGCTTGTTTGATGGCGCGGGTGATGTCATCGCCGCTGACCACGGTCAGGATCTTTGCGCCATACTTTTCCGCCAGAAGCTTTGCGCCGCTGTCGTGGACACTCTCCATGCCCTTCTCGTAGCGGTCGACGATGGCAACCACCGCGGCCACCTTCACGTCCGCAAGCCCCTTAAGCCTTTCGATCCTTTCGGTCACCGTCTTGCCGCTGTTGATCAAGTCATCCACCACGACGATGCGCTCGCCGTCCTCAAGCGTGTGTCCGCAAAGGATCCGCCCTCTGCCGTCCGGCACCTTTCTGTCATGACAGTAGTTCACCGTCACACCATACTTGCTTGCCAGCGCCATCGCGGTCGCTGCCGCAAAGCTGATCCCATGGTAGGCCATGCCGACGATGCAGTCGAATTCCAGGTGCTCTTCCATGATCAAATCCGCAAAGAATTCACCCAGCTTCGCGAGATGAATGTTCGTGGTAAAGTGCTCTGAGTCGATGTAATAATCCGCGTCAAACCCGTGCAGGTCAAAGTGCCCGCGCTTTAACACGCCCGCATCCGCCATCAGCCGGATGAATTTTTCTTTGTTCGTATATGCATTTAACTTGAAGCCCATCAATTCGTCGATGGTCACGCCGAAGGTGTTGGCCAGGATGGGAAGCATCTCCAGATCCGGAGAGCCGCCGTTTTCCCACTTGCTCACTGCCTGATAGGAAACGTTTACTGCCTCTGCCAATTCCTCCTGCGTCATTCCCTTCGCCTTGCGAAGCTTTTTAATGTTCTCACCGATCACGTTCATATGATTTCTCCTCCGTATTTTTCATGCTATTAAATTGCTTCTTCGTCGCAACACCGGTTTTGCGGCGCCCTCGCAATTTTCGTGTACTTCTATTCCCTTGCAAGGAGATTTCTTACATGATCAGCATATCCCATTCTTCGCATGCGCACAATCGGCGCTTATTTTAGTTTCTCTCAACCGCGGGTTGAAAATTAATATGTTTCAGGATCCGAGATTCACATTGTAAATCTCGGACCTATTCCCACTTATCACATAGTGAATTGATCTGGTCTGCGAATTTCGCCATATCCTTGTTTGCCATGCCGTCGCTCTTTTGTACCAATGCAAGCAAGCGCTGCGCAGATGCCAAAAGCCTTGCGAAGACACCACTCGCCACCTTCTGCTTCTTCTTGACAGGCATGGGCTCTGCCTCGTATTCAAACTGATTGGACAGCAGGTTAAATACCGTGCCGCTGTAAGGTGCATACGCTCTTTGGCCGTATTCGATCTTCAGACACTCCACAAAATTCATGGCAGTCTGATCCTCGCCATGCACCACAAAGACCTTCTTAGGCTTCTCCTCAAAAGCGGAGATCCATTCAATCAATCCATTCTTGTCCGCATGTCCGCTAAGGCCTGCAAGCTGCATGATGCGGGCCTTTACCTGGATCGGTTCGCCAAAGAGCTTCACTTCTTTCGCGCCCTCAATAATGCTGCGGCCCAGCGTTCCAATTGCCTGATATCCCACGAACAAAATCGTACACTCGGGGCGCCAGAGATTGTGCTTCAAATGATGCCTGATACGACCAGCCTCGCACATGCCAGAGGCAGAAATAATGACCTTTGGCGTATCATTAAAGTTGATGGCCTTGGATTCCTCGCTCGTAATCGAGAGCTTTAAGCCTGCAAAGGCAATGGGATTGATCCCTTCCTTTACCAGCTCCATGGCCTCACCGTCAAAACAATCCATTCGGTTTGCCTGAAAAATTTCCGTTGCCTCCACGGCCAGCGGTGAATCCACGAATACCTGAAAATCCTCGTGCCCCTCAACAAGACGCTCCACCTTGATCTTTCTCAGGAAGAATAAGAGCTCCTGCGTGCGCCCCACGGCAAAGGACGGGATCACGACATTACCGCCGCGATCAAAGGTATCCTTCAAAATCTTTGCCAGCTCTCCCTTGTAATCCACTTGCTCTGCAGGATGCGTGCGGTCACCGTAGGTGGACTCCATCACAACATAATCCGCAGATTTTGTATAAATGGGATCACGGATCAAGGGCTGATTTTTATTGCCAATGTCTCCGGAAAAAACAATCTTCTTCGTGCGGCCTTCCTCCGTCAGCCAAACCTCAATGCTGGCGGAACCAAGCAAATGTCCGATGTCCGTAAAGCGAATCTTGACCTCATCACAAATTTGAATCTCCGTGTCATAATGGCAAGGAACAATTCGTTTAATCAGGCCCTCCGCGTCCTCCATGGTATAAATGGGTTCTGCCGCCTCAACCGAATCGCTTCTCTTTGCCTTTCGATTCTTCCACTCTGCCTCCATCATCTGAATGTGTGCACAGTCACGAAGCATAATGCTACATAAATCAGCCGTGGCATCCGTGGTATACACCTGTCCGCGGAAGCCTCTCGCATAAAGAAGCGGCAACATGCCAGAATGATCCACGTGTGCATGCGTCAGAAGCACATAATCGATCATGGCCTCCTCAACGGGCAGCTTCACGTTTTCAAACACGTTGACGCCCTGCTCCATGCCATAATCCACTAAAATATGCTTTCCCGCAACCTCAAGATAATGACAGCTCCCTGTTACCTCATGATCTGCCCCAATAAATTCAAGCTTCATTCGCCATCCTCCTACGAAATATCGTTTTAAGATCTGCGCGCAGCGCCTTAAATCATACGCTGCCTATACTAAAATATTACTTCCTATCCCCCAAAAAGTCAACAAAAGACGCCCCCGAAGAGGCGTCTCATTATTATTCTATGTCTTCAAACTTTACACGCGGTAAAAGTATCCCCGAATCCGTATTCTCCGCATCTCCTTCCGACTGGTTGTCATCAGAAACATTTGTCGTTTCGCTCGTTTCAGGATCATCTGATGATAGATTTACGAGCGGCAGCAGTATATCAAATTCTTGCGAATATTGCTGTTCATCAGATTCCTTTGATTCCTCTGACTCCTTCGACTCCGCCAGCTCCTTCGATTCTACTGATTCCTTCGATTCTTCTGACTTCTTCGACTCCACCAGCTCCTTAGGCTCTTCCGACTCCTTCGACTCCGTCAGCTCCTTCGGCTCAACGCTTTCTGTTGATACCTCATCTCCGACCTGACCCTGCGTTTCTGTTTTAGCAGCATCTCCCGTCAGTGCTTCATTATCATTGGATGATGCCTGCATTTCATTTCTTGCCTGTTGTTCTGCGTTCGCTTCGCCTTCCTTATCTCCCTTCCCCCGTAAAAGTCCTCCTTCACGAAAGCAAAAATAACCTGCGATACCAATGACAGCTACTATCAACAAAGCAAATGCGAACCCCTTTCCGCCTTTGCCTGCTTTTTTTTGATTCTCCATAGGTCCTGCCCCTTTCTTCTCTTTTATGCTCTTTTCTTCATAAAACACTTGAATTGATATCTATATCCTACTGTTATAATGCCAATTTGTCAATATTTCTGTTTTTTGTATTAATAATGCGTCATTTTTTGAAAAATGCCCTGAATTGTATGTTTAATTTCATAAAAAGAAGTACGATTTAACTGTTGACATTTGGTGAAAAGTATAGTATATTACTTTTTGTCAGTTACGAAACAACGACATGCGCGAGTGGCTCAGCGGTGGAGCACCTCCTTGCCAAGGAGGGGGTCGCGGGTTCGATTCCCGTCTCGCGCTTTTTTTATGCACAAAAGTGGCCTCCAATTTGGAGGCCACTTTTGTGCATGAAAAACCACGAAATGGTTCAGCGAAAAGCAACTTCGCGAGTGCGGACTTATAGCGCGACAGCGCGACAGTCGGAGAAGTCGTATCCCTTTGCGGCTTCTCCGACCCGCTCGTTCAATGACACCTCCGCTTCGCTCCGGTCGGCGCAAATCCCCAAAAAAGTTCTCTATAACTTACTCATGCAACTCATAGTTTTTGTCTTCATCAATGATCTCAAGCATGCATTTAGCAACCTTGGGATCAAACTGCGTGCCACTGTTTTTCTCAATCTCCGCCCGCACGGCATCCTGCGCCATGTACTTTCGATAGCTTCGGTTAGAGGTCATCGCGTCATAGGTATCTGCGACGGCAATGATCCTTGCAAAATAAGGAATTTCCTCCCCTGCCTTTCTGTCAGGATATCCCTTGCCGTCGTAACGCTCGTGATGCCACCTGGCACCGATGGACAGATCAGGTCTGCTTTTAATCTCTGCCAGAATGTCAAAGCCCACGCCCGGGTGCGTCTTGATCACGGCATATTCTTCATCCGTAAGCCTCGTCGGACTGTTGATAATGGCATTGGGTACGCCGATTTTTCCGATGTCATGGAGTAGCGCCATGTAGTACACATTCTCGCATTCCTCTGCGGACAATCCAAGCTTCTCCGCAAGCATTCTGGAATACTTTGCCACGCGAACGGAATGACCTCTCGTATACTCATCCTTGGCATCGATGGTATGTGCCAACGCTTCCATGACTTCTACGGACAATGTCTTTACTTCATCCCTAGCCTTTATGGCCTCGTTTTGGGCCTCCACGGCCTCATTTGTCGCCATCATGTTTTTAATGATGACGGCAAATGCCCAAATAAATAGGAACACGATAATACTGGAAAACAAATAGATCGTAACGGAAAGCGCTCCCCCGATCATGTCCTTCGAATATACTGCAAAAATCGTGAAAACTGAGTTCAGAATCAAAAATGCGGCAGGCGGAATCATGAAAATTCCCCAATTCACTTTAACGCGCATCCCTTTCATTTTTGCAAGTGGGGTCACGACCAAACAATAGAAAAGAATCGTGGCAAAAACCACAACCAGAGTCCCGGCAGAATCTAAAAGATCCTGATGTTCGGCAGAAAACAGTCCTTCCGTTCTAATCCCCTTTGTCGCAAGTGAGATAATGGTATTGAACATCAGAAACAGAAAAAGCAGGGAATTTTTTTCATCTACTTTTAACCATTTCCCAAGCAGCTCAACGCACAACAAAACCAGCGCAAGGTATAGCAATCCAAAGTATAAGCCACCAATGAATAACGCCATGAAAGATCGTTCATCCGATACTTTGAGCAACTTCAAAATTTTTTCCCATGATTCTCCCGAAATTTGGAATGCCGACACGTACATAACAACGGGGCTCATGAGGATGGACAAAACTAAAAGCTTGCGTTTGCTCCGGCCTTCTCTCAAAAAGCATTTTTTGAGAGAAACATAAAACAGAATCATACATCCAATATAATAACCGCCTTTCAAAACTACGCGAAAGATATATAAGATATCCGCCATTCAGAATCCCTCCCTTTTGATTTCTTCTATTTATCAGCCGAAAATACTGCCTCCACAATGCCCGGAAGTATCTCCATCATGGCGGATATCATCGCCGCAGTTTGTCGGTCCTTTAATATTCCCAAGGTAGAGCTGATATAAGCATTGTCATTCGCTGCGGAATGTTCTCTGTAACATCCGGCAACCAGCGCAGCTGCATACATGATCCTTCGGCTTTTTTCAAGGGACGAATCCGAAAAAGCCTTATCTTCTTTCAGTATTTCGGCGGCTTCGATGACCTGATCCACCAGAATCTCGGGCTCAGCATCTATGTCTGCCAATGCTCCAAGCGAAACAACCTCTCTGTCTCCAGAAAACCCCGCTTTCTTTTCTTGGAACAGCGCGATCATTTTATCAACGCGCTCACATCGCTCCTTTATGTTGCCTCCCTCAAGCGCCAGAACCTCTCCAATCCCCTGAACGGCGTCAGATCCCGCCTTTGTCTTGCAGGCCTTTTTCAGATATTGGATGCACTCCTCTATGTCATTTACGATGGAATCGACATCCCGCTCCGAAACAGCTAGGAGCATTACTTGGGAACTGTCTGTTGCATCGGTAAGGAAAGGATGCTCCTTTTCCATGCGTTTCGTCAGCGCATCATAGCGTTCCATCACTTCATTGATCTTATCCGTCTTTCCTAGTTCACACAGTAGTACAGCCGCAATTATGGTAAAGTCATTATCCTTCATCTTTGCCTTGCGGATTTTATTGTAAGTATCAATGACTGCCTCAATATATTTCTCAGGATCATCGGACATTGCCATCCTGCTTTCCAGCACCAGGTCAACGTTCTTCCTAAACCTTGAAAACATGCCAGTATGCTTTGCGAGGATTTTTTTACACTCCTTGAGCATTTCCAAATCAACTTCCCTGCCGGCGTCCGTAAAAATCATTGCCGCCACAATACTCATAAGGTCATTTTCGAGCGAAAACTCCCGGGCAATCGCCTTACGGTTTATTTTCAGCAGTTCACATCTCTCCCTGATCTTTTCTTTCATTTCTAGAGCTCCCAAATCAAAACATTTTCTGTATCTTCCTGCATGCTTTCATAGTATCATACGAACGACTGATTCACAATATGTCACCAATACAAAAACACACCAATAATGTCACCAATAACATCTTCGAAATTGACGCTATCGTAATCAAAAAAGCAGCCGCCCTAACAAAGGCTACTGCTTCTTTGATTTGCATAAATTAACTTTTGCTTTATTCAACCCATTGGTAACGATAATGACATGTCATTCCTAAGGAACAGACACGAATATCCATTTCAACGCCATCGCGGAAACCTTTCTTAATCTCACAGGTAAAGGTTCTGGATGCAGACGGCTCGTCCCAAGAGGTGTATAGCGTATCGCCCGACTCGCCGAAGGAGAAATAAGCATACCCGCCGGAGCTATAGATAGTACAGATATCCATGTTCCCTCCATCCTGATAGTCAGCGGGATCTTTCCAGACATCTTCCTGTCGCTTTTCGTAATGACCATTCAATGTTACGCTTAATGAAACCGTCTCGCCACCCTTGATTATTTCGGGAGGCGCGGAATTAATGCAAGTGACGGTTGACGTATCACCCTTACGATTAAGGAATGTTCCGCTTGCAGCGTAGTAATCCGTGCTGCAAGTCCATGTATGTTCAAATTCGCCGGGAGAAACCTTATAGACATGTTCATAAGCGTTTCCCCATCCATCGTATGCAACTCGGTCCCCTTCCGTCTGGGCTTCAATCAATTTCCAAACTCCGTGCTCGGTATCTTCTTTTTTGTTCTCCTCAGTAGTCACGAAATCCTGTGAGGGATCATACCCTTCGACCCATTCACCGTCTTTTTTGACGACCTTGCCATTCTTTGTGATGGTGCCTTCGCTGTCAACCTCGAAGACATCGCCGTTAGGAAGCACAGCCTGACCCGAACCATTAGCCAGGGTCAGCTCAGCGCCGTTTTCCGTTTTGCAATGAGCCGTCTTTATGCTTCCGTCGGAATTGTAATCTACCTTTAACTCGTTTTTACCCAATTTGTATTCTGTCAGATTTCCGTTTGCGTCCGTGATGACCTTGTCACCCGTATTCGGATCGTTGTATTCAAACGCTCCCACATTCTTGTCGATCCATAGTGTCTTTCCATCTGCCCCTGTCCACTGAGCAACATTATTTGCGCTATAATAGGGATCGCCATTCTTGTCATAGAGCATCTTTTCCTCAAACTCAATCTTCTCACCGTCTGAGAGATATACTCCGCCTGATGTTTCTACCGTCTTTCCGGTGCTCACACCGCTTGACTTATCGCGATTGATCTTCGTGATTTTGTCCCAGACCTTCTTCGTGCCGTCAGGATCGGTAATTACGTAAGATTCCGTCCTACCCTCAAAACTGTCAGCGAAGCCTGTCTCCTTGTAGTCGAACTTTGCGCCGTACGGACTAACAAAATGCTTCTCCGCTCCACCGTCCTTGATTTCGAGGAATGCCCCATTGGGTCCGCTGATCATTCCATCCTTAAGATCGCCGTATTCGTCGGTTTTTAGCCTCTCATCACTGCCAATAAATCCGAGTCCAGTGCAATGCCCGTTCGAATCATACTCTTTAACCGTTCCCGTTCGTTTCGACATTATGCAAGAACAGCGATCCGAATCAATCACGACAGTATCATTGCCTCCTGGCAAGGTGATTGAGTTACGGCCGTCAGCGTATTCGGTCCACACAGTTCCATCCTTGATCATAACCGTGGTATTATCATCCTTGTCGTAATAATGATGATTACCCTTGTAGTCGAATCCTTCACGAGTCCCGTCCTCGTATTCGGTAATGACGCTTCCATTCTCAAAAACATAGGACTTTGTTCCATCCTTGTTTTCTAGTTCCGTGTAGTCACCTTCAAAACGATCGTCTGGCACGAGATCAATAGATTTATTAACAGCGTTGAGTTTATCAAGTAAATAATCGCCTTGTTCATCGTCTGATTCAGCAAGCACAGACACGGGCGGAATAGTCACAAGGAACATAAGGATTGTAAGAAGCGATGCAATCAGTTTTCTCATTTTCCATCGTCTCCTTTCCTACCAAAAAGTTCCATGTAAGCATTGATCTCGTTCGACTCTTTTATAAACTGATTGTTTTCGTATACATCTTTGATCAGTCCAGCGCCTCCGTTCTTGATAATGATCTCATAAACAGCCGCTGCAGCTTCCGCATTGCCCGCTTCCTCCAATTTTTCCGCATAGTCGAGAATCGAGCTATAGTTTAGATCAACTTCATAATTGAGAAGAACCTCGTAGTTGGTTTGACTAGTCTTGTTACTCTCAGAACTACGCTTCGTTTTGCTATCCTTGTCAGAAGACTTTTCGTTTTTCTCCGCTCCGCAAGCACACAGCAAAATCAGTAGCAAAAATGTCAGTAAAAGCCTAATCCATCTTCGTTTGTGCTTCATCATTTTCTGACACTCCTTTCGCGAAAATTTCACTCAATTGTTCTCAGGCGGCAGAGGCGGATCCGTAGGCATTTCGATCACGGAAGACGCAAACGGCACTTCGCCGAACAGCAGCTCAAAGACGTAACCAAACAATCCCGAAGTTGCCGAAACAACGGCCTGCGTTGCGTCGATCTTGCAATCGTAATTTGATCCTTCAACTTCAAAGAAGAACTGTATGATCACGTGACCGTTCTGATCAAACTCAAACCCGTTTTCACTCGTAATGAATTTATTGTGGATCTCAACGTCCGTTTCAATCAGTTTGTCAATGGCCATGCCGAACAGTCCGTCAAGATACTTTCGAACGATTTCACTCTTCGTGATTCCTTCCACGTTGCGCAGGTCAAACAGGGCTCCGGCGCCAAAGTGCTTCGTCACAAGCTGACCGCACCAAATGCTCATCTTCTTCCTGAACTGAACGTTATTCTTCAGCCAAGCGTCGAACAGGTGACTTGCAGCCGCCTTCAAGCCCGCGGAAGTCATGTCGGAGAAGCCCTTGACAAGGGCACCGTACAAATCGAACTTGTTATCTTCGCGCAGCGTCATATAGAAATTCTTCAGGGAAGCATAGGCAAAGTATGCGCCCAAGGTATACGCCGCCTTCTTCCAGTTGTCAAAACCGATCTGCCCGGAAACAAGGTTATCGCCTGCCGCCAGCACGTTCTTTGAGAAGTTAAACTTATCAAAGTCCACCGACTGCCCACGGCTCCACGACGCGATCGTCTCTCCAATTGCCTCCGTCAGGAAATCCTTTGTCGGCGACAGGATGGCCTCCGCCACGGGACCTGCATACGCGTTGACGAGGAAGGAAAAGGCACAGTCTCCAAAAAACTTCGCCCATTCCAGCTGATTGATAATGTTGTCGTACAGCTCGGCATCCTGACGGGACTTGATGCCCTCGATCTCCCAATAGCGCATGTAATTGCGTACGAGCATCTTGCTGGTAAGACGAAGCTCCTCCACCGACGCGCGTGGATCCGTCGCCATGTTTTCGATCCTCTCCAGCCATTTATCCTTTTCAGCGGGCAGGGAATACTTCTCCAGGCGCTCGCGAAGCTTCTTGTATTCCTCCTCCCAGTTCTCCATGGGATCCATGTCCTTGCCGCGAAGTCTCAGGGGAATTTCCGCTTCATGTTTCACGCTTTCATACTTACACGTAACGGGAAGCAATACCATCATAAAGGTTCCGTCGCTTGGCTCGCAGAGATGTGCCTGCGGTTCAAATTCATAAACACATTTGCCGTTCATCCAAGTATGGGCTTCCTCGTATTTATACTTCTCAGCGAGGGATTCCTCTTTGTCTGCGCGCATACCAAGACCACCCGCGCCCTTCAGCTTCGCGAACTTAAATTCTGTCTCTTCTGGGTCAATAATCGCCTTGTCCTTTCCCTTGAAGGCAAGGGTAAACTTGATCTGGCTCACCTGCCACTTCTTATCAAAGTCGCCGACATTTTCCTTCTCGAAGGCCTGCACGCGCACATACTTTACGTTCCCCTTCTTGCCTTCCTGCGGCGAAGAAATGGTGATGCCTTCCGGATACATTTCCATCGTGACGTATCCCTTGACGGGTTCCTTTTCTCCCTCCACCGTCACGTGAATCTCAAAATGTTCCTCCTTCACCTTCTCAAAAAGATCATGCTCCGGCTCAGGCTTGGTGTTGTTCTTAACGATCATCTTGTAAACATACTGGTGATCCGTCATTTCGAATTTCACGTCAAACTCACCTGTATTTACGGCTCTGATATCCGTAAGCTTCGGTGCAACAGTCGCATCCACGATCATAAATTGTCTTGTATAAGTGAAGTTGTCACCGGGGATTGCCTCAATGCCACAGCCACTGTGATACAGGTGGTATGTCCCTGCTTTCTCCGTTTCCTCCACGAATTTTAGGGAAGGACCGTCGACCAGTCGGAACACGACCGTGTTGGTAAAGCTCCCGCCTTCTCCGTTGAAAATGAAGATGATGTTTGCCGTATCCTCCTGATTATCAAGCGGAACGCTGACCGTCGCCTCGCAATATCTTCCTGCCATGGTCGCACTGTGAACGGTCATGCCGTCCCCTGAAACACTGATGAGGGCCGTCAAATCATTTCTGTCACGCACGATGCCATCCTCGTCAACCTCCGCCATGCGGGCACGGATCTTGACGGGATCTACACCTCGACGAATGGCATCGCCAAAATCCTTTTGCACGTACATCTTGTAGGATTTCTTTTTCTTGCCGTTATTGTTTTTTCCCTTACCAGATGCCGCCGCACCTGCGCCGACCGCTGCACCCGTCGATAAAACGCCGACCGCTACCGCACCGCCGACACCCATGCCGTCGTCATCATAATCATGACTGGATTTCACGGTATCAGACTTCGAACTGCCCTTATCGGAATCAGAATCCTTCTTGCCGGAACCTTCTACAATATCATCCGAAACAACAACGCCATCATCCTCTCCCGGCGTGTCCGCTGCGCTTTGTGTCACGCCTTCATCATGTGTCCCTAATTTTGTGTAATCCTCAAAATCATCCCTCCAAACAACTTCATATTTTGCGCTAAAGAGTTTATCTCTCCAACTCTTCAATTCTGCAAACTCAGCATCATGGTAGGTATCACCTTCATGTCTGTCGTATAACTGAAAGTGATAATAGATATACAAACTCTTAACTTCCGGAACCGGGCGAATGAAATAGCATTCGTAATATTTCGCATAACCTCCTCGCATTCTTTCCTCATACATTTCCACCAAGGTTCCGTCTAGATAAGAAGACTTGGAAACCGTCCCCTCAAAATCTTCCCAAGCATCTATTGTTCTTTGAAAGGAAGCCTCCCATTCCTCTATCTTGGTTTCCACGGTTTTGCCTTCACGATAGGCATAGAAGTCACCGGTATCTGAATATGTCTGAATATCCCAGAAAAGAGAAACCGCGTCACATTTTTCATATGCTTCCCACATCCCCGGAACCTTATATATTTC
The DNA here is from genome assembly GCA_015056795.1 of Lachnospiraceae bacterium. Classification (GTDB taxonomy): domain Bacteria; phylum Bacillota; class Clostridia; order Lachnospirales; family Lachnospiraceae; genus Acetatifactor. Next base: position 95,728 of record SVFO01000003.1, read on the forward strand.
AAGATCTGCAGATTGTTTGGCCAACCTGTTAGCGAAGCTTTCAAATGTCTCATGGTCAACGTCAGTCCACCATTGCTTATATGCAGTCAAATAGACTGGAACCGTATATCCCAATTCCGCATAATGACCTGATTTATCCCGGAGATCTCTTTCCCATGCGGGATATGCAGTAGTCGTGCCATAATGGGCATCCGGAAAATCCTCATAAGGAAATGGTTTGGCACCTTCCGTTGCAAACACATGCAAGCCAAGAAACATTGACGTCATAAGGGCCAGCAAAACAATCACGCTAAGTTTCTTTTTCATTGTGCCCGTGCCCCCTTTCCACCAATCTTTACGAATCCCTTCGCCTGAAAAATCGCCATCACCGTTCCGCCAATGGCAAGCAAAAGGCCCAAGATAATCAAAACTAGATTAATGTCAGTCAGTCCAATCAAAGCTGCCGCAAGGAAGCCTGTCGTAAGCCCGCGAATCATAGTCGCTGCGCCTGGCCCCACCTTTGTCTTACCCTTGGAGGTAACCGCGCTGAACAATCGTTTCAGAAATCCTTCATTTAGCGCCGACTGCGCAGCCAAATATGCCGCGGCAATTCCTCCCATAAAGGAAATCCTCGTTGCACCGCCGGCGAAGAACAGGTAAAGCAGCATTGCCGCGCCAATGCCTGTAAGATATGCCCCAAGCGTATCCAAAGAAACACCAAACATGCCTAGGAACTTATCCTTTAATGATCTCTTGTTTCCGCCCTTATGCAGGATTGATCCAATAAGCGCCGTGACTGCGCCGGCAAAAATGCCCTTTCCAATAATGCCACCGATGAAGCCCAGTATGTCGCCTCTCATGCCACCGTTTGCAAAGGTCAGGAAAGACAAAACCTGCACTGGAGTAGAATCATTTTCGTTCACCTGGAGAAGATTTAAGACAAGCCAAAGAATCGCCAAGATGGCGGCAGGAATTAAGCTCATTGGATGCTTGATTGCAGCCTTGATCGAGCCAAAAAACTGTTTTATGCCAGAGATCAGTACCTTCCACGGTCCCGGAATCACTTCTGTTACCGCATTCATGACATCAGTACCAAGAGTTCCATAGGCAGCCTCCCCAGGCTGCATAGCCGCGCTAAAACGAAACGCATTCTGCTCCTTCTCCGGCGCTTCCGCTTCTTTGTTCGGTACTTCCGCTTCTATCTTTGCGCCGCACTTCGTGCAGAATTTTTCATCCTCTGGCAGCTGATTACCACAATTCGTACAAAACATCCGGTGCCCTCCTTACGCAAGTATTCTATTGCATAATTATACAATATATTCTGAATTTTGACAATAATTGTCTGAATTTTATCAGGCGAAATTATTATTTGCAGATAATAAAATAAGGGTGCCAAGCTTTCGCGTGCCCGCGTCCCCTGTACTCGGGCAACACGTCGACTCCCAGGATCATGGCATTCTTTCCCTTGGGATCATGCAGACTTGCGTCCGTATAGAATTCATCCCGTAGTTTTGATTCATCCGTGGCAATGCCATTGACAAAGCCGGCCATCTTTCCGCTTTGCCTGTCAATCGCGACAAAAAACAAATCCGCCGCCACGGCAATGCGCGCCTTCATGCGCTGCGGAGTGCATGCCTCATGCGGCGGAAAGCAGATCCGTTCTATCTCGGCAGCCTCATCCGCTTCCTCTTGCCTTATGGTTCGAAACTCAAATTGTTCTGACAGTTGTTAATTTTCCATCTAGCCTCCCCAGCCATTAAGCGTCAAATTACAAGGTTCCAAAATCATTGGTGATCAGAAAACCTCACGTTGCACATGCCCTTTAGGTTAAAATCTTCCGGTGTTTCTCCGGTTGCCTTACACACAAGATCGTTGCCTTCCCAACCCACAAAATCAATGTCATCCAAATCAGGATGGTTCCCGCAATACTGGAAAACATCCGCCCAATCCTCTGCTTCCACGGCTGTCATGGGATGGCTAAAATCCAATACGATCAAGCTATATGGGCATGCCCAATAACACCCATCCACCGCCAAAAGATCATTCACGGGATTATAGTAACATTTACACCACAGGAAAGTCTCTTCGAACTCCTCAGGATACTTTCCGTAAGACTGCGCGGGAATGTAATGCATGCATTGAAGGTCACTCAAATTCAAAACACTATACCCGTAGAGATCTTCATCAAAAATGAAGTAGGTATTCCCGTCGGAATGATGGATCAAATCGGCCATGCGAGACTTACCATCGGTATTTTTCCATTCGAACACAAGCTTGTCATTCTTATACAGCCTGCATACTTCTCCATCCAAAGGCGCATGACCAGGTAAACAATGCTCCTCGTCAGCGTAGTAATAATACTTTACGGAATAGCCCTCATCTAACTCTTTGATCCTATCATAATCATCAAACCTGACCTTAGAAAAAATCCGTTGCTCAAGTTCTTCCATCCATGATTTATATTTTTTCGTTCCGTAATAATTCATAGATTATCAACCCTCAAAAATTGTTAATGATTATACTTCCCAATCGCCATGATCAGCATCACCAAACCCAATACTAGCCCTGCTGCCATAGGAATAAAGCCGAGAGCCGACTGGGTCAAAAACATGCAGATTCCAGAAAGCCCGAATCCAACGCCCATGATGAATACGCCAACACCCGCAAGCGTACAATATGCTGGCTTGTTTGCTTCGCTTACCTTGTCACAGTGATGACTGATGATCATATTGATCGAGAAGAGTCAGTGCTTTCGTATATTGATTAACTGCTAGCAAGACTTCATTACCACTGATCTCAAGCGCTGATGAAAGCATTTTGGACTGGATTTCTATGGTTTTCTGCAATGCTTCAAGGCGCTTTTCATTTACCGCATAACCCTTAATAATATACTCCTTCAACACCTTGTTCGCCCAGCGCCTGAATTCGACACCATGTTTGGATTTTACACTGTAGCCGACGGAAATAATGACATCTAGCGTATAAAATGGAACTGGCTGCTTGACCCCATCAACACGCATTTTTTGCGTGTTGTTCGTTTTGTCAACTTCATTCTCGTCAAAAACATTGTTAATATGTTTTCGAATCGTTTTCTCATCTCTTTCAAACAGCAGTGCCATCTGATTCGCACTTAACCACACTGTTTCACCATCAAGGGAAACAGGTATGCTTACTCTTTTATCTTCCGTCTCAAATAATACGATTTCATTTTCTTTCATGTCCATCACCTCCGGTCATTTACTCAAGGATCCCATTTTCAGCCAATTTCTTCTGCATTTTGACATAATATGTCAATAAGCGAAGAACGTAAGGCGGAGCATTTCTATGGCCTAGTTCCCACTCCGTCATGGTCCTGTAGGGGATATCAAATTTTTCACAGAATTCCTTGCGATTAAGTCCCGTTGATTCCCTTAGTTCCTTCATTTTTGTGCTAAATGTTTCATCAGGCATAAGTTGTTCCTCCCTTTCATAATATTCTCATTGAGTAAATGATAACATATCATCACAACTTATGCAATGAGTAAACATGGATCCCAGAACATGAATTTCAGAAATTTGTGTAACCTTATGGTACACTAGTCATCCTACCTTCCAAACTCCGCTCCCCACATCCTGTTAATGCAGCAAAGTGCATGCTATATTCATATTCAACATATTTTCCAACTTTTAATAACCATTAAATTCGCTTATAGAAAATATTAATTTATACTTCTACCGTGCCAAGTTGTGGTTGTGTCCAGATCTGATTACTACATATGGATAAAACCGAATCCAAACGCAGGGAATATAACAATTGGAATCAGAAAGAATTCGATTAATTCATGCCCAATTTGTAATTATTCTATTTTTCGATGTAATCAAAAAATACCCTGGCATCTTGTAAGGACCACCCTACCAAGAAGATTGTCGCAAAAAAACGACAATCTTTCTGCAATCTCTGAAAAAACGAAAAAGAGGTTCATAAGATGCCTCCTTTCTTGTTCTCGTCCAATATAGTTCTCCAAAAACTGGTTAAGATCTGGTTAAGATTTTTAAAAACGGGATGCCCAAACTCCTTTCTTTTATTGTGTTTTGGCCATTTTGGTACTCGCGTTCGATTCCCGTCTCGCTCCGGTCGGCGCATTTTCCCCATATTTATGTTATAATAATAAAAATATTGCAACCAACTCCCTTTTTTTACGAGTAGATAGGTGAAGGGCCCTTAAGTAAGTCTTACCGAGAGGAGGTGAAGGGAATGGAGGATCAGCGTATTGTTGATTTATATTGGGAGCGAAATGAAAGCGCGATCCCTGAAACTGCGGCAAAGTATGGAAAGTATCTGCAGCGCATATCGTATCAAATTCTATCAAATGCCGAGGATGCAGAAGAATGCGTTAACGATACCTACCAGGATGCCTGGCAGTCCATGCCGCCCCACCGCCCCTCCGTTCTTTCCACCTTTCTGGGAAAGATGACTCGCCGCATCTCCATTGATCTCTGGAGAAAACGCAGCGCTGAAAAGCGTGGCAGTGGCGTGGCAGCCCTTGCTCTGGAGGAATTGGAGGAATGTGTATCAGGAACGGGCGACGTCGAATCTGAGGCCATACGGCATGAATTGCAAAGAAAGCTGAATGCTTTTCTGTTGGGCCTGCCTCAGGTTGACCGTCAGGTATTCCTGTGCCGGTATTGGTACATGGATTCCATTTCTGATATCGCAAAGCAGTTTTCCTATTCCGAGAGCAAAATCAAATCTATGTTACATCGGACGAGAAAAAAACTCCGTGCATTGCTCGAAAAGGAGGGATACTAAATGAAATCAAATGATCTGCTCGATATGATCGGTAACGTTGATGACGGTCTGATTGCAGAAGCAAAAAATGGAAAAAGGTCGCCAATCGCTCGCTGGGCGAAATGGGTTGCCGCTGCCGCCTGCCTATGCCTTGTGGCAGGAATCCTATTTCACTATACCATTGCAAAAAAACATAACGAAAATCATGTTCAAACATGGAACGCGGCATACACTGCTGCTGATTATTTTCTCTATGCCGATGCAGGGGAAGCCCAATCTGCCTCGGACGGCCTTATGGCGTCTATTCATCAGGAATTTGGAGAACGATGGGATTTCTCCGACAATCGCAGCCTGATGGAAGAGAACGGTGCGATTCCCCACATGGAAAGTCATCCTCTCTTTTATGCCAACGCAGACTATTATGAGGATGGAAGTATTTATAGCGTTGTCCTCTCCTGGCACAGAAGAGATCTGAAGGGGATTGACAACTACAGCGATTTGAGTGTCATTGCCGGCTATGAAGAAGTTCCCATCATCAAGGATTGCATCTTTGTCGAAATAGATGAAAACGGAAAGGTGCTGGAGCCTGCTGCTACCGTTACGGAGCGCGACGGAGTTCAGATTATTGCACGTGGTCGCGCGAACCAGGAAAAAACGATTACCTTCCAAAATGAAACTGGCTGGTATCAAATTACTGGCTCCTGGAAGGACAGCTATGAGGATGTTGTCGCTCTGTTTGAGTGGTTTTGGAATCATCCACTGGACTTCTCACAATTTCAGCAAGGCAAAGGTGCCCTCTACACTTATACTTCGCTTAAGGAAATGCCGGATGCCTTTTCTGACAGCCTGCCCAACTTTTCCTCTTTCGGGTGGATCTGTGAAAGCTCTGCCATCATTCTAAAGAACGGGCAGCCTACTGCACTTGAGGCTATTTATGTATCTGATACTACCAAGGATCAGGCAGAAAATGGGGCACCGCTAATTGACTGGTACTTGAAGGCAGAGCCAGATGTTTATGATCTAGAGGGCTGCATTGGTGAATTGAAAAGCATTACCAAGGATCAGATCCTCCAGCTTACTCCGCCCGACAGCATCACCACCCAAACAAAAATACAGCTTAGGCAGGGTAACTATGTACTAATCATCTATGCCACCGACATCAGTCAGGCATGGCAATTAATCGAATCTATTCAATAGCAGAACAAAAAAGCACTCGCTTCATGAGCGGGTGCTTTTATTAACGATACTTTATGTTGTTTCACTATTTGGTATGATATGATTAGTCCATGTCTTGCAGGAATTCTTCCTGCCATGTTTTGAGCGCTTCGGAAAAGCTCGTGCCGAAGGCTTCTTCGAAGGAAACCTGAATCCTCAGGGGAATCACGATTGTCTCCGCTTTTTTCCCACAACCCGTCAGGAAAAGAATTACCGCGAATGCACAAAGTGTTACAAACCTTTTCATCTACTCTAATTTCTCCCGCTGTTTCCTTTGGATAAATTCGCGGACTACTTCTCCTCCGACACAAATTGAATGACGTCCGTAAGGACATAATGGAAGGTCGGATACGAGGTCTTCTCATTTTCTATGTAGCCATTTCGCAAATCGCAGGTATCTGAGGGATCGTCAGGATTCACGCCGACGTAATCTCCCTTAAACACAAAGTCACCATTTCCGCGCTTAAATTGTTCAATCGCGCGGTTCATGGCCTCCTGCGTCCCAGGCGCTGCGACCTGGAGATTTAAGTCGACCATCTCAATCCAGCCTTCCTCAAAGCCCGCAAAGGCATCCGTTCCGCGAATGTGTCCCGAAACGACGGATTCGATTTTCTTATTCGCCATCACGGCCTTCACGGCAGAGAGAATATACTGCTCCCAACAGATTCTTGCCGTGACCAGGGATGAACTAGGAGCGACCTCCGACATGCTCTGATTAAACCCGACAAAATAAATTTCGCGTTCCTGCGAAGCCTCCTCACAGGCGATGGCAGGACCAATGGTATCGGTATATTGGGAAATGACAACGCATCCGTCATCAATGAGCTTTGTCGCCGCGCTCTTTTCCTGTGCGTAGCTGCTCCAGTTATGCGTATAGCAAACGCGCATGACAGTCGCCGGTACGACGGAGCGCGCTCCCATCAGAAACGCAGTGTATCCGGAAATGACCTCCGGCGTGGGAAACGCCGCAACGAAGCCAATGACGGCCTGATCCTCCGTGATCGTCCCCTCCTGAATCATCTGCTGAAGCTTCATGCCTGCTGCAATTCCGCTCACGTAGCGGCCCTGATAAGCTTCTCCCTTGAAGGTATGGTAATTGGCAGGAACCGTTTTTCCATCCATTTCCATGTAGGACGTCTGGCAAAACTGTGTATTGGGGTACTCCGGCGCAAGCTTCATCACGATTTCACTATAGCCATTGAAAAAAATGACGTCGCACCCGTCTCCAGCCAGCTCTCTCAGCGGCTCCTCCATCTCATCATCCAGCACGTTGCTGCAGGTCACGATTTCCACGCGCTCGCCATATTTCTTTTCCAGTTCATCCTTCGCAAGGGAAAAGTTATAGGTGTAGGCCGTGCTCTCGTCATTATCATAGATAAATCCGACTTTCAGGGTATCCCTTCCGCCGGAAAGATTCAAAATGCGGAAGCAGACAATGAATGCAGCTAAGATTACCAAACAGGTCAAAACCGTCGTTATGTATACCCGCTTCATGACTTATCTCCTTTCCCGCCTTCATCCTTTTTTCCCATCTCGCCGGCCTGGATCTTTTTATCCTCCTCGACGCGGCGCTTAAGCTCTGCCTGCGCCTCTTCATCCGCATGCTGGATCTCGGCGCATCTTTGGGCATAGAGCTTGTCAGGATTGATCACGCCCTTCTCCACGAGCCTCAGGAAGGCATCGAGCGCATCGGGATCAAACTGCGTTCCGCGCCCGCGCTTCATTTCGTTCATGACGTAATCGGTGTCCATCGAGCTTCGGTAAACACGGTTCGAGGTCATTGCATCAAAGGTATCGGCAACGCCAATGATTCTTGCGAACAGGGGGATCTCCTTCCCCTTCAGTCCCTCCGGATATCCCTTGCCATCATAGCGCTCATGATGGTATCTCGTTCCATCCTCAACGTTCTCCACCAAGGTAAAGTCCTTCAAAATCTCCGCGCCGCGGATGACGTGCGATTTCATTTTCGCGTATTCATCATCCGTCAGTCGTCCAACCTTGTTTAAGACGCTGTCAGGAATGCCAATCTTGCCGATGTCATGGAGCTGTGCAGCCTTTCGCAGGTTAGAGAGCATCCTGCCCCTCTGCCACCATGGAAAGCAATTCATTTCGCGCGCGATCATCTCCGAATACTCCGCCACTCGCATGGAATGCTGATGGGTACGCACATCCTTGGCATCGACTGCGTTTGCAATTGCCATAACGGTCTCGTTTGCCATGTTCAGCTTGATCTGCTGCTGATACAGCTGCCTTTGCACCGCCAGACAAGTAAACCAGATGATGAACAGGGAAAGAACGGTCAGCATGTACACGGCAAAGCCCGGTTGCTCATACAGCTCACCCTCCTTCACAAGGTCAAAGGTACGCTCCTCAAGCAGGCGGTCCCCGGCGCTGTCAAAGATGGCCAGGTGGAAGACATACTTTCCCGCGGGAAGGTTGACATAGAAAATGTTGCCCAGGCTTCCCTGCGGAAGAATCGTCCACTGGGAATCATAGCCCTCCAGAAAATACCCTGCATTGGGCTCCTGAATGGTATAATTCAAGATCTCGGGACTGAGCTCCACGCGGGTCACGCCCCGTCCCACCGTAATGGCACCCATGCGGGCAAGCGGCTGCAGCACGCCGTCCAGATGAACGGCGGCCAGCTGCATCCTGTAGGAACGAATGTCGCTGTTATACTTATCGACGTCAATGACGTAAACGCCCGTATCGCACGGAAGGAACAATTCTCCGCTTCCGTTATAGTAATTCCAGGAGTTCGCGGTCAGGGACGTGCCAAGCCCCCTTCTCGCATCCAAAAGCTCCCACGCAATCTCACCGCCCGTGACCAGCTCGTCGCGTTCCACGACGTAAATGCCTGCGCTGGACATGACGAACAGGGTATCCTCATCCTTTACAAAGATGTCATAGTTGTTAAAGTAAGGGAATTCATCCAAAATGCGGATGCTGCCATCAGGCTCCAGATAGCACAGGCTATTACTGGTAACGACAAACACGCCCTCCGATTTCGGATCCTTCACCGTACGCAAGATTACGTCACTGCTCAGTCCATCCTCGCGGGTAAGCATCTTCGTAACCTTACCATTTTGAATCACGGCAATGCCATCACCATCCGTGCCAGCAAGGATCGTTCCGTCATTACGCTCCGTCACAGTCAAAATCATGGAATTGATCCATCCGTCCTGATTCTGGATGGTCTGCTGAATCTTATGATTCTTGATGTAGCTGATTCCAGTATCGCCTGCTGCCAGAATGGTTCCATCTGAAAGCCCTGTAACGATACGCGCACGATTGCCAAAGCTTCCGTTATTGCTGTTATACGACCATGACGCACCATTGGGCGCATATTCCATCAAACCGCTTCCATAGGTGCATACCCAGAGGTGATCCTCCTGGTCGACGTACATGCAGCGGATTCGCTTGCCCGAAAGTGCTTCCGTCAGGTCATTCTGAATCTGGCGCCTGCAGTTCTTATCGACGACGTCAAGACCCTTATCGGTGCCGACATAATAGGAGTTCTGCCAAAAGACAATGGTATTGACCACGCGGCGATCCATGCCTATGGAACCATACACGTCCTTAAAGGGCGACTTTGCAAGGCGCAGAAGGCCGAGTCTCGAGGAGGTAAACCAAAGATTCCCCTGATAGTCATAGAGCATGTTGTCGATGGAGTTATTAAAGTCGTTGGTGTTCAGCTTATGATAGCCGCTTGCGTCAATGTAGGAGATCCCGCTGTCGGTTGAGATGAACAGCGTACCGTCGCCGGCATAATTCAGATTGTTGATGCAATGGACGTCCTCGCAGGCAATCACCCGCAGCTGCTTAAAATCATCCCCTGAAACGTCATAGTAATAGATATGGTTGGCAGAGGTGCCCACCATCAGCGTTCCATCCGGCGAAAAGGCGCAGCAGTTAAAGATTTCCTGCTCGTCGGGCAGGCGAAGGGATTTTAAAACGTTTCCCTTCTTCATCAGGAACAGCTCGCCGTCAGAGGCTATGGCGGCAACGCGGCCATTCTCATCAGCACTAATGCTGTCGGTATAGTTGACCTCCGGCAGGGTGTTCGTCGCCTTAAGGCCATTGTTCATCACGAGAATCTGCATGCTCGAGGTTGTTCCGACATAGTAGTATCCGTCCGTGGCACGGATGACGTGGCGAACGGAGTTGGACGGAAGACCGCTTGCCTGATCCAGCACGTTGACAATCTTTTCGCGAATGACGATGGACAGACCATTGTCGTTCGTGCCGATCCAAAGGCGGCCCTCCTCGTCCACATAAAGACAGTTCACGTTCTTCACGGATTCATAATCATCCACCCACCGGAACTCGCGCCCGTTATAGCGGTATAAGCCCGCATAGGTACCGATCCAGAGGACGCCGTCGTTGGTCTGCGCAATGTCGTTGGCCTCGCCGCAGGGAAGGCCGTTGCTATTGCTATAAACGCTCTGGACGTAATCATTGTAATCAATGACCTCCGTCGACGCGGCAGCCTCTGAAGAAACGGATGCAAGCAGGGAAAGTCCAAGGGACAGGGCAAGCATCGAAGCGATTCCCGCCGCGCCCTCCTGCCCTGCGGGCTGCGCCTCCTTTTGGTTTTTCCTCATGCGCCGCAGCAGAATCACGACATATACGGCCGTGACGGTTAAGACCTTATCGACAAATTCAAGCGCCAGCTGCCCAAGAATGCCGCAAAGCAGAATGGGCCAATCCTTGTTCAGAAAATAATCAATGATTCCGTCTCCCCATTTATTGGACGTATAACCGCCATTGAAAATCAGATTGAGCGGCACGGATACCACAAGGGCCGTGAACATTGCCAGGGAAGCAGCCTTCATAAAACCGTAGAAGTGATCGAACCACTTCCTGCGGACGGCCCTGCCTATGATCAAGCCAAGGGCAATGCTGGTGAGGGAATACGCCGCCGAAAGACGGTTGACGACGCAGTAGGAAATATTGCTCGTGAAGCCCACGATCGCTCCGCAGATCGGTCCGCCGACGCTGGCACACAGCACCGTTCCGAAGGAATCTCCCCAAAGCGGCAGCTGCAGCCATACCGTCAGAAGCTTTCCTCCCACGTTCAGACTGATGCACAGCATAATGAATAAAATGATTTTCCAGGTACTCCATTTTTTCATCTGACTCATCTCCCCTAACAACCCTCGTTCAGAGCGGATCCTTTTCTTTTTGACAGCTTGTAGAGTTCTTCTGCAGCAATTCTAGTCTTGGCTACGATATCGCAGCCCTTCGGAAAGCAATAATATAAGCATTCATTGGTGCCGATGGAAACAATGTCTCCAATCTCATACCAAAAGTAATCGGCATTGACACTATAGGATACGTTCGGAGCCTGCTCATAGTGAAGCCTTCCATCGCATCCATCGAGAACAAATCCCTTTGCATCATGTCGCAGCGTTCCCGTTCCCACCATGTAAAGCGCCTTGGAGTTCTTTAGAATTGCAATGTCACAGGGAACCTCAAGCGAATAGGAACCATTCAAGATTTCCTTTTTGAGCTCTTCTCTCTCCCACGCAAACCAATCAGGAACATGGGCAAACTTCGGCTCAACATTGACGCCCTTGAGCCTTCCAAGCTCATCTAGCTCATAGGTTGCACCGCACGCCTTGCAGGTTAAGCGGATGCCCTTTCCCTCCGTTGCACCTTCTGCCATGCAGTGCGGACATTGATAGAGAATCCTGTTCAGGCCATCCGCCCGAAAGGGTTCCTTGATTTCGATCTGATTCTCCTGTTGCCACTTGAAGTAATCAAACGTAAAGGCTTCATTTAATACCTCATTGATCTGCTTCGCCTTCGTATTGGCAAGCTCTTCTGGCGTAAACAGACACTTCATCTGGCAGGATACCTTCACGTCTCTTTTCTGAAGGTTGTTGTAAAGCGGATCCCGCGCAAATGCCCCGTAGGAAGTAATCATGACGACTGGGTGCTTTAGTTTTTTCAAGAGGAGTCCCAGCCGTTCGGGGATCTTTGTCCCCGTTCCGTCCAAGGAATATCCTGCCTCAGGATACATCAGGACGCTGGCCTTATTTACGTTAAGCGCATAATCCATGTCAGAAATCAGCGTCATGTCAGAGACGAACTTGCAGGTTGGGATACAGCCCAAGGCTCTCACTAGGCCCTCCTTGCCAACGAGCGCATCCGAGGTACAGACAATGCTGAACGGCTTACCCTTTAGCACCTCAAAGGCAATGGCAAGATCCGTAAAGCTACAATGATTCATCAGAATCATCCAAGGGCCATTGCCCGCCTTTTCCATGTCCACCTTCTCACAGGTAAAGTGAACCTGTTTAAGCTCACCCTTAAGGCCTGCATGGGCCACCCCTGCAAGAATTTTAGAAGGCTTCTTCGGTTTTTTGTGCTCCCAAGAGGGAAGGCTAACCACTTCATCATAGGATCGGTTTTCCGTTTTGATCTTCATCTCTTCAACTCCTGAAAAACAAAATGCTTACGGCCAAGCTTGCTTCTCTGCCATAGAGAAAGCTGGATCAATATTGCAAGTCCTGCCATACAGCGGCGTCTTGAATGATCCAGCCTATTTCTTTCCTCCGATCTTCTTTATTCTTCCACGCGATCCGCAAATTTAATGCGGTAAATGCGGCGCAGTGCGTCATTGACGCGCTCCTCAGAAATGGTTCCCTCCTGGACCGCCTTCAAAACGCCATTGTATGCCTGTTCAAAGTTCTCAGGACAAAGGATCATGTCGCAGCCTGCCTTCAATGCAAGGATCGCTGCCTCTTCTGAAGAATAATACTCCGACACGGCCTTTTCGTTCAGGCAATCCGTAATAACGAGGCCCTTATAACCAAGCTGCTGACGAAGAATCTCCGTCACCACCTTCGCAGACAGGGTACAAGGCGTGTTGTCTCCCGTCAGGGCGGGTACTGCCATGTTACTGATCATAATTGCGGGCATCTTATCGTCTACAAGCTTATGGAACAGATCCATCTCACTTGCCCAAAAATCCTCCTCTGAGCGTTCAGAAATGGCACGGCCCTTTTCCGTATCCGTCGTAACGCTCCCCATGCCAGGGAAATGCTTAACGCAAGGTGTGATCCCCTGCTCCTGCAGGCCGTTCATCATATTCTTCACATAACCAACAACTGTCTGCGCGTCGCTGCCATAGCTTCTGTCTTCCATGACGCTTTTGTCAACATTCGCGAGGTCGGCAACGGGTGCCAGATCCATCGTAATCCCCAGCTCCTTCAAATAGGATCCAATCGTAACGCCCACCTGGTATGCATTCTGTGCGTCACCAGTTGCAGCAATTTCCTTTGCGCTGGACGTCTTCGTATTATTGTTTGCCTTGGAGAGCTGCGTTGCCTTACCGCCCTCTTCCTCTACTGCGAGGAATAAGGGATATTTGCTATAATTCACCGTATTTTCCACTACGCCCTGGAAGGTTTCCTTATTCTTAACATTCTGCGCGCGGTACAAAATACCGCCAACGGCATACTTCTCGATTGCAGCCTGTGTGCTGGGACCTGCCTTCGTTACGGGAGATACCCCCGTAAGGAGCTCGGGCGTCACCATAAATAATCCAGCCACCTTATCCTCCAGCGGCATTACGGCAATTGCCGCGTCCACGATCTGATCCAGCTTTTCCTCGTAGGTCAGCTCTACAACAACCTCCTGCGACTCCTCGGGCTCAGAGCTGGTCTCCTCAGGCTCTGACGAGATCTCCTCTGAAGGCTCCGTCTCCTCGGGAGGAGTCTCCGTACTTTCTTCAGAGTAGGTTGACGTATTCTTAGCAATATTCATACCCTGATTCTTTGCTTTCTTGTCTGGCATAAACTTAATTAATGCCAAAATTCCCAAGCCAACCAGTACAATCAACAGGATCACCACCGAATAAGCCAAAATCTGGTTTCTCTGGCGGCGTTTTCTTCTTGCCTCGCGTTTCTGTAATAATTCCTCTTGATTCTTGTTTTCTTCGCTCATGTAATAACCTCACGTAGTCTTTGCGTCTCCGCTTTTTTTGTCGAAATCATAAACGATCCCACCATGTTCTATCATACATGAAAATGCCTTAGGATTCCATAGGAAAACAGAAATTTCTTAAAAAAATAAGAAAAAAATGGGCAGCTGAACACATAGATAAAGGCGCATCAACCAATTTCGTCGATACGCCTTTTCAGACTATGCTATCCAATGGCCCGTTCCTCCTTTGAGTTATGATAGTTTTTCGATATTCAGTTGTCTTTGATGGAATTAACTCTCTACCTATCCACCTTTCTTCGTAGTTCATCCGGAATTTCCCGATACCCTCGAAACACTCTTTTGTATTTTCCATTCATGTACACTAAGCCTCGTGTACTATTGGTTCCTTCGTACCTAAAATTCCTTCTTTTCCATCGGTTTTTTCTGGAATCCCCTTTGGTACTACTTCTTACAACTTCCTTCGTCTTTTTATACCTTATCTTTGGTATCTCGTGTTCTTTTCTCTTTTGTTGATTTTATCTTACAACATCCGCTCCCATTTGTCAACACATTTTTAAATAATTTTTATTATTTTCTCTAAATTTTCCATTTTTCGACAATTTATCGCACTTTTCGACACAAATTAGTTTCCAAAGGGCGCTTAGCGACTTCCGTTTTTATTTCGTGCACGCTCGGGTGAATACAAATGCTTAGCCTGGAAATCGCAGATTTCCACGCGCCTGTCGCTTGGGTTCCTTCCTCGCTACAAATAGAAAGGGAACGAGCAGCGGTGCTCGTTCCCTTTCTCACATATGATGATTGTTGTTTATAGCTTCGTCAATACGAAGATGTCGTAAATGGCCTTGATGGCTGTCTCGAAATCATCATTGGCAACGCCGATGATGATGTTCAGCTCGGAGGAACCCTGATCAATCATGCGAACGTTGACATTGGCATGTGCCAGCGCAGAGAAGATCCTGCCTGCAGTACCTCTGGTGGACTTCATGCCGCGTCCTACAACGGCGATCAGCGCAAGGTCTGCCTCGATGTCGATGGTGTCAGGCTTTGCAAGACGATTGATGCCTGCAACCACCTTCTGCTCTAAGTGCATAAACTCATCCTGATGAACAAAGACGGTCAGCGTATCAATTCCCGAAGGAACGTGCTCAAAGGAAATACCGTTCTCTTCGAATGCCTGAAGTACCTTTCTGCCGAACCCAATCTCGGAGTTCATCATGTCCTTCTCAATATTGATTGCACAGAAACCCTTCTTTCCTGCAATACCAGTGATGACATATTTGGATTTCTGGCAGGTGCTGCCAACAATCCAGGTACCATTGTCCTCAGGTGCGTTCGTATTGCGGATATTGATGGGAATCCCCTGCTGGCGAACGGGGAAAATAGCATCCTCATGAAGCACGCCTGCGCCCATGTAGGACAGCTCGCGAAGCTCACGATAGGTGATGGTGTCGATTCCTACGGGATTGTTGATGATACGAGGGTCTGCGATGAGGAATCCGGAAACATCCGTCCAGTTCTCATATACGTCAACCTTAGCTGCCTTTGCAACAATGGAGCCCGTCACGTCAGAACCGCCGCGGGAGAAGGTCTTTACCGAGCCGTCTGGCATGGAACCGTAAAAGCCAGGAATGACTGCATTCTTACGACCTGCAAGCTCCTTGGAAAGCACCTCATTGGTCTTGTCTGCATCGAAATTGCCATCCTCATCAAAGAAAATAACGGTAGCTGCATCGATGAAATCATATCCGAGATAATTTGCCATCACGATGCCGTTCAGATATTCACCGCGGGATGCTGCGTAATCCTTACCAGCCTTTGCACGAAACTGTTTTTCAATCGTCTCAAATTCCTCATCCAAGGAAAGCTTTAATCCAAGCCCGTGAATGATCTCATTATATCTGTCCTGAATGGCGAGCAGCTGTATGGTGAAGTTTCCTCCCTGCTCCGCAAGATCGTAGCAAGAGTACAGCATGTCAGTGACCTTTGTATCTGACTTGTTCCTTTTGCCTGGAGCGGATGGTACCACAAATCTTCTTTCCTTATCCGCACGAATGATTTTTCCAACCTTTTGAAACTGTTCTGCGCTGGCAAGGGAACTCCCGCCAAACTTTACTACCTTAGACATTTCTTTCTCTTCTCCTCTTTTCAGTAACTTTATATAAATCTATTTCATTAACCAAGTCTGATGCTACCAAGCACTAGATCGCCAAGACCCTCGCAGACCTTTTCGAAGGCATTGTGGGACATGGGCTGCGTGAAGTATGCGAGATCCTCCGTTCTCTCGGGAAGCTCTATGAACTCACCGCCAGGCAGCACTGCCTCCAGCGCCTCTTTTGCATTCTTCTTTGCGCGAACATAGTAAGCAGAGGAATGCTTTCCTGCATCCAGAATTGTTGCCTCCTCAGCATCCCAGAAGCAAGGAATCTGCTTTCCGAGATGACGCACGCAATCAATCACGTCGCCAACAACTGCACTTGCCGTTGCCAGCTTTCCAGCGCCTTTACCATAGAACATTGCTTCGCCAAGCATATTGCCCTTCACGAGAATGGCATTAAATACCATGCTCACCATTGCCAGGGGATTTTCCTTATCCAGCATTACGGGGCTTACCATTGCCTCAAGCGTATTCTCATCAATCACCTTTGCACGGGCAAGCAGCTTAATGGTTCTGCCTGCTGCCTTTGCATATTCGAAGTCTGCGGGAACAATCTTCGTGATACCCTCGGTAGGGATCTTCTCGAAATCCACGTTCTTGCCCATCATCAGGGAAGAGAGGATTGCAATCTTTCTGCAGGCATCATGGCCTTCAATGTCTGCCTCAGGATTTCTCTCCGCATAGCCCTTCTCCTGTGCTCTTGCCAGTACCTTATCAAAATCAGCGCCCTCGCGCTCCATCTTCGTCAAAATGTAGTTCGTCGTACCATTCAGGATACCCGTGATGGCTTCCACCTTCTCAGCGGTCAGACAGTCATTCAGGGGACGGATGATGGGAATACCGCCGCCAACGCTCGCCTCAAAAAGGTAGTTACAGCCGTGCTCACGCGCCAGCTTTAGCATCTCAGGGCCAAACTTTGCCACCATTTCCTTGTTGGAGGTACATACGCTCTTTCCTCTCTCCAAAGCGGCCTTTGTATAATTATATGCAAAGGTTGTTCCTCCCATGGTCTCGCAGACAATCTTAACCTCAGGATCATCAAGGATCACATTAACGTCATGCACAACCTTGGCCTCATAAGGATCTCCAGGGAACTCTCTCAAATCCAGGATGTAAGCAACCTCGATTTCCTCTCCGGCCTTCTTGCTCACCTGCTCCTTATTCTTCTCAATGACCTCTACAACACCGCTTCCCACGGTACCATATCCAAAAACCGCTACCTTAACCATAACTTTTTCCTCTCTGCTTTCTGTCCTTACTCTTTAGACAACACCTTCACCCGGTGTACTCCGCTCAATCTCTCCATCTGCTCCAGCATTCCTGACACGTCCTGCGTCGTCTCCAGAATCTGAATGCTGAGCGTCAGGGAAGCCATTCCTCCGATGGGAATACTCTGATGGATTGTCAGAATGTTTGCACCATAGCTCGCAACAAGCTTAAGCACGTCTGACAGAATCCCTGGTTTATCCTCCATCTGGAACAACAGCGTCACCGTCGTTCCCTTGGCATTCTCATGAAATTCAAAAATGTCGTCCTTATACTTATAAAAGGAGCTCCTGCTGATTCCAACGGCATCTACCGCTTCCTGAATCGTCGGCACCTTCTCCGACTCGATCAGGCGCTTTGCTTCTACCACCTTGAGAAGCACCTCAGGAACCGCCTTTTTACGTACCACGTAATATCCGGCATCATTTGCTGGCATCTTTCCATCCTCCCGTCTTCTTCTCCCGCCATATTCCTTTCACAGGAGCGACTCCCAAAACAATTCGAATGTTTTTCTGGGAAAGACAATTGTATGCTAACGAAAGATATTCTAACACGGCACTGTGGAAAACGCAAGAGGGGAAAACCCACAAAAAAACGAAGACCCCTTTCAAGGTCTTCGTGATTTTGACGAAAAAGTGTCGAAATACTCGGGGCTAGGTTTGGGGTGTCTTTCTACTAATCTTTTGACCTAGAAAGACACCCCAAACCTTCCCCTTGAGTATCTCGAATATCTATAGTAACTCGATTATGTTTTATTGAGTTGCTCAGTTATGCTCTATTGAACATCTTGAAGATTATGCCTTCATATGGGTGGCGACATAATCCGAGTAGCTCATGCCTGCGTACTTTTTGAAGCAGCGGCCGAAGTAGTTGGGATCGGGGATGCCGACCTCTGAGGAGGCAAGGAACATTTTCTTTCCCTTCTCGGCAAGCTTCATGGCCTTCTCCATGCGGCATTCCGTCAGGTACTCCACAAAGTTCTTGCCCGTCTCCTGCTTGAACTTTCTTGATAAATAACTGGCACTAAAGCCAAACTGCTCTGCTACGGATGCCAGGTTGATCTTCGAGTCCACATAATTATTATCGATAAACTTTTGGATTTGCGCGATGGTGTCCTGTTCCATCTCGGGCCCGTATTCGGATGCTCCGTCCCCTTCCGTCTCCATCGTCGCATCCAGCTTCTTCTTCACGTTTTCTAAAACGCCTGTCACTTCTGCACGGACAATGGGCTTTAGCATGTATTCAAATACGGGAAGGCTCACGCACTTTCTCGCATATTCAAACTGGTCAATTGCCGTCATTATTATGATGATCAGCTTTGGATAACGCTGCGTTGCAACCTCCGTGAACTCGATGCCATTCATAAAGGGCATCGAAATGTCCACAAACGCGATGTCAGGCCTCATCTCGTCAATGACGTTGATTGCCTCAATTCCACTAGCTGCCTCCCCAACGACCTCCATGTTCAGACTCTCCCACGGTATGGACGCCCGCAGGAGCCTACGCGCGGACTGCTCGTCATCAATAATCATTACTCTATACATTTTCGTTTCCCTTCTCTTTCCCCCTGTTTTCCGTCGTCGAACCTTCCAGAGCCTTCTCCTCCGCTTTAGCAGTCGTTTTGCCCTCTGTAGCCGTAGAGGGTTTCCGCTCCTTCCTGGCAGCATGTGGGAAAATGAATTCAATTTCCGTAAATTCTCCCTCATCGCTTCGGATTCTTACGACGTCATCCTTTTCACAGAAGCACCGAATTCTCTCTATGGTCCCCCAAAGGCCAAAGCTCTCTGACTGCTCAACGCTCTTTTCGCCGCCTCGCGTCATATCCGTGCTAAGTACCTGATCAATCTTCTCCTGCGACATGCCCACGCCCGTATCTCTGACGATGACATGAAGCACGTCCCCTTCCATAAAGCTGGTAATTTTAATCGTACCTGCCTCGCCCTTCAACCGAATGCCATGATAAATACTGTTCTCAATCAAGGGCTGCAGGATCAGCTTCGGAACAATGCAATCCTCCGTGTCCTGTGCGATGTCATATTCATCATTGATGATGTCGCCATAACGGAGCTTTTGCAACGCCAGATAATCCTTGACAATCAGGATCTCCCTGCGAAGACTTACCTCGCGGTCTCCCTTACTCAAGAAATTCCGATAAAAGCTTCCCAAGGTTTCCAGAGCATCATGCACGTTTTCTGCACCCGCATCCATGGCCAGCCATCCGATGGTCTCCAGGCTGTTGTATAGGAAATGCGGTTTGATTTGTTCATGCAGTACGCGCATTTCTGCATTTTGCAAAACCTTTTCCTTCTCAATTAGGCGCTTGATCAGATCATTTACGTGCTCGATCATGTTGTTATATTCTTCCTCCAACATGCCAAGCTCATTTTTCGGAAGTGGCACCTCAATCTTTTGGAGCTTTCCTTCCTGACGGTTTTCCTCCATCGCTTCGACCAATTGAAAGACGGGACTCGTGATATGTCTCGAAATAAAGATACCCGCAACAAAGACAGAAATCACAAATACGCCAAGCAGCACCCCAAGAACATAAATCGTCGCCAATGGCAACGCTGGCAAGGCATAGGTTGTGGAGAAGAGAATGACGATGGGCATTTCTTCCACCATCCTGCCAGAAAGCATGATTCGTTCCTTGCCTTTTTTCAGGTTCTGATGAACAACCTCCGTAGAACAAAATTCCTCATTGAAATACTGTACCAACGCTTTGTTTCCCGCAAGATAGGTTCCTTCCGTTGACATAATGCAAAGGTCAGCCCCCCGTACATTCTCCTGAAGCATACGATCCAGCAAGGTACCGGAAATATTCATTAGCATGATACCCGTCCGCTTTTGTCGAAGCAAATCATACACTGCACGCGATATCGTGACCAAAGGCTTTCCATTAGTTCTCTCCAAGGCTCCATTGCCGTTGATGGTAATGGACGCATTTCCCTTGCCCTGAAGGATCGGATCCCGCCAGCTATCTTCCTTCATCAAATCAATATCAACGCGATAAGCATTCCTGTTCGATGCCAAATTCGTTGACATATATTGATAATCCTCACGAAATACGAAGATGGAATCCACGCCCTCCGTGAAATTCATGGTTCTCATAATGCTGTATCTCGCGGTATTGATCAAACCCGCCGTAACCTCCTTCGAGTCTGCACGAAGGAACTCTGCAAGGGCGTCATCCATCAGAAACAGTCGCGAAAGCTCTCTATATCTATCGATCTCCGCACAGATACTGTTGGTCATGCCATTTAAGACACCATCAGATTCACGGGTTGCATGGTCAAAGCGCTCCCTCTGCGTAACCACAAAGACGGAGATGATGGTCGAAAAAATAAGTACGAAAATAATGCCCGCAAGCACCATGCTAAGCCTTGCAGACAACGAACCTCTTTTTTTCCTCTTCTTCCGTTTTGACATGTCGTTCCTCTCTGAGTAGCCGCTTGTTTTTCTGTTACATGTTTACTATATTATAAACTCGAAAGCTCGCTGCTTCGCAGCTCTCTTGATTTGCTTTGCAAATCAGCTTTCTCGTTAAAACATGCATGAAAAACAAATGTCTGCTTCGCAGCCGCTTGTTTTTCTATGCATGTTTTATTTTATCACGCTTTGGGAGTTCTGGCAAATTGTTTTCCAAAACCTAAGTTCGCGATTTAACAAGAATCCTTCCGTGCAGCACGGGGTTCTTCTATGCCACAAAAAAAGACGACTTCCGAAGAAGCCGCCTTCTTTTATAAAAACCTTCTCTTTTTTCATTAACCCTTCACGGCACCTGCAATGAAGCTCTCCTGAATGGACTTACTCATGAATACGTAAACCAACAGGGTCGGGAATGTTGCAATAACAAGTGCTGCACCGATCGGGCCCCAATCCGTCGTATGCTGTCCAGACAACGCCTGAATACCGACGGGCAATGTCTTATATTGCTTTTTACTGATAAAGGACTGTGCGAACATCAGCTCGTTCCAGCACTGCAGGAAGGTGTAAATGCTGATGGTTGCAAGCGCGGGCTTCATCAGAGGAACAATGATCTTGATGAAGGTCTGCCAGAGTGTACATCCGTCAATGTAGGCCGCCTCGTCAAGGTCCTTCGGAATGTCGTTCATAAATCCCGTACAGATCAGGATCGCCATGGCCAGCGAGAACGCTGAGTAAGGAATGATCATTGCCCAATAAGAGTTAACCATCTTCAACTTACTTAAGGTGATGAAGATCGGCACGATGGATGAGTGGATGGGGATCGTAATACCCAACATAAAGAACGCATTCATCGTCTTGCTGCCCTTCCAGATGATTCTTGTCAGCGCGTAGGTTGCCATCATGGCTGCCACAAGACAGATCGCGATGGAAGATACCGTTACGATTACACTGTTCAAGAAATACAGGGGCATGTTACCAGTCGTCATGGCCGTCTGGTAGTTGCTCCAGAGCCAATCCTTAGGAAGACCCATGACGTTGGTACCGTAAACTTCTTCGTTTGATTTTAATGAGAACGTAAACATCCAGTAAACAGGAAAGAGATCAATCAGCGCCCAAATCACTAAACCGATATAGATCAGTGCTCTAAGGACTTTATTGGTCTTTTGTACCTGATACTGATCTAAACTATTATTTGCTGATAGAATGCTTTTTTCCGCCATATTCTCTCTCCTTAAACGCTGCAGTAATTAAGATGGCAAACGCGAAACACAATGCGATCATCAATACCGCAATCGTACTACCCATGCCATAACGGTTTCGTTCGAACAACATGCTGATCATCAAGGTACTGGGCACTTCCGTTGCGTGGTAAGGACCACCCTTGGTCAAAACATAGATCAGGTCGAAGGATTTCAAGGAACCAGTTACGGCGAAAATCACGCTTACTTTCAAAATAGGTTTGATACTGGGAATTACTACGTACCAGTCTACCTGTCCGTCTGTTGCGCCGTCCAGCTTTGCAGCCTCGCGAAGCTCAGGTGATACGCTGCGAACGCCCGCGTACATGAGCAACATATGGTAACCAACATACTGCCACAGGGTAGGAATAAATACGCACCACAGAGCAGATGCCTCATTTCCCAGCCATCCTCCGAGTGGCATCTTGTCGCCGATTCCAATGAGCTGAAGTACGGCATTCAGAATACCATAATCGGGGTTATAAATTTTTCTCCACAACTGACCGATTACCACGGTGGAAATCAGCACGGGCATGAAGTAGATGGAAAGGAACCCTCTCTCACCCTTGATGCCCTTACCAAGCATCAGCGCCAGGCCAAGGGATAAGGGCAGCTGTAAGAATACGGATAGCGCTGCCAGAAGCATCGCATTGCCGAGGGCTCTCCAAATATTGATGGAACCACTTGTGAACAGTTCCGCATAGTTGCCAAACCATATGAAATCTGCCCCCTTCAGGCTGATGCTCTTCATGTCAAAGAAGCTGTAAAACACCGACATGATAATGGGAGCAATCAAGACACCGATGAATAAGATCAGTGCCGGAAGCAGAAAGATCGTAATCATTCCATACTTATAAAGATTGTTTTTCATGTTAATTTCTTACCTTCCAATGGTATTTGGAAACAAAATGCGGCCTTTCCGGCTCCCCGTGAAACACAAGGATCGGAAAAGCCGCAAACATAATCATTTCAAGTAACTAAGTAAGGAAATTGATTATCTGATTTCCTTCTTCAGGCCAGAGATGAATGCATTACCATCAACCTTACCACCGTAAACCTGAGCAACATAGTCAAGGTACTTGTTAGCATCGTCAGCGTTCATAGCGGTATCACCGAACAGAACGTATGCGTTAGCCTTGGAGCAGATCTCAGATACAGCCTGGGTCAGGCCATTGATTCCGCTGGTGTCACCATAAGGATTCCAAGCGGGAAGTCCACAACCATCAAGGTAACCATAGTGGCAAATTCTCTTACCAAGCTCGAAGGTGTACTTAGCAGCTACTGCAGCGTTCTTGGAGGAAGCTGCTACTGCAAGAGTATCAGAAGGTCCGCCGATGAGCTGTCCAAGCTTACCCTTGCTGGAATCAACAACAGGGAACTCGGTAACCTTTACCTTCGGGAAGAAGTTAGCGTCGTTAGCGAAGTCTGCACAGTTCCAAGTACCATTCTGATAGAATGCATACTTACCCTGCATGAAGTTAGCCTTAACTTCGTCGTTGGTCAGGGAAACTGCGTTAGGATCAAAGTAGCCAGCCTTTACCATGCTCTGGAAGGTATCAACTGCCTTTGCAACGTCTGCATTGTCCCAAGAAGCTCTTCCAAGGAAGATGTCGTTCATAGCGTCAGCGCCGATGCTCTTCTCGATAACGGGCTCAAGATACTCGGTTACACACCAGGTCTCGCCGCCTGCACATCCGAAAGGAATGATTCCCTTAGCCTTCAGAGCGTCACAGCACTTGATCAGATCATCATAGGTGGTAGGAACTTCGTTCCAGCCTGCTTCCTTCAGAAGATCCATATTGCAGAAAAGTCCAACGATGTTCATGGTCAGAGGAACACCATAGTGCTTTCCGTTGTAAGTAGAGTTTGCAAGCATAACCTCAGGAAGCTCACTCTTGTAATCCTGATATGCATCATCCAGGCAGTAAACCTTACCGGAATCAACGAAATCACCAAGGAATGCGCAAGACCAGGTGAAGAAGATATCAGGTACTTCGTCAGCTGCCATAGCGGCCTTAATCTTGGTCTTGTAGGACTGGTTCTCAAATGCTTCCCAGTTCAGAGTGATGTCAGGATACTCGCTCTTCATCTCAGCGATGGCATTCTCATAGGACTTACGGTTGGAATCGCTCTCGGTAGCGATACACCACATGTCCAGGGAAACCTTCTGGCTCTTCAGGTCTACGCTAGTGGAAGCGCTCTGCTTGTTACCACCCTCGTTACCAGCACTGCCGCTGCCCTCGGTACCACTGCCACTGCCACATGCTGCGCAAGATACAACCATAGCTGCTGCGAGCAAAGTTGCTGCCAATTTCTTCAGTTTCATAATTCTCCTCCTTTAAACAAGTTGATGGTTTTTCCATCTTGTTCTCTATGTCTAAGGCGCCACGCCTTATGACCAAATCCCCCTCCGACAAGATAACTCCATCTTACTTTGCCGGCTCTGTCTTTACCATGGGCCAGGGATAATCAATCGTGAGCTTATCTCCGTCCACAGTGTAGTAAATCAAGGTATCCTCGAAGTGATCGTTGTACATCAGCTTGATCGTTCCGTTTTCAGGATCCTCGCTGTAATGTCCCGGGAAGGTTCCATCCTCTAAATAGGTTCCCTTCGTGGTAAATTCATAGGACAATCGATCCTCTGGACCTCCCGTCCAATATCCGATGATTCCATCGGGCTTTGAGGTTCCTGCGTAATGGTACTCAGTGCGTTCATAGAGGAGCATCTTGCCCTCACGCACCTGAACAAACCTCATTGTCGTTTCTGTACCGTTCTCATCTGTCAGCGTCAGGAAATCTCCGTCCTGCGAGTAGGAATATTCCCTTCCGTGATAGAACGCTATTCCGTCAGTCATAAACGACAGGATCTCGGTTTCCGGTTCATGAATATACGCCCAGCTTGCAAGAAGCTCGTGTCCAACGGTATTGCTTGGTGCAGTGCTTTTTTCGTTCTCTTTGGTACAACCTCCGAGCATGAGCACTGCACTGAGCAAGACACATATAAGGATGATTAAAATGTTTCGTTTACGAGTCATCGGTCGCACCTTCTATGTATCGAAATACCCCATAAGAACCTTTCCCCTTGAAATAAAGTATAGCGAACCCCCTTTTTTAAGTAAATGGAAATCTTTTACTTCAAGAAGCATCTTTTTTACTTTTTTGACAAGGCAGATGTAATATTTTTAGTTTCCTTTGTTGATTTCGTCGAGGATTGTTCTTTGGGCAATCAGCGAATTTCCTTATTTTGTATCGAATGTAAGCGTTTCCATTAAATCTTTTGTGCAAATTTGCGAATGTGAGTCTGATTAATTACATGTTTGCATAAAAAAACCCAAGGACAATTTTGTCCTTGGGTCTTTCAAGCTCAAATTTTTGCTTTCGATTAGATCAGAGGGTACTTGTCGGTCAGTCCCTGTACGATGGCTCTTGCCTCGGGAACCTTCTCCTCGCCGCCCTTGATGACCATGGCGATTGCCTCTGCAATCTTGTCCATGTCTTCCGTGTTCATTCCTCTGCTAGTAACTGCAGGCGTACCAAGACGGATACCGCTGGTTACGAACGGAGACTGAGGATCATTAGGGATGGTGTTCTTGTTACAGGTAATGTGTGCCTGATCAAGAAGCTTCTCCACTGCCTTACCGGTGAGACCAAAGTTGGTCAGGTCAACCAGCATCAGATGGTTGTCAGTGCCACCAGATACGATCTTGATGCCACGGCTCATCAGGCCCTTGCAAAGTGCCTGTGCATTGTCAACAATGTTCTTCTGATAGGTCTTGAAGTCATCAGACAGCGCTTCCTTAAAGCAAACAGCCTTTGCAGCGATGACATGCATCAGAGGGCCACCCTGGATGCCAGGGAAAATAGCCTTGTTAAAGTTGAATTTATCAGCAGCTTCCTTATTGCAGAGGATCAGACCGCCTCTGGGTCCACGCAGGGTCTTATGCGTCGTTGTGGTAACCACGTCTGCGTAAGGAATGGGTGAAGGATGAAGTCCAGCGGCAACGAGACCTGCGATGTGTGCCATGTCAACCATGAGAACGGCACCAACCTCATCAGCAACCTCACGGAATTTCTTAAAGTCGATGGTTCTCGCATATGCGGATGCACCTGCAATGATCATCTTAGGCTTTGCTTCCAGTGCGATTCTGCGAAGCTCATCATAATCGATAAAGCCGTCATCATTTACACCGTAAGGAACGATGTTAAAGTACTTACCAGACATGTTTACGGGTGAACCATGGGTCAGATGTCCGCCATGAGCAAGGTTCATTCCCATGATGGTGTCGCCAGGCTGGCAAACTGCAAACTGTACTGCCATGTTCGCCTGTGCTCCGGAATGAGGCTGTACGTTGGCATAATCGCAACCAAACAGCTCCTTAGCTCTCTCGATGGCCAAGGTCTCAACGACGTCAACGCACTCGCATCCGCCGTAGTATCTCTTTCCAGGATACCCTTCCGCATACTTGTTGGTCAGGGGGCTTCCCATAGCTGCCATAACGGCCTTGGAAACCCAGTTTTCAGAAGCAATCAGCTCGATGTGGCTGTTCTGGCGCGCCTGCTCGTCCACAATGGCCTGGGCGATCTCGGGATCCACGTTTTTCACTTCATCCAAAGAATACATGCTTGTCTCCTCCTAATTCATCACTTTGTTTATAGTTCAAAAACATTCCTAACTATAGTAACACATATTTCCAAATTTGCAAAGACTTTCCTGCGGCAATGCGCTAAATTTCTGTATTCATTTTGTCAAGAAAAATTTAGGTATTATAAACCTCACGCCAAATGATGGTTGCCATCTTGGAGCGCCATTCCGGCTTTACCATATAATACAGGAAGCTGTCGATCAGTCTGCGGGGCGGATAGCTTCTTCCGTCCAGCTTAAAATGACGGAAGCCCGCATCCTTATACTTTCCATATAGAAGCTCCGTGGATATGAAGGAGCGGTTGTTCATGATCTGGAAGAATTCCCTTGCAATGTTCATGCAGGGCTTCCAATCAGGATCGGAAAACTCCAGCTGAGCCTTGCCCTGAACAATGTAATGCGCCCGTCTTCTCGGGCAGTTGTCCTCGCAGAAATGATCCACGATCAGCTCCATCCTGTCCTTATGATCCAAGGAAAAGAGCACGTCCGTGTTATTCATTGCGGAGTCAATTACGACGATTGCATAATCCTTTTCCATTTCCGCCTTGATGTCCTCCAGCTTATCCAGGCATTTTGTCGTTGAGGAGATCAGCGTATACTTCGGATAATTTTTGCGAATGTAATCCTCGAGAATCGGTGAATTCACCAAAACCTCATTGCCCTTGTTGTCCGCAAGCTCCAGGCAGAAATTACAGAAGGTATCGTTTAAGTGCTTCTCTTCGATCAAAGGATTCGTAAAGGTAAAGCGAACGGCAATCCCCCTGCTGTTCAGCTGTTCAATGATCTGCATCATTTCAGGCTTCTTGCACGAGCCCAATACTACCCTACCGCCATTCCAAATGGTTCCAGGGAAGCATCCATAGGCAGACGCAATTTTTACGTTATCATAAAAGCATTCTGGCGTTGCCTGCTGCAAATCTGCCATAAAACAAATCAGCTTTGCATTCGTATAAAAATCTGGGAGATAAAAATTGATGTCCATATCATTTTCCTCTTTCTTAAATAGATTCACAAGTCGAATTGACGGCATTGCGGCAAATCTGCCCGTTGCCCTGTTTTCCTTCGCTTGATCATGGCAGTTACGCGAACATAAAGATTATAACAAAAATTGCCAGTTTACGCAACGAGCAAGTCAAATTTTGAATGGTATTTCTTAAGTGTTTATTAAGATTCCCAAAGACTTTTAAAATTATATTGACAAATAATTAACAAGTGGTATACTAGCACCAAGATTAGGGAGATGTACTATGAGAGAACGAATGATTCATTTTATGGAAAAAAATATGAGGAAGGGAATCGTTTCCAAGCAGAAGCTCTGGAACCAATACAAGCACCTGATTCCTCTGCTGACCTACATGCTGGTATACATGGTATGGTGGGGACATCTTGAGGACACCGTGACCACGCAGTACCAGGTGATCCACATGGGAATTGATGACCACATCCCGTTCGTTGAAGTTTTCATTATTCCATACCTTGCTTGGTTTGCTTACGTATCCGTGACCGTCGTGGCGCTCTTCTTTAAGGATGAGACGAAAAAGGATTACTACCGTTGCCTGACCTTTTTATTCACAGGCATGACGTTGTTTTTACTGATTTCCACCCTGATGCCAAATGGGCATCAGCTTCGCCCCACAGTAATGCCGAGGGACAATATGTTTACGAGAATGATCGCTGAACTTTGGAAAACGGATACACCGACGAACCTTTGGCCCAGCATCCATGTTTACAACTCGCTGGGAGCTCATTTCGCCATTGCGAAGAGTAAGGCCTTCGAGCGTCATAAGTGGTTACATTACGCTTCCCTGATGCTTGCAATGTCGATTATCCTTTCCACGATGTTTATTAAGCAGCATTCCTTCTTCGACGTGCTGACCGCTCTTTTCCTTGCGGCCGTGATGTATGTTATCGTTTATAAGCGCGACGCAGCAACAAACATGACAGGACATGGAAATCATAATCATTCCACCAGTCTAAGGCACCACACTATTTAATCCGTTTACTCTTCTTTATTATATATAACTAACAGCCCAATACCAAATCGGCATGGGCTGTTTTTTATTTCATCTCTTCTGTTTTAGTTGAACTTAAAGATCTTCTGACACACATGATAAAACCATACGCAGAATTTTCTGCCAGGCTTTCCGGGAAGATGTAAAAACACTCCCAGTATGGCATTCTTTAGCTTTGCATAGAGCTTTCTGTCCTTTTTCTTCAAATACTCCCAAAGCTCCACCTTCTTCGCCAGATTCTCATCCGTCCCTGAGCGAATAAGCATGATAGAGGAAACTGCCATAATTATTTCCAAATAATTCCTCATGTACTGATACAGCCTTTTGTTGTCCTCAATCTCAGCGCCGTGTTCTGCCATGTAATCAATCATAATTTTATTCACGCGAACCTGCTGGTCCACTCTCGAAATCATGACGGCTTCATTGACCGACTGATCCTCACGGCCAATATAATAACGATAGAAATTCACGTCAAGATAATACATCCTGTTAACATACGGCAGTGGTTCAAATACATAAAGATTATCGACATAAAAGGTATGCTCAGGAAGTCGAATGCCACAATCCTTCAAAAGCTGCGTCCGAAAGATCACGGAGTGCATCAAAATGTAATGTCCCTTCGTAAAGTGATGACAGTCATCCCAAGAAAACACCTGCTCCAGCGGCAGAATCTTGCGATACTGCATGACCTTTTTCCTCTTCGCCCCAACCTTATCATAGACGAAATTGCTGACCAGCATGTCGAGGGGCTCCGTTTCTCCTGAAAACTCCCGAAGCTTCGCCAAAATCTTCTGATAAGCATCCTTCTTTACCCAGTCATCACTGTCAACGACCTTAAAATACAGGCCCGTGGCATTGTCAATTCCCGTATTGACCGCTGAACCGTGTCCGCCATTCTCCTTGTGTATGGCCTTAATAATGGAAGGATATTTTGCCGCATACCTGTCAGCGATTTCCGCCGTCCGATCCTTTGTGGAGCCATCGTCCACAATCAGGATCTCAACTTCCTCTCCTCCCACGAGCAAGGATTCAATACACTTTGCCATATACCCTTCCGAATTATAGCAAGGGATGGCAATGGATAATAGTTTCATTTTCTTTCGTCCTCCAAAATTAAATCTTTTCCGCGAAGCATGGCAAGAGCACGGGCATAAAACTCATAAGCGGAAGGAATCGGGTACTTTTCCCGCGTCTCCTCTGGATCAATATAAATCCAGTCGCGGATGGCCTCTCCCGAATGACCTCGTTCCAATTCATCCACTCTGACCATGTAGCCCTGCATATGCCATTCTTTATGCGTAAATATGTGCTTTGCCTCGCCAAGTGGCTGAATGCGAAGCACCTTCAATCCATTTTCCAGCAAAAACCTGACAACCTCATCCGACGAGACCTTTCCAGGAAGGCAGGGGAACTCATACATGCCTGCCAAAAGCCCCTTCGCAGGGCGCTTTCGCAGCGCAACCTGTCCCTCATCTCGCACCAAGAGCACCGTCTTTTCCTCAGGCTTTCTCTCTTTTTTTCCTTCCCTGATTGGATAGGAAAGCTCCTTGCCCTCTGCTCTTGCCCTGCAAATCCCCTCCAAAGGGCACTCCTCACAGTGCGGCTGACCATTCGGTACGCAGACGCAGGCGCCGATCTCCATCATGGCCTGATTAAAATCTCCCGGACGGTCCTTTGGCATGACCGCTTCCAGCTCTGCCTCCACGGCCCTTCGTACCTTTTCCTCCGAGATACACCGTTCATCCGTCCGAATTCTGGATAGTACACGAAGCACGTTGCCGTCCACGGCTGGCTTAGGAATCCCAAAGGCAATGGATGCGATGGCTCCTGCGGTATAATTTCCAATCCCCGGAAGCGCCAAAAGCGCGTCATAATTCGCAGGCATCTCCCCTGCATGGCATTCCATTACCACGCGTGCGGCCTTCTGCAAATTTCTGACGCGATTATAATATCCTAGTCCCTCCCAGAGCTTGAGCAGCGTGTCCTCCTGTGCCGCAGCCAGTGCTGCAATGTCAGGAAGCGTCTTCATGAAACGCTCGTAATAAGGCTTCACTGCCTCCACTCTCGTCTGCTGGAGCATAATCTCCGAAACCCAAACCCGATAGGGCGATGCATCCTCTCTCCAAGGCAATGTCCGCTTGTTCCCATCATACCATGTAAGCAACGGTTTGGGAATGCATTTTAGGGCCTCAAAATGAAAATCTTCCTTAAGATTTTCTAAAGCTTTGTCATTTTGAATTAGTGCTTGTTTCTTCATCCCATGTTATCTCATACGATTGCACTCATATTTTTCCAAGGTCAAAAGGCAACTTCTAAGCTGTGCGTAGCGCTCCTCCAGCTCACCCTCCGCAACCTCGACGTCACTTGCAACCGCCATAATGGTAATCATGTCCTGCGTGATCCGATGATGCAACGCTGCCAATACGTTCAGCTTCTCCTCATATCCGTCCGCATCTAAAAACTGTAGGAGCATCGGATCAAGGTTCGCATCCTCATCGGCCGTATCTGCCTTGTTTATCTCCTCATCGGCCGTATCTGTCTTGGCTGCTTCATCTCCTGGCATCTGAGTCACTGCGGCCACAGTTGAACTAAGCACTTCCTTGGTACGTTCTTCATTCTTATAAGGTGCATCTTCCGTATTTGCCGCGTTTCCGATCGGTTGCAGTTCAAAACGATACTTCTGCGCCGCGTTCGGATACTTCTCCCGATCTACCAGACTGGTAAACATGGAAAGCTCCCTCGCGTAAACCTTATAATCACCATACAAAGCCTGATAAATAATCAGCTGCTCCCCTGTCTCGGAATGCTCCGCCACGGTGATGATCTGATAAAGGTTTCCTTTGAAATGTCTATAAATCTCTTGGGGTTTTGGAATGCGTGACATAACCTTTCCTCCTGCCTGCGACATCGATACTATGAGTATACCCTATTTTACGATAAATGTCATGTAGATATTTCAGAAACCTCTTTGGAAAATGAATGCAAGACCATTATCGAAAGGAAACCTGCATAACGGCATCTACGCCAAAGTCCTTCGCATATCCAGCCAATGTTTCTGCCAGCATGTCCTGCTCTTCCTCGCTTAAGTGCTCTATTCTTCCATGATGAACCATGAGACGATACTCCTCCTCGTTCTCTCCGTATTCCCGACGGGTCAGGGTCACTCCGCTATTCTGATAGCCCTGCGCTCCCAGATAATCACGAATCTCGCGGACAACGAGCTCCTTTTTTTCAAGATATGCCTTCTGCCGCTCCGCACGCATCATTCGATTTCTTGCTCCCGCCGTAACCCCAAAGCAGAGCACCAAAAGCAGAACTCCCAGCACCACAAAACAGGACACGCCAACCAACTTCTTCAAATTCTTTCTCATCCTTGTACCTCCCTTCAGGTCAACAAAACTCCGCATCCAACAAAACCATGTTTCATAAAACCCTTGAATGCAAAAACAAATAAAAAAGATTTATCAAAATCTATATTATTATGCTAAATCTTTTTGTGTACAATATTCTACTCTCAAAGAAGTAGGCCGCAAAAAAGCCATATTCTGCAAGACTTTATCGAATGTCAAATTGCGTTAAGTCTTGCAAAATATGGCCAAACAACATACCCGCACCCCTCTATATTCCCGTCACCATAAAGCGCACGGCGTCCACTAGGCCGTGGCTGATCATGGCGCTTGTTATGTCCCTTTTCTTTTGTAAAATGGCAAAGGGCAGACCGAACAGCGCGCATAGTACCATCGTTTGCAGCAGCGGAAATCCATGCACCGCAGCATGCGGAACACATGCCATAAAATACATGGTGAACCTTTGAAAAATAGATTTTTCTCCGTCCGAATGCCAGATACAAAATGCAAAAAAGATCGCCCTACATGCCATCTCCTCATAGATTGCAGGATTCAGACAAAGAAGCACCTTCCACCAGGAGAATTCAAAGCATGCCTCTTCTCCAGATAAAAAGAAATTGATCACGGAAAGTACTGCTCCAAGCAAAAGCGCAATCATTATACTCTTTCTCACGGGATGCTTCTCATTCTTAGCGAGAATCTCTAATCCGTCCCGCTTTTCCATAACGGCAAAAACCGCCAAAGAACACAGCAGCGTAGGAATTCCCGCCCTAAGTCCATACAGCAGGATCCAAGGATTTCTTTCATATCCAAGATATGCTACCGTACTGATCACGGCAAAAGCTACGGCAAGGATCCTGTTTTGGGCAGACGGCATTCCCGTCTTAACCAGCAGGGAAATTGCAAGTCCGCAAGTCTCTGCACAAAGGACAATCCAATATGGCATCTTACACGTCATGCGGATCACCACAAAAACAACAAATAAAAGCCAAAGAACGGCGTCATGCTTTTTCATTCTCAAACCTCTTTTCCATCGTATTTGAGAACATCCTATCACTTGGATGTTGAAACAAGCATAACGCCGCCTTAAATCCGTCTTAAATTTTTATGGAACTATTTTTTCATATGCAGCCCCAAATAGCCGATATCCTCATTGGTTATGGCTTGGGCAGACAAATCTCATACTGACAACCGCTGTTTTGAGGCGAGGAGACATACGCGATCTCACCACCGTGCAGTTCCACAATCCTCTTTACGATTGCAAGCCCGAGACCGCTTCCTCCGCTTTCCTTCCCCCTAACGCCCCCATCTATGCGATAGAAGGGAGTGAAGATTTTTTCCGCATCGTCCTTGGGGATCCCAACTCCATCATCAAATACCACGATTCTTACGGCATCTTTTTCCTGCGTGATGGTCATGCCAATGGTAACGCCTGCCTGATTATACTTCATGGAGTTTTCGATCAGATTATCATACACCCTTCTTAATAGATCGCAATTCATTTTTACAAGAATCTCTTCCTCGGGAATCACAAAATGATAGCGAAATCCCGCATCCTCAAACCTAGGAACATACTCCGCCAGGATCCGTCTTGAAAATTCACATAAATCCACCGTTTCAAAGACGGGCTTGTATCCCGCGCTTCCCAGCTTGGAATAAGTAAACAATGCCTGCAGAATCGCATTTGCCCTCACGGAATTATCATGGATCATACGCAGATAATCCTGCCGTTTCTCTTCATCCGTGGTCTTTCCAAGCAACATTTCGCTATATCCTTGTACGCTTGCAAGAGGCGTTTTCAAGTCATGGGAAAGCTCTGACACCAAGAGCATTCTCTTCTCCTCTTCCTCGCTCTGTATCTCTTCCTTAGCCTTCAGTTCACCCGCCAGATGAAGCATGGCCTTACCCAGTTCATTCAGCTCTGCCGTTTCACCATTACCAAAGTTAATGTCATACTGACCATTTTCCAGCCTTTTAGCACCCCTTGACACATCCTCGACGGAGTCGGTCATGCGCCTTGCCGCGCTCTTCGAATAAAGCGCTACAAATAAAATCAGCGCAATAAAATAAGTGGAGAAAATCGCCAGAAACGTTATGACCGTCGCCCGATAATGATTTGCCTCCTGATTAAAGAAAACGGAGATATTGAACGTAACCGCCTGCGGCTTTCGTAGCACAAGAAAATATTGATCCACCCCGTCATGGTAGGCTACGTCGATATCCCAACCCAGAGTTTCCCCAGCTTCACAAAGAAAGGCTGTCCACTCTTCCACACTTAGCCTGTCCTTCCCAAACATGTTGTCTCCCGCAAGATGCGTCACGCGAAGGTCCTCATCCACGATGGTGGCACTCCAGCCTTTCTTCAAAATGCCTGACACATCGATATCCTCCCGCGATTCCTGAAGCCAACTTGCGGCTTTTCTTTCCTGCGAAACTTTTTCGCCAAAGAGATTTTGAAGGACAACCATCAAAAAAAACGGCAGAAATGCAAAGCCCAAGGCAGCAAGGATCACCCGGACAAATTTCTGCCTTAGATATTTTCTTGTGGTTTGTATTTTCCCGTTTTGTTTCATCCCATGCCCCTGTCATCAAGTAAATCTATAACCGATCCCGATCAAAGTCTCAACATGCTTTTCCTGATCGTCGTCAATTTTGGCCCGCAAGCGAGAAATCTGCACCATGATCGTATTATCATCATACAGATACTCCTCCTGCCATGCTTCCTCATAGATCTGCCTTTTTGTTACAATCTTTCCGCGATTCCCCGCAAAATATTTGAGAATATGATATTCCTTCGCATTGAGGTTGATCACCTTACCATTTTTCTCGATCACGCCGTTCTCAAAATCCATCTTCAGGCTTCCGGATAGTACGATGTTCTCCTTCGGTTTTTCCAGCCTGAGATGCCTCTTTTGTACCTCAATCCTGGCAAGCAGCTCATTCATCCCCCAAGGCTTTACCAAATAGTCATCCGCGCCGAGCCGCAGACCGCTCACCTTGTCTATTTCATCACCTCTGGCAGTTAACATAAGTACCGGCATTTCTGAAGTCTCCCGGATTTTTGAAAGCACCGATAGTCCGTCCATCCCCGGCATCATAACGTCGAGAATGGCCATGTCAGGCTTTTCGCTTAAGAAAAGTCTGATTGCCTCCTTCCCGTCCTCCGCCTGTATCACGGAATACCCGGCGCCTGTCAGTTGATCATATAATAGTCTTCTCAAATCCTTTTCATCATCCGCGATCAGTATTTTCATATCTGCTCTCCATCATTACAAAAATTCCGAAAATGAAAGCGGCACAACATGTATTTCATCACCATGTCTGATCTTGACCAATCCATTATTTAAGTCGGCTGGTTATTTTTCCGCAATTATAAAGTAACGCAAATATGCCAAATCCGCAACCGCTATTTTTTTGACAAAACAAAAAATCCGGTGCTGCCGTAGCATCGGATTTTGCATTTATTTATGTTTCTCTTCAGTTGTACAGATGCCCTCGGCATATGCCTTGCTGCACTCTCGTCCCCTTTTGGTCTGTTAACAGCTTTTTCTTCCGCTTTTATGGTCATCTATGGAGCAGGCATCTGCGGTTCCGTATTCGATGAGGCCCGCATCCGCTGGATCTATGGATATCCTTCCGTCTTCAAACACAAAAGCCGGGATGCCTACGTCCCCGATCTCCTTGCAGTGATCAAAGATCGGATTATTGTCGCGAAGCCTTGTAAATTCACTCATGTTACGAATGTTCTCACCAATGTTTACATACTGAAACTCACTCTCACGCCCCTTGATCTGTTCATGGACATAATCGCAGTATGGGCAGGTCGGCATTCCGTAGATCTTGATCATAACGTACCTCCTTTGTATCGAAAAACGCGTTTATTTGAGCATCAACCAATCTATACTCTTATAGCCAAAGTAATTGCAACTCTATTTTATGTCATTGCGTTTATATTTTATTACATTATATTTTATAAAATATATAATGTCAAGAAAAACATTGCACATCCGTCGTAGAGTTGAACGGGATTGTTAGCTCCCCACATTCTACGCCATCATCATGATCAAGTGGTATGTACATGTCATAATGCGTTTTGTACTCTAAGCGGCAAGCCGCCTTGCATTTATTATCGCCTCTACGGCAAGCACCTACAGCATAAGAAACAGTCCTAAATACATAATTGCTCCGGCAATGTTGCCCTTCGCAGGGAGCTTTGTAACAAGCAGAAGCAGCATGATGGGCAGGGTGTTCCATATACATGCCCACTGAGGAAGTGTTGTTTTCCCCGATACTACCATAACAAACAATGTGATCAAGAAAACCGCTAATCCCAAGTATCCAATGATCATGGTAGCGATCGTTTTCATCTGAAATTCAAGTGCGGCCTCCCTGGCCTCATCGCTTCTTCCCAGACGAATATACAGCCATTCGACCAATCCGCAAATGATATGATGCACTACGATCGATATCAGAAATATGACCGTGGATAGGTACATGATAATCGATGCCATTCTGGAAAACTCTTCCATCCATTTACATAATGCAAAATATCCAAATCCAAATGCCGTGATCGCATATACGCCCAACAGGATTGATAGGAGCGGCCATCGAAGCGGCAGGTCAGAGAATTCCGTTCTCATCTTCTCCGGGTCTTTTAACGCCCCCTTAAGGTCCAATCTTCCGCTTGGCGAATAACTGAGCAGGCAATCGCAAATGCCGCAAAGTACATGCCCGACAAACGCTATCTATAACACTATTTTTATCATGGCAATGTCCTCATTTTATATAACATTTTTATATAACAAGCGGAGCCTTTTGAGCTCCGCTTCATTATTTTACATATTATTATGCTGCTTTCTTCAATTTCTTCTTGGCTACTGCCGTGCAGACGGATCTGCCAACAACGAAGATACATAAGCCAAGTGCAAAGATGCATCCTGCGATAATCCCGCCGTTCTTACATAAAGGATTTGCAAATGCATCAACGAAGGTGCTTCCCAGCTTCTTGTATTTCAGGTAACCGATCAATATTGCAACGTCAAGGACAATGCCTGACAGCATAAAGGTCATTCCGATGAAGGAATAGCCGCTGTGCTTGGTCTTGCGGTGAAGAATGAGCACTAAGATCGTCAATACTGTTGCAATTGCCACGGCAATTGCCAATGCCGTTACGGAAAGAACAAACAGCACGAGATCCAAGGACATGCCCAGGGATTTTTCAATGAACTCAGGCGTTACCTCATCCGTTCCAAGATCCTTGAAGGCATTCGCAATGTCTACGTCATACACCTTGTTTTCGCCAGTCGCTGGATCCTTATAGATAAAGGAGAAACCAGTCAGCTCAAGGATGTCATCATTGTGCTTCTCAATGAACTTAATGAAATCCTTCTTGGTAATCGCATCCGGTTCCTTGCCAGTCATAAAGTAGTTTACGTAACCTACCAAGATATCCGTGATCTCTTCCAGCAAATAGGGCTTTGCCAGGAACTTTTCCAGATCCTTCTTCTGAATGCCAGCCGTTTTCTCGAAATTAAATCCGCTGGCATCTTCCAGGAAATCAACCAGTGACTTAGCCTCACCGCCCTTTAAGTCTGGCATGGTGAGCTGCGTCACGTCCATCTTTTCCATCGTGCTTCTCAGATTCTTCTCCGACAAGCAAATTCTCAGGGTTCCAAGCACGCCAGCAAATACCGTTGTCAGGAAGATCAACAGGCACAGCAGAATGGACAGAAATACCTTTCCGCCTGACGGCTTCGGATGAAGCCCTTTCTTTTTCTCCTTTGCCGTTGCCTTCTTGTCAGATGCAGGCTGTGATACTGGCGCAGGTTGCGGTGCCGGTGCTGTTTGCGCGGGTTGCGGTGCCGGTGCGGCTTGCGCGGGTTGCGGTGCCGGCGCTGGTTGCGCTTCCGCCGTCTTATTTACTTCCGCTGCCGGCTCAGGGGTTACCTGAACCGGAGCCTCTTCTGCCTTCGTCTCAACGGGCTTCTCTTCCGCCTTTGCATCTGCGGGCTTCTCTTCTTCCTTTACTTCTACAGGCTTTTCTTCCGCCTTTACTTCTACGGGCTTTTCTTCCGCCTTTACTTCCACAGGCTTCTCTTCCGCCTTTACTTCCACAGGCTTCTCTTCTGCCTTTGCCTCTACAGGCTTTTCCTCTGCCTTTACCTCCGCGGGTTTTTCTTCCGTAGCTTCGCGAGCGATCTTTGTTCCGCAGTTGGGGCAAAATAATATGTCGTCATCTAAACGCGTTCCACAGTTTGTACAAAACATGGATTCTCTCTCCCTCCTCTGCCGTATGCTCTAAGCTTAGTATGCCAGCAAAATAGCGCTTACCTCTTCATCCAACTTCACGGGCTTTCCACCCTTGTAGAGATAGAGCTCACCTCTATAGTACTTGGTGCTATAATCATACAGATAAAGAACATAACCATTGGAAAGCACTACAGGGCTATAAACGTCATCTGCAATCTTCTTAGGCTTGCCGCCATTCTTGCTGACCTTCAAAGTACCGACATTCTTACTATAGTCAACATAATAGTAGATCTGCTTTGTCTTCTCACAGAACTGAATGCCAGAGGTGTAAACGTCGGAATCTACCTTTTTCTTGTTAAAGTAAAGATCTCCTGCGCCCTTGCTGCAATCCTTGAAATAAATCACGTTCTTGCCATCAGGCAATCCAAAGCCTGTAGCCACTTCCGTGTCATACTTCTCTACCTTGCCTACCTTCGATCCAGAAATGGTTCCGCGATACATGTCGCCCTCATCGCCATCCTTATTCAGGTCTGCAACATAATAGAATGCCTTGCCATCTTCCTGGAATCTAACTCTTGTCACGTCCGTCTGCTCAAGCTCACTAACAGCTGCCTTTACTGCGACATAGTAAGTATCCTTTGAGCTTCCCTCAGACTCCCTTGCGGAATAAGCGATAACGGGAGCTTCCACAGAGAAAGAGATGACGTCATCCAAATACTCAGCAACCTTTTCGGCCTCCTTACCATTGAAGAAATACAGAACACGACTGTCATCCTTCTTTACATAGTAAGCCTGACCATTCTTGTATACATAAGCGACATAATAGATGTCTGAAGCAATCTTTTCCTTATCCTTGGAACCAACCTTCTTGTATAAGGTATCATCCTTCACATAGTAAACAGTCTTATCATAAACTGCTTCCAGATCGTCCACTTCGCTGTCCAGTTTCTCACTGTCCTTCTTGTTCCAGGTATACAGCTCTCCAGATTTCTTGAGATATACGACCCTGCTGCCATCATCGCTTACCTTATATCTGCTAACCTCGGAAGCGATCTTGGATTTCTCTTCCTTTTTGATATTATACTGATAAAGATCTCCAGAGGTCTTGATATAGGTAACAAGCGTTGATGCTTCATTGATGTAATAAGTTCTGACGGAGGAATCCATCTTGATGGGCTCCTTCTTAGGCTTATTAACATATCTATAGTACAGGGTTGTTCCGTCACCAGATCGCTCCAGCTTATCAGGGAAGAACAAAATCTTTCCATCCTTGGACAGCTCACATTTTGTGATCAGGTCACTACGGCCCACTAAATCTTCCGTATCCATGTCGCCATCCTTGGAAAGCTTTGCGGTAATCTGCCAGGAGCCCTTCGCCTTCAGGTTGGTATACATGATCTCCTTATCCTTCAGATAAAGGGCATATGCTTTTCCACCCTTCTTTCCAGAGAACAGGCTGATCACCAAGAACAGGAACACGATGGCTGCTGCTCCGATGCAAACATATTTGATCCATGTATTAGGCTTCTTCTCCTCGCCTTCTGCCTTAGGCTCTTCCGCCTTAGGTGCTTCTGCTTTAGGGGCCTCTGCCTTGGGTGCCTCCGCCTTAGGCTCCTCTGTCTTAGGGGCCTCTGCCTTGGGTGCCTCTGCCTTAGCTTCTTCTGCCTTAGGGGCCTCTGCCTTGGGTGCCTCTGCCTTAGCTTCTTCTGCCTTAGGGGCCTCTGCCTTGGGTGCTTCCGCCTTAGGCTCCTCTGCCTTAAGCTCTTCTGCCTTCGGCTTTACGTCTGCCAGCGGCGTTCCGCACTTGCTACAGAACTTTGTACCATCGGCAAGTTCCTTCCCACACTTCGGACATACTATCATTTGTTTTTCCCTCCGTCATTTCGAATTCTATTGATTGTTTTATTACTTACCAGATTCCAATGCCTTATAGGTTACTGCTGCCAAAGCCGCGCCAACCAAAGGCCCTACGATAAATACCCATACGCATGCGATGGCATCCGCAGTACCGTTGCAGATCGATGCAACGATTGCAGGACCAAGGCTTCTTGCAGGGTTTACGGAAGTGCCAGTCAGGCCAATACCCAAAATGTGCACTAGCACAAGGGTAAGACCAATTACCAGACCACCGAAGGAACCATGATTTGCCTTTTTGGAAGTAACGCCAAGGATGGCAATCACAAAGATAAATGTCAAAACGATTTCTACCAGAAGACCTGCCACATAGCTTCCGTGAACTCCATCAAGACCATTTGCTCCAAACCCGCCCGTCTCTATGCCGCCAAGTCCAAAGATGGCTGCCAGGATGCCGCTGCCAACCAACGCGCCGATGCACTGAGCAATCACGTACTGGATAAACTCGTTTACCTTCATGCCGCCCGTCATCAGGACACCCAACGACACCGCGGGATTGATGTGGCAACCAGAGATGTTTCCGATGCTGTACGCCATGGCTACGATCGTCAGACCAAATGCCAGTGCGGTCAGGATATATCCGCCACCCTGTTCGGCGCTACATCCCACAAGCATCGCCGTACCACAACCGCAAACAACCAGTACACAGGTTCCAATACATTCTGCTACTAACTTTTTCATATCCCCCTACCTTTCCGCCGCATTCTAACGGCCTCATGTTTTGCTGATGGCCAACGCTTCAGTCCTTATGTCCAATTTTCCTCAGCGCGCCCTCGCGATTATTCTATCACGTTCCATCATTTGCAACAAGTTCTTTTTTGGTTTGCATAAGTTTCCACGAGACGCACCAAAAGCTCCGTCGTCTTCTCCATGCCCTGCACGTGAACATACTCAAATCTGCTGTGATAATTTGCACCTCCCGTGCAAAGATTCGGACACGGCAATCCCAGGAAGGACAGCCTTGCGCCATCCGTGCCGCCGCGGATCGGCATGACCTTCGGAACAATTCCAAGCTCCTCCATGGCTGCCTCAGCATTCTCCACAAGATGCATGGAAGACGCCAAAACCTCGCGCATGTTGTAATAGGAATCCTTCAGCTCTACCTCAACCGTTCCCTCGCCATACTTGCGATTTAAGAATGCAGCACATTCCAGGAAAAATGCCTTTTTCTTTTCAAAG
Organism: Lachnospiraceae bacterium; assembly: GCA_015056795.1. Lineage (GTDB taxonomy): Bacteria > Bacillota > Clostridia > Lachnospirales > Lachnospiraceae > Acetatifactor. The sequence goes on from SVFO01000003.1 coordinate 137,071, forward strand.
AGCTCCTTGTCATGATCACGAATAATATAATCGCAGACCGTCTTGTCCACGCAACCGCTGATCTGGTCCAAATGATAGAAGCCTTCATAGCCCTCCGTATACATCGGATTCTCAAAGGTCGGCAACAGGCTCTGGAATTCCTGTGCGATCAAAATCGCATTCTTCATCTTCCCCTTCGCACTGCCTGGATGCGTGTTCCTACCGTTGACAATCAGCTTTGCCCCTGCAGCATTGAAGTTCTCATACTCCAGCTCACCTAAGGCTCCGCCGTCCACGGTATAAGCGAAATCTGCGCCAAAGAGCTCCAGGTTAAAGTGATCAGGCCCGCACCCAATCTCCTCATCTGGCGTAAATCCAATGCGCAACTTTCCATGACCAATCTCAGGGTATTTCAGCAGGAATGCCGCCATCGTCATAATCTCCGCAACACCCGCCTTGTCATCTGCGCCAAGAAGCGTCGTTCCGTCCGTCACAACCAGGGACTCCCCCTCCAGCTCAGCAAGCTCAGGGAACTCCTCCACCCTCATGACAATCTGCTTTTTCTTATTCAGCACAATATCCTTGCCATCATACTTCTTGATCAGCTTCGGCTTTACGCCTGCGCCCGACACGGCAGGTGAAGTATCCATGTGCGCGATAAATCCAAGCGTCGGTGCCTTCTCATAACCAGCCGTTGCAGGAATCGTTGCATAGACATAGCAGTGCTTCTTGTCATACGTGATCTCCTTCGCACCCATCTCCTTCAGCTCTGCGGCAAGCAGCTTCGCAAGGTCATGCTGCTTCGCCGTACTGGGACTCGTTCCCGTACCTTCATCCGATTGCGTATCCACCTGCACATACCTCAAAAATCGCTCCAACGGATTCAATTTCTCCATCCCGTATCCTCCCTTTTTCATGATTCATTCAAAGCACAGAGACTTGCTTGACAGTCCACCGTCAAACAAATAAATCAATATATATTTTAACTCTAAACGCCATAAACGTAAATAAAAAAATCCCAACAATTCTGTTGGGATTTTCTCGTTGAATCTTTAAGCCGAAACCGTGCTGCCTGTATAGAGCTGATAGTACTTACCCTTCTCCGCCAGCAGTTCTTCATGGTTGCCGCGCTCGATAATGCGGCCCTGCTCCATAACCATGATGCAGTCGCTGTTCTGAATCGTGGAAAGTCTGTGTGCAATGACAAATGTTGTTCTGCCATGCATCAGCTTATCCATGCCGTCCTGCACGATCTTCTCGGTTCTGGTATCAATGGAGGAGGTTGCCTCATCCAGAATCAGTACGGGAGGATCCGCAATTGCCGCACGGGCGATGGCAAGGAGCTGTCTCTGACCTTGGCTCAGGTTTGCGCCGTTCCCGGTCAGCACCGTGTCATAGCCATTTGGAAGCTGACGAATAAAGGTGTCTGCATTTGCAAGCTTTGCCGCCGCGATGATCTCTTCATCCGTTGCATCCAGCTTACCAAAGCGAATATTATCCTTTACGGTTGCCGTAAAGAGGTTGGTCTCCTGTAATACAATACCCAAGGACCTTCTCAAATCTGCCTTCTTAATCTTGTTGACATTGATTCCGTCATACCGAATCTTACCATCCTGAATGTCATAGAAGCGATTGATCAGGTTTGTAATGGTTGTCTTTCCTGCGCCAGTCGATCCAACGAAGGCGATCTTCTGACCGGGCTTTGCAAACAGCTTAATGTCATGCAGCACCATCTTCTCGTCCGTATAACCGAAGTCCACGCCATCGAAGACGACCTCACCCTTCAGAGGCACGTAGGTCACGCTGCCGTCTGCCTGATGTGTGTGCTTCCAGGCCCAAAGGCCCGTGCGCTCCGTGCTCTCCACCAGCTGGCCGCGCTCCTCCTTGGCATTGACCAGGGTAACATATCCCTCGTCCACCTCGGGCTTTTGATCCAGCAGGTCAAAGACTCTCTTCGCACCAGCCATTGCCATGACGATGGAATTCATCTGCATGCTCACCTGATTAATGGGCATGTTGAAACTTCTGTTCAAGGTCAGGAAAGCCGTCAGGCCGCCGACGGTAAATCCGCCAATGCCATTCAGCGCAAGCGCGCCGCCCACGCAGGCGCAGAGCACATACGAAACCGTGCCGAGCTGCGCATTGATGGGCATCATGATATTTGCAAACTTATTTGCCTTATAGGCGCTGTCAAAGAGCTCATTATTCAGCTCCTTGAAATCCTCCAGGTTTCTGTTCTCGTGACAGAAGACCTTCACCACCTTCTGCCCGCTCATCATCTCTTCAATGTAGCCATTGACCAGTCCAAGGTTTCTCTGCTGTGCCACAAAGTTCTTGCTGGACAGTCCTGCAATCTTACCGGAGGTAAAGAGCATGACGGCTACCATCACGATGGTAAGAGCCGTCAGCGGAACGCTCAGGACGATCATTGCGATTAAGGTTGAGACAACGGTGATCACGGAGTTAAACATCTGCGGCATGCTCTGGCTGATCATCTGGCGAAGCGTGTCAACGTCATTCGTATAAAGTGACATGATGTCACCGTGTGCATGCGTGTCAAAGTACTTGATGGGAAGCTTTTCCATGTGCTCAAACATCTCATTACGAAGCCTTTTCATGGTACCCTGCGTCACCACCAAAAGGATACGTGCCTGTGCGTAAGCACAGACAATGCCTAAGGCGTAAAAGATCACCACGCGCATCATCGCGTTCATCAGTCCCGTATAATCAGGCGTCTGCCCTGCCTGCGCTGCCTGAAACAAGGGACGAATGTAATCATCGATCAAAGTCTTCGTGAACATGGTACCCTGCAGGTTTGCAAGCACGCTTCCAACGATGCAGATCGCCACCATGATCCAGTGGAACCAATAATACTTTCCCACGTAAGCCACCAATCGCATAAAAATCTTTCCGGCATTTTCTACCTTGGGGCCCTTTACGCCTCTGGGCGGTCTTCCGCCCGGGCCACGACCACTACCCATTTTTGCCGTAGGTTCAGGTCTCTTAACTGCCATTAGTGCTCACCTCCATTCTCATCAAAATCACGATTACCGCCGGTCTGTGCCTCATAAACGTCGCGGTAAATTTCATTGTTTGCAAGCAGTTCCTCATGCGTTCCGATGCCGTCCACCTTACCGTCATTCATGACGATGATGCGATCAGCATGCTCCACGCTGGAAATACGCTGTGCAATGATCAGCTTCGTCGTATTCGGAATTTCCTCAGCGAACGCCTTCCGGATCTTTGCATCCGTTGCCGTGTCACATGCACTCGTACTGTCATCCAAAATCAGGATCTTCGGCTTCTTCAAAAGCGCCCTGGCGATACAAAGTCTCTGCTTTTGACCGCCGGAAACATTGGAGCCGCCCTGCTCTATGTAAGTATTGTAGCCCTCAGGCATTCTCTCGATGAACTCATCCGCGCAGGCCATCTTACAAGCCCTGATGCACTCCTCCTCGGTTGCGTTCTCATCACCCCAGCGAAGGTTATCCAGAACCGTACCATAAAACAGCTCGTTCTTTTGGAGCACCACGGAAACCTGATTCCGGAGCACCTCAAGATCATAGCTTCTGACATCCTTTCCGCCGACAAGAACAGCTCCCTGCGAAACGTCATACAGTCTGCTGACAAGGTTTACAAGACTGGTCTTGGAACTACCCGTTCCACCAATGATGCCAATGGTTTCGCCCGATGCAATCTTTAGATTGATGTTGTCAAGCACGGGAGTCTCAGAATGCTCATTATAACGGAAGGTTACGTGATCGAATACAATGCTGCCGTCCGCAACGTTCATCTCGGGATTTTCCGGATTCGTGATGGTCGGCTCCTCGGTCAGTACCTCACAGATACGCCTTGCGCTGGCCATACTCATGGTGATCATAACGAATACCATGGAGAGCATCATCAGGTTCATCAGAATGTTCATGCAATAGGCAAGAAGCGTTGAAAGGTCGCCGAGCTGAAGCTCGCTGCTGACGATCATGTGTGCGCCGATCCAGCTGATGAGAAGGATACAAGTGTAAACGGTTGCCTGCATGAAGGGGCTGTTTAAGATAACCATCTTCTCAGCCTTTACGCCAAGGTCATGAACGTCGCCGCTGGCCTTCTTAAACTTTCCGATCTCATAGTCCTCACGAACGTATGCCTTGACTACCCTCGCGGCGGTAACATTCTCCTGCGTGCTCTCATTCAGCGCATCATACTTTTCAAACAATTGTGAAAAATACTTCATCGCAAACTTCATGATGATCGCAAGAATCATTCCCAAAATCAGAACTGCGATCAAATACACACTTGCGATCCTGGGGCTGACGAAGAATGACGCCGTCATGGCGATCACAAGGCTGAACGGTGCGCGAATGCACATACGCAGAATCATTTGATAAGCATTTTGCAGGTTGCTGACGTCCGTGGTCAGTCTCGTCACAAGACCTGCCGTGGAAAACTTATCAATGTTTGCAAAAGAGAAGGTCTGAATCCTGGTAAACATGGCCTCTCTTAAATTCTTTGCAAATCCCGTGGCAGCTCGTGCGCCATACTTTCCTCCCATGGCACCGGCATACAGTCCGACCACTGCCGCGATCAGCATCGCGCCGCCCATGAGATAGATGTGTGTCATGTTCCCCGCTTCGATTCCCTCATTGATGATGGAACCCATGAGCAGAGGAATCAATGTCTCCATTAAGACCTCCAAGATCATAAAACAAGGAGTCAAAATGGAATCTCTCTTAAATTCCTTTACCTGTTTTAATAATGTCTTTACCATCCTGTTACCCTTTCTTTCATTTGGAATACAATGTTCCAAATCTTGTTTGAACTTCCTTTCCAGCCTTACCTTCTAGTGAAATTACTTTATGTCTTAATCATGTTTCTCGAGATTCGCACGAATTTGATCCAGAATCCTAAGGAACTCCTCCTTCTCTGCGGGAGATATTCCCTCCTCCAGCTCCTTATGGAATCGCTCGATTTGATCCTTCACGCGAATATGGCGATCCTTTGCCTTGTCCGTCAGGACAATCTTCTTTAATCTTCCGTCGTTTGGCACTGACACTCTCTCGATTAGGCCCTTTTGCTCCATGTTCTGAAGCATGACCGTCGCCGTAGAACGCCGAATCTTAAACCATTTTTCAATGTCCTTTTGGAAGACATCCTGCGTCTGACTGTTTTGATAAATATAACCGATCACAGGCCCCTGAACGCCACCAAGATCCTCCAAACCATTCTCGGAAAATCTTTGATTTAAGCTCCTTCGGATCAAGTTGTGAATCATTCCCAGCTCAAAACCGATCGCCCGATCCTGTTTTTCTCCCATGGCACGCTCCTTTCTGAATAAAATCACTTCGTGATAAATTGATGCTCCATTTCGCTCGGCTCCAAATTAGCGAAGAATATTTCGTCGCAAGTACAGCGCCGCAAATATTCTTCGGTCGCCTCGTTTCATTTTGCATTTAGAATCGCTTCGCGATGTTTTAAACTCCATTCCACTCGGCTCCGTTTGGCGAAGAATATTTCGTCGCAAATTCAGCGCCGCAAATATTCTTCGGTCGCCTCGCTTCATTTCGTAATTTAATCGCTACGCGATAAAAAATGTTAGATGGCTAACATTTTTGTTAGCCATCTAACATTATACACGCATCTATAGAAATTGCAAGCCCTATTTTTCACTTTATTAGAATTTAATAATTCCTACAGATATTTCATGCTAATACGGGCTTGCAAAGCTTTCTGCCTTGGCAACGGCCTCCTCCAGCGTCATTCCATAGAAATTGCCCGCTCCAAAATATCTTCCAGACTTCTTGTCATCCACAAATGCTCCAACAACCACGCCAGGGATGGCACTTTCTGGTGCATTCGGTGCGTTCGGTCCGCCAAGGTCCGTGCGACACCAACCGGGATCCGTCAGGTTGATCATGACGTCAGTCCCCTGCAGCTTTGAGCCAAGGTCGATCGTGATCTTGTCAAGCGCCGCCTTGCTTGCGGAATACCCAGCCTGCTCGGGCTCCAGGCGAATACCGCTGGTCGTATTCACAACGCGGCCAAATCCGTTTTGAATCATCTTCGGCAGAAAATGATAGCAGATCATTGCTGGTGCCACCGTGTTAATCTTATAGCTTTCGATATAATCGCTCACGGGCGTCTCATAATAATCCACGCGGTAAGCAATCTGAAGGCCCGCATTGTTCAGCACGATGTCTACCACGGGCGTCTTCTCGTCAATCTCCTTCAGCATGGCAGCAACGGCATCCAAATCGGAAAGCTCTGCCGCCACGGCATATGCCTCCACGCCCTTTGCGCGAACCTCCTGCAGCACCTTCTCACAATGCTCCAGGGTTCTGCCCTGCAAAATCAAGTTACAGCCGCGCTCCGCCATAAACAGCGCAGCCAATCTGCCAATTCCTCTGCTGGCGCCCGTAATCAGCGCCCACCTTCCTCTTACGTCAACCATATTCTATCATGCTCCTCTCTTCGAATTTGTCCACTCTTTTATGGCAGCTTTGCAATATCTCCCTTTTACAAATGGTGTATCTAAAATAGCGTTTTGCTGCATTCAATTTTTTCTCGGCAGCTACCAAATTCCATTACAGACACTTTAACATAAAAGAGAATATCATATTTAGCCTTGCAGGATCCGCTTCTTGGCGGCCTCCAGCTCCTCGATCACCCTATCACACCAAGCGTCAAACTCAGGATCCTCCACCTGGCACTCAGGATGTGACAGCACATATTCAATCGTCCGTCTTACGCCCTGCTCAAATCTTACGTTCATGCAAAGTCCCGGCACGGCTCTCTTCAGCTTCGTGTTGTCAAACACAACGCAGTTAGACTTATCGCCTGTGAGGCTGCCCTTGAAATCATAGGGGCCAGCTGCATCCAGAAAATCAGAGGATACGTAATAAGGCTTATACTCCACGCCCAGTGCATCTGCAATCGCCTGGTAAATCTGGTTCCAGGTCAGCGTTTCATCGTTCGTGATCTGATAGCACTCTCCGATGGCATGCACGTTCCCCATGAGTCCAACAAAGCCCTTCGCGAAATCGCTGTTATGCGTCATCGTCCAAAGGCTGGTTCCGTCTCCATGAACCAAAATGGGCTTACCCTCCATCATGCGCTTCAGCACCTGATAGCTCCCCTTGTCGCCATGTGCACCCATGGGCACGTTGCGCTCATCATAGGTGTGACTCGGACGAATGATGGTCACGGGGAATCCATCCTCGCGATACCACTTCATCAGTAAATCCTCGCAGGCAATCTTGTTGCGAGAATACTCCCAATAAGGATTTGCAAGCGGCGTGCCCTCCGTGATGCGATAGTCCCCCACGGGCTTTTGATATGCCGATGCAGAGCTGATATACATAAACTGCTTTATCCTGCCGCGGAAAAGCCTGTAGTCACGCTCTAGCTGCTCCGGCACGAAGCCAATAAAATCACAAACGCTGTCGAATTGCAGATCTCCGAGCACCTCTAACACCTGCGGCTCATTGTTAACGTCGCCACGCAGCACCTTGACACCCTCTGGCAGCTCTCCCTCGCGGTTACCGCGGTTGAGCAGATACAATTCCCACTCCTCATCCTTCGCCAAAAGCCGCGTAATTGCCATACTGATTGTTCCTGTTCCCCCAATAAATAATGCTTTTCTCATTTGTGCTCCTTTCCCCTTGCCATTATGGCATCTTTCAACGGAAATCCTTTTGAACTCCTTTTACTGACAAACAATGCCAGCCTATTTTGTTCTACAAAGAAAACTCACATTGTCATGGCATCGCATGAAGCGTCTACATTTCTCTTCAAAAAGACAAATTATGAACTGTGAATTTTAAAATCTTTCATAGGCTGTTCGCCTTGTTCTTGTTGAAATTATAGCATTTCAAAAAAGAGCTTTTCTAGTTTTTTCTTGTTTACCCATGCTTATTTTTTGCTTTGCACAGTCTAAAATAACATTTGAATTAACCCCAATAGAAAGCTCGCCAAAATTCCATAGAGAATGACTGGCCCTGCTATAGTAAAGATCTTGCACCCAACGCCAAACACCTGCCCCTCCGCCTGATACTCCATGGCAGCAGACGCCACCGAATTTGCAAAGCCCGTGATGGGAACCAGCGCGCCTGCGCCGCCCCATTTCACAAGACTCGGATAAAGATTCAGCCCCGTCAGCACTACGGCGATCACAATCAAAATGAGCGAACACCAGCTTCCTGCACTCTGACGATCCAGTTCAAATTGTCCCATCAGCAAATTCATGATCCCCTGTCCCGCACAGCAGATGACACCACCCAGCAAAAACGCCTTCCCCATCTGCACCCAGACATTCGCCTTTGGCGTCATCCTCTTCACATATTCCTGATACTCCTTCTTCTCCACCTGCGTCTCCACGTTCATTTAATTGTCTCCCCTCAATTAATCATTTTACTATTAGCTAAGGTCATTCCCCAGTTGCATGAAACTCCGTCAAAAAGTAAAACAGCGATCCAGCCAGCTTCCCCAGCGCCATCGAAAAGATGGCATAAAAAATGCCACCGTGGAACGAGATTCTTCGCGCCAAAATAGGGATGCTGTCGAGCATTTCCGCGATAGCCAGCGCAAGGCAGCCGACAAACATTCCTGCGAATAGCCCCATGATGCAAAGCAGCACCTTGCCTCCGCCCTGCAAGACTCCAACATACATTGGAAATTGTTCTGCAAGCCAGCCATACAGCCCGATTTTTTCCTCAAACACGCTGACAAAACAACCAAACAAGGTGCCCCAGATCACCATCTCCTCATAGATCCACACGCGATTTGCCGTGTGGGTTCTGCCTGCAAATCGCGGCACCAGCCCGACGGCCGCAAGCACCGTAAACACGCCTGCCGCCGATAAGAAGCCATAGGTGCATCCCAGAAACAACAAGAAAAGCTTGCGAAGGATCATGTCTTGTTTTCCTCCTCCATCGCATTTCTCCCTGCCGTCTCCACCAGCGCATTGTCCACGTCCTTCTCATAATTTCGCATGGCAACCTGAATCGGCGTCGGATCCTCCGTAATCGTTCTCCCGCCAGCATGATTAAAGAAAATCAGCATGCCCAGCGCAATCCCGACGGAATAAAAGACCTCCATGGCATTGATGCCATGCGGCTCCTCGCCCAATAGCATTTGATAAGCCGTCGTAAAAATGGCATTGATTCCAATGTCATTGTGATAGGCCATGATGGTGAAGGCCGTGCCAAGAAAGCTGACAAGGCAAACCAGCGCAATCTTCGCAAACATATAAAGCTTGGACTGCTTTTGCTGTGTCACGAGTTCAATCAAAACATCCGTCTCCCCGATGACCTCCACGGTGATCTGCGGACAGACCTCCTCCATCAGCTCGATCAAGCGCAGCGTGCTGATAACATGACGCTTTGGCTGCTCCTTGCGAAAATGCCAGATCTTGATTGCCTTCAATTTCGTGGAAATAAAAATGTCCGCGCAGCGCAGGTTGCAGACATCCTTCAAATAGACGTCCTCCGACGAAACCTTTGCGCTTCGCAGACATTTCATATAGACATTTACGTTATTCATGAGAAGCTTCCTTTCCGACCGACTTTACCAACTGTCGTTATTCTGTCCAAAAGGCTTCTTCTCTATGCAAGAAACAATCTCTTTACCAAAGTGGTTCAAATGCGATGTTCATGTCCACAGTGCCAGAAATACCATTTACCTGACCCTTGTCAGAATACTGCCATACCCTATAAGCATAAGGATAATACAGCTCAGGCGTATAATAAGCAAACCACTTGTCATATTCTTCCAGCTGGGAAACATCCAGCAGAACGGCACTCATCTCCAGATTGAAATAAATCATGGGGCGATACCCTGCTGCCGCTATGGCATCACAGAAGGTCTTTACGATCCTCGTTCTGGTCTGCGGATCCAGCTGATTCATTCTGCCGCTGGCACTGGAAACTCTCTCCACGTCGACAACCACGGGACAATCGATCCGATAGGGCCGAATCAGATCAAGAACGGCCTCCACCTCTTCCAGTGCCTCTTCCTCCGTAATCGCCTGCGTATAGTAGTAAGCACCCGTCTTGATTCCAGCATCATTGGCGCCCTTCAGGTTATCCTTCGCCATCTCATCTTCCTTCATGGTGCCATTCTCGCCATAGCCACGATAACCAACGCGGATGAAAGCAAAGGTCACGCCATCCTCTGCCACCTTCGCCCAGTCAATGCTCCCCTGAAACTTTGATACGTCAATTCCCTTATAGGAGGTCACGACACCGCCCTGCATGTATTGCAGCTCTCCGTTCCCCAGAGTGACCAGATTGTTCATGGTGTAATCATTCATCTTCAAGGTCTCATCAATGGGAATAAAGTGATAGGTGCCGCCGCTTCCAACCACCAGCTGGTCAGTATACATCGCGCGAAGCGTTTCCACAACACTCTTTCCGCCCTGAATGCTCTGACGAATCCGATCTAAGGTCTGGCGCTCACCTACGAGCAGTCCCTGGGAATACTCCGCCAGGATGCGCTCCTGCATTTCCTGTTCCTTCTTAGCAGCCTCTGCCTGCGCCGCACTCTTAACCTGCTCAAGCTCCTTCGCCGATACCATGATCTCACGATCAGGATCCAAATAGGTCTCATAATATTTCAGTCCAAAGAAGATTAACAGCAAAACCATTGCCAGCAGGCCAAAGACCTTTACAAAGGTTCCCAAGGGATTCTTTTTCTTTTCTGCCTTTGCTTGGAGCGGTACCGACTTCGTGGGGCCATCTGACCGCTGCGGTCCATTTCCACGCCCATTGCCATTCCCCTGACCGTTGCCATTGGCGCGTCTATTGCCATTTCCATCAGCGTTTGACTGGACTTCAACATACTCTTGATCATAGGCCTGACCATCCTCATAACCCTGACCATCGTCATAGGCCTGACCGTCATCATAACCTTGGCCATCGTCATTTCCGTCCGCCGCGCCTTCGTCTAGAGCAGCGTCATCTTGCCATTCCGCTCCATATTCATCCTGAGCCGCCGCCTCATCCTCTGGCAGGATTTCTTCTTCCAGATCTTCGTCAAAATCCACCAGCTCTTCATCGTATCCATTTAGTTGATCGATTCTCATTTCCCCAATTCCTCATGCGTAGTTTATGTTGCAAACTTCCGTTTTCAAAAAATACATATCTATTTTACTTCATTTTTCCCAAAAAAGATAGTCTTAATTTTGAAAGGATTTTTTTCTCTCGTCTGCTGACCTGTACCTGACTGATTCCAAGCACCCTTGCGACCTCCTCCTGTGTCTGATTTTGGAAAAATCGAAGCCAGATCAATTGCTGCTCTTCCTGCTCCAAACCTCCTAAAAGCTGTTGCAGACATAAATGATCTACAAGCCGTTCCTTCTCTGCGTCCGCCTCCCGTGGATTTACCACGGCATGTCCACAGCCCGCCTGCACATCTGCTGAAATTCTGTCCAGCAAGGACAAGCCCTCGCCCTCTGCCCCTTCCGTTTCTGCTTCTAAGGACATGGTCTGACTGCTAGCCTCCAATGCCAAGAGTGCATCCTCATAGCTTAAGCCCGCTGCCTCCGCCAATTCAGAAAGTCTCGGCGTCCTTCCCAGCTGAAGCTCCTTTGCCTCCCTGACCTTGGCCAGCTTCCCCGCGTTCTCTCGTATGGTGCGGGAAACCTTGACCAAGCCATCCTCGCGAAGAAACCTTCGGATCTCGCCCATGATCAGCGGTACGGCATAGGTAGAAAACATGACGCCACGCGACGCATCAAAGTGATCCACCGCCTTGATGAGTCCAATGACACCAATCTGAAACAAATCCTCTGCGTCCGTTCCTCTCCCCTCAAAACGCTTTGCCACATGACGAACCAACCCCAAATTCCGTTCAATCAGTACTTCCCTCGCACTCTTTTCTCCTGCCTGTGATTCTTGGATTCGTACTGACGCATCTTCCATGGCTATTCCTCACTCGGAATCCATGGTCCACTAGTCATTTTCTTTTTCATGCGCACAATCGTTCCCACGCCTGGCGCGCTCTCCACCTGAAGGTCATCCATGAATGCCTCCATGAATGCAAAGCCCATGCCAGAGCGCTCCAAATCGGGCCTCGTCGTAAACAGTGGCTCCATGGCCTTCTCCACGTTTTCGATTCCGCGCCCCTGATCCTCGACCATGACCTTGAGCACACCGTGCTCCAGCTGGCATTTCATCCGAACCTTCCCCGGATGTTCCTGAGCCATGGTCTCCAAGGCCTTTCCGTGCTTGCAATAGCCCTGCGTGTTTCCATAGCCGTGAATGATGGCATTGGTCACGGCCTCCGAGACCGCTGTCTTAATGTCTGCCAGCTCCTCAATCGTCGGATTTAAGCGAGAGACAAATGCTGCCACCGCAACCCTCGCCAGCCCTTCATTACTGGAGATGGCATCAAAGGTCAACTCCATGTCATTTTTCATCTCTTTCATCGTCTCACAGTACCTCCACTAATTTACTCATCCCAGAAAGCTCTAAGATTCTTCCCACCTGCTTCCCCACGTTGATCGCATATACCTTGCCGCCCAGGGGAGCAATCTTTTTATACCTTCCCATAATGATTCCAATCCCTGAGGAATCCATAAACTCCGTGTCCTCAAAATCAAATACGACATGACACACGTCAGGGCGAAGCAAAAAGCTGTCCGCCTCCTGACTGAGATACCCAGCCTGATAATGATCAATCTCCTGCGGGAGCTTAACCATCAAGCAGTGATCAATGACCTGAAAATGATCCATTTTTCCCTCCTTCTATACCAGTTGAACTCTTTCACTCATAAAAACCATCTGCTTCGCAGATGTCGTCGCTTCGCGACTTCTGTTTTTATTTCGTATACGCTCAGTTGAAACCAAATGCCAGCTGCGCTGTCGCTTGGTTTCCTTCCTCGCTATAAAAAAAGCTGGCGGGTATTTCCCGTCAGCTTTTTTCCTTCGTATCTTATTCTGTTTCTCCTGCGTCATAATCGACTAAGAATTGCTTAGCCTTTCTCGCCGTGTCGGTCTCAGGGAAGAGCTCGATCACGCGGTTAAAGATCGTAACCGCATTCACGGAATCTCCGTCTCTTCTGTAGGCATTTCCAAGGTCAAAGAGCGCCTCCGCATTGTTTGGATCATAGTAAACCGCTTTGAGATAGTTATCAATGGCAGCCTTGAAATCCTCATTTCGGAAGGCCACGTAGCCTGCCTCATGATAGGTCTTGGCAAGCTCAGGACCAATCAGGGCGAGTAACGCGTTGTACAATCCCTGAAACTCCTCGGATGCCTCCTCAATCTTTACGTTCTCCCTGACGTGATCCAAACGCTCTGCCGTCAGTCCCACGTCCTTCGTGGATAGATAGGTGGATGCAGCGACAAAGAGCTGATCCATTTCCTTCAGCTTTCCCTCTGTGCCTTCATAGGCATCCAAGTCCGCCTCCAGCTTTGTTTTCGCGTTCTCCAGGGTAGTCACCATGTTTTCCAGCTGTTGGATCTGATTGGTCTTTGAATCCAGCTGTCCCGCAATGGATTCCACGCGCTCCTGCGCTTCATTTTGTGCCGCTTTTTGATTCGCTGGCAACACCAGGAAATACATGGCCGCCGCGCCAAGTACAAGGCCAACAATGATGTTCAGCACGGTTGAGAAACCACTTCTGGTTCCATCTGCAAGGTTCGTCGGCTGGATGATGACTTCATTATCGCTCTGATAACGAACGGTCTCTTCCTTCTTGCGTTTCTTATCATTCTTCTCGATGTCGTCTGGCGCAAGCATCCTGTCAACTTCCTGCATGTAGAGAAGCGCCTGCGTGTTTCCCCGATCAATGCCCAGCGTCTTATTCAGCTCGCGTCTTGCCTTCTCCCAATCCTCATTGTCGATGTGCAAAAGCGCCAACAGCATGTGCGCCTTTACAAATCTGGGGCTCAAGGAAAGGACTTTCTTTAATTGGATCACGGCAAGATCCTTACTGCCCTGTTCGCAATAAGCAAGTGCCTGATTGAACTTTTTCATGGTCTGTCGGATAATGTCATACCTTGAGGGATTGTTTTGAATCCTCTGGATGTAATCCGACGCAATATTCTTCTTTGGTTCGACGTTCATGCTGAGGATCCACTGGCTCATGGCCTCCGTGCTCTCCCCAACCTCATAGAAGACCAAACCCAAAAGGTTTCTGGCTTCCACGTTTCTGCTATTATATTTTAGGCTTTGTTCCAAACTGTCAATGGCACCTGTCAGATCCCGTACCTTTGCCTTCGCCAATCCTACGTTGTAATAATGATTGGAAAGACCCAGAATCTTCTTGTAAAGAGACACGTCCGCGCCACAGGAGGTACAGTAGTCCTGCTCAGACAGTTGGCAGCCGCAGTGGTAACAAACCATGCTTAACCTCCTATCACTTGCTCCTGTTCCGGCTCTTCCTTATGCGTGAACATCTGCTCAAAAACTCCCGCGATGTCCGTTGCGCTGTGATTATATATACAATCTTGAATGTCCTCCACCTCAGTGCTGGGATGGAATTTCTTCAGTTCTTCTTCGAAATTAATCATCTTTCAAAACTCCTAAATTTGCTTTCACTTCACCGACAAGGTAAAGACTTCCTGCAACGTAAATCCTCTGCTGTTCCTGCTTCTTCGCTAGCAGGTCCTTCATGGCCGACTTTACGTCTCCATAAATGCCATGCTCTGGCTTCTTTTCCTTTACCTGATATTCCTTGGAAAGCACCTCTTGAACAATATCCTCAAGTACCTCCACCTTGGTAGCACGATTCGTCTTGATCGGTACCAGAAATATCTTTCCAAACAGGCGTGATTTCAATATCTCGCCTAACATTTTATCAAATTGCTTGTCCTTCACGGCAGAGAACAAAAGAATCCTCTCGCCCTGCCAATTGTCTGCCGCCACGGATTCCAAGAATGCCCTGACGCCATCCTCATTATGCGCGCCGTCCACAAAGACATCCTGCAAAAGCTCTTCCATGCGACCAGGCCAGAAGCTCTTTGCGAGTCCCTTCACGATATGTTCAGCAGTAATGGTACGGCCCTGATCCAATTCCTCAAGGGCATGCACGGCCAAAGCGGCGTTCTCCATCTGATACAGAGCCGCCGTGTGAACAGTTACGCTAATATCTTTATAATAACGAGTACGCATAGAAAAATCAATGTTTTTATTCTGAAATTTTAGCAACGCGTAGTCAGCTTTCGACACGGGACACGCCTTTGCTCCCACTTTTTTCGCCTTTTCGTCAAATACCGCACTGACGTCCTTTGCATCGTCCAAATAAACGACAGGAGCCCCCTGCGCGATGATCCCAGCCTTCTCCCCTGCGATCTTTACCGTCGTGTCCCCAAGATACTCCATGTGATCAAGGCTGATCCTCGTAATGACGGCAAGTTCCTTTTTTGCAACGGAATTAGTAGCATCTAATCGTCCGCCAAGTCCCGTTTCCAGGATACAAAAATCTGGCTTCGCCTCGCGGAATAACAGCATGGCCATAAAGAACAGGTATTCAAAGAAGGTTGGATGATAAAAGCCCTCGGGAAGCTTTCCCGTCTCATTAAAAACGTCATCACTTTCCAGCACGTCCCAAGGAATTCTCTCATAGACCTGCAAAAAGGCCTCGAGAAACTTCTCCTTGCTGACCATCTCCCCGCGAATCAGAAAGCGCTCCCGCACGTCCACCAAATGCGGTGAAGTGAAGGAACAGACGGCATATCCCGCTTCCTCCAGCATATACCGCAAATAGGCACAAACGCTGCCTTTCCCGTTTGTGCCTGCCACGTGAATGATTCTCATTCCATCATCCGGATTCCCAAGACGCCCTAAAAACGCCTTCGTATCCTCCATACTGTTCTTACTCGTAAACCGCGGAATACTCAACAAATACTCCACGGCCTCATCATAACTACCAATCTCTTGTTTGAACATCTTTCTTATTCAATCCTATCGTTCGAACTTTCCCAAATGAAGCAGTCCATACTCCCGAGGGGATGGATGGGATCGTCTTTTCAGGTCAAATGGTTAGTGAAAAGACGATCCCATCGTCAGCCCCGAGTATTACTGTAACTGGGAAAGTCGCGTCGTTACCTGCTCCATCATCTTGGTATACTTTGCAAGTTTTTCCTTCTCTTCTGCAATCTTGGCTTCAGGAGCTTTAGAGATGAATCGCTCATTGCTCAGCATTCCATTAACACGCGCAAGCTCGCCCTCTAAGCGCTTCTGCTCCTTGGTCAGTCTCTCGATCTCTGCCGCGATGTCAACCAGCTCAGCAAAAGGAATGTACAGGGTGGCACCAGGAATCACTACGGAAACTGCGTCATCTGCGATGCCAGCCTTATCTGCCTGAATGAATACCTCATTCGCATATGCCAGGGAAGCAAAGAACAGCTTGCCCTCCGTAAAGATCGTGCGAACGTTTTCATCCTTACTTACAAGATGTACGCTTGCCTTTCTGGAAGGTGCTACGTTCATCTCGCTGCGGATGTTACGAATGCCACGAACGGCCTCCTTGATGATCTCGATGGCCTTCTCTTCCTTCTCGTAATTCCTTGCCTCGTCATATACAGGCCACTTGCTGATCATGATGGATTCTTCTTCGCTCTGCAGTGTGCAGAAGATCTCCTCCGTGATGAACGGCATGTAAGGATGTAACAGCTTTAGTGCATCGATCAGAACGGTCTTAAGGGTCCACAGTGCCGCATTCTGGCTAACGGCATCATCCGTGTTGTAAAGACGCGGCTTAACCATCTCAATGTACCAGTCGCAGAACTCATCCCAGATGAAGTCATAAACCTTCTGAACTGCGATACCAAGCTCGAAGCTCTCCATGTTGTCGGTAACATCCTTTACCAAGGTGTTGAGCTTGGACAGGATCCACTTATCAACGGGCTGCAGGTCACCCTCCGCAGGAGTGGTCACGGTCTTGCCATCCATGTTCATCATGATGAAACGGGATGCATTCCATACCTTATTTGCAAAGTTACGGGAGTTCTCTACTCTCTCGTAATAGAATCTCATGTCATTACCAGGCGCATTACCAGTGATTAAGGTAAGACGCAGTGCGTCGGCGCCATACTTCTCAATGATCTCCAGAGGATCAATGCCGTTGCCCAAGGACTTACTCATCTTGCGGCCCTGGCTGTCGCGAACCAGACCATGGAACAATACGGTCTTGAAGGGCTTCTCTCCCATCTGCTCAAAACCAGAAAAGATCATGCGGATAACCCAGAAGAAGATAATGTCATAGCCAGTTACCAAAACGTCCGTAGGATAGAAGTACTTCAGATCCTCGGTCTTCTCAGGCCAGCCCAGCGTCTCAAACGGCCAGAGTGCAGAGGAGAACCAGGTGTCCAGCGTATCAGGATCCTGCGTCAAATGCTCGCATCCACACTTCGGGCATTTCTCGGGTGCCTGTGCAGCAACAACAATCTCGCCGCACTTGTCGCAGTAATATGCGGGAATTCTGTGACCCCACCAAAGCTGACGGCTGATACACCAGTCACGGATGTTGTCAGTCCAGTTATAATAGGTCTTCTCCATACGCTCAGGAATCAGCTTGATGTCGCCAGTCTTTACTGCTTCCACGGTGGGCTTAATCAGCTCATCCATCTTTACGAACCACTGCTCCTTTACCATGGGCTCAATGGTTGTCTTACATCTGTCATGCGTACCAACGTTATGAACATGATCCTCAATCTTTACAAGCAGACCCATCTCATCCAGTTCCTTTACGATGGCAGCTCTTGCTTCGTAGCGATCCATGCCGGCAAACTTTCCGCCGTTCTCATTGATCGTTGCGTCATCATTCATCACGTTGATCACGGGCAGATTATGACGCTTACCAACCTCAAAGTCGTTCGGGTCATGCGCAGGCGTAATCTTTACGACGCCAGTACCAAACTCTCTGTCTACGTAGGAATCCGTAACAACGGGAATCACGCGGTTCATGAGAGGCAGCATAACCTTCTTGCCGATCAGGTGCTGATATCTCTCATCCTCAGGATGGATTGCTACTGCAGTATCACCAAGCATGGTCTCAGGACGCGTGGTCGCGAAGGTTAAAAACTCCGTCGTTGAAGGCGTGCCATCCTCGTTCATGATGGGGTACTTAATATGCCAGAAATGTCCAGCCTGCTCCTCATAAACAACCTCTGCATCAGAGATGGAGGTATTACAAACAGGACACCAGTTAATAATTCTGGAGCCCTTGTAGATATAGCCTTTTTCATGCATTTTTACGAACACTTCCGTAACGGCCTTGTTACAGCCCTCATCCATGGTGAAGCGCTCTCTGTCCCAGTCACAGGAGGAACCCATCTTTTTCAGCTGAGAAATGATGCGTCCGCCATACTCCTTTTTCCACTCCCATGCACGCTCCAAAAACTTCTCTCTTCCGAGATCATGCTTGTCGATGCCCTGCTCCTTGAGCTTCTCAATGATCTTGACCTCCGTAGCGATGGAGGCATGGTCCGTGCCAGGCTGCCAGAGTGCATTGTAGCCCTGCATTCTCTTAAAACGGATCAGGATGTCCTGCATGGTGTTGTCCAGTGCATGACCCATGTGAAGCTGTCCCGTGATGTTTGGAGGCGGAATCACGATCGTGAAGGGTTTCTTCGAATAATCCACCTCTGCGTGAAAATACTTTTTGTCGAGCCACTTCTGGTAGAGCTTGTCCTCAATGCCCTGAGGATCATAGGTTTTTGCCAGTTCCTTACTCATTTTGCTCCTCCTAACTTAATCGCTTCGCGATGATGTGTCTGCAAAGGAATGTTTAAAAAACATATGCCCTCTGCAAACGATTTGTTTGCAAAGGGCGTAAGATACGCGGTACCACCTTTGTTTTCGGAGGGCCTCACGGCCATCCTCTCCATGACTTCTCCTGACATGTCAGTTCAAAGTCTGATCCTGTAACGGGAATCTCCCGGGGAAACCTACTTGGACTATCTCGCCAGCCTTTTTTGTGGGCTTTTGCGATGCGCCTTCTGTTCAACCTCCCGGCTCAGAAGCTACCTTCCACTTTCCTCTCCTTACATGCCCTCGCAGCGCCTTCAGACTTTCATGTTGTTTCCCTTCAAGTCTTATCAATCTAAGGCAGGCACCCTCTCTGTCAGGCGGACTAAGCGTACTCTTCTTCCTCACGGCCTTTTTCTCTTAGAGAAAATATACTGCCTGTGTAAAAAAATGTCAAGAACTATTTCTTCTGAACTCCATGGCAAAATCATATCCAATGACATTGATGGATCTCCAATGCATTTAGGATCATGCCTTGATCCAGCCAGTTCAATTAATACTTAAACGAGAAGTTATAACCACCTTCTGGTCCGACAACAGAGTAATCCGTCGTAATCACGTAAAAGCCTGCCTCCAGGGTGGAATGGCTTACATAACCCGTTACGGTGCCGTCATCACTGGTAAAGAGAAGATAGGTGTCACTGTCGGGCGCATCTTCCACCTCGCCCCAGCCGCGGAGCTCCTTCGTGTCATCGATATGGATTACGATGTTGTAGGTGCCGCTTTCCATGCCCTCCGTGATGGTCAAATAGCTGCTTCCCTCGTAATCACCGTAAAATCCGCAGCGTGTGGAATCCGGATATACAAAGTCCACTTCTTTCATCATGTCCGCAAGAGTACTAGTCAAAACATAAGCCTCTCTCTTATAGCGCATGGCCTCGTTGTAGGCATAGATGGAAGGATAGATGGAACCATCCTTGTAGGTTTCGCTCATCTTCTCCACCATGAAAGGAACGTGGCTTTCCCACTTTTCATACTCAGAAAAGATGTCACCGTAAATTGCTGCATCCTTTTCCTTGATTCTTTCAAGAAGGCTAGCGACCTCTTCCTTCCAAACCAGCGTTCCATTCTGGCTCAATTTGTTTGCAGTCGCCTGATCCTGTGCATTCGATTTCATGTCATCATACTTGGAATACAATTCGTTGACGCTGACAAGCTCCTCGGAAAGAGAACCCGCACCATTCACAGCCTGCGCGATCTCTGCCTTGATCTGTGCCTCGTAGGATTCTTCTCCCGCATTGTCCTGTGCACCATCATCTGCTGCAGTCTCACTCTTGTCCGTTGCCTCGATTGCCATGCTCTCTACCGTAGGAACGCTTTCCTCCTTGGAACCGCCACATCCACCCATGGCCAGTACTGCAGCAATCATAGCAAATAAAATCTTTTTCTTCATGACTTTTTCCCTTTCGCCTAAAACATATGATTCTCCCCAAAGCAAAGAGATTATATTTTAGTTGATCGGTTTTGTCAACTGTATTTAGGTTTACAACCCCTATTTACGCTTGTATTACTTCAGTCTCGCCACGGAATTTCGAATGATCATCTTGCCGTCAACACGAATCGGTTCATGCGAAAGCACTTGATCCTCACCGCTTAGCATGCTGATTAGCTTGTTTGCCGCAGCGGTACCTATGTCCTTCAGCGGAAGCTCATTCGTCGTGATGCCAGGATACATGTATTCTGCGATCTGGCGGTTATCATATCCCACGATAGAGAGATCCTTTCCGATCACGATCCCCTTCTCCTGTGCATAATCATAGACGCCTCCAGCCATCAGATCATTCATGCAATAGATGGCGGTCAAATTCTGGGGGGCCAGCTTCTTTGCACATTCATAGCCAGAGCGCTTCTCCCAGTCGCCATACACCGTCCACTCAGGATTATAGGGAATGGCCTCCTCAAACAGAGCCCTTTGACATCCCAGCAGACGCTCCTTGGTATGCATGTTGTCTGCAGCACCAGCAATAATACCGATCCTGCGATGACCCATGCTCGTCAGATACTTGATCATGTCGTATCCGCCCTTTTCATCATTCAGCAGGATCGAAGGGAAACGATCGTTTTCTGCAGATGCATAGGCAATGACGGTGGGCAGGCTAAAGTCCTCAGGAAAACATTTGATTACACGGCCATGTCCTGCGACATAAAGCATTCCGTCAACCTTAATGGACCGAATTTCATTTAGCACGGGACTCAACGTGCTCTGTAGCTTTCTCTCATCATAATACCAAGTGTCACGCCACTTGTCATAGAGTCGCAGGTTCATGATGACCGTTCTGTACTCATGTTCCTCACAGCAAGCCATGGCAGCCTCCAGGATCGGCGTCGTGCTAAACTGTCCCAGATCCTCCGCGATTATGCTGATGGTTCTGGTGCTCTGCTTTCTCATGTTCGCCGCATAGTAATTCGGCTGATATCCCGTCTCCTTGACAGCCTGCCAAACTCTCTGTCTGGTCTTTTCACTGACGTTGGGCTTTCCGTTCAATATATTGGAAACCGTGCTTGGCGATACGTCACACATCCTCGCCAATTCTTTAACTGTGACCATTTGCTCTCCTTTTTAAAGTCCGCTTCGCGGACACACGCTTCATTCCGCTTATTTAAAGTCCGCTTCGCGGACGCACGCTTCATTCCGCTTACTTATCCACTTCATAAAGCCATGCCTTGGCGCTGAAATCATGCTCGCCAGATCCGTACTCCGCAAGGATCTTCGTCCCCTCAGGAAACTCTGGCATCAGCTTCTTGGAATGTTCAAAGCGATGCAAAATTGCCAAACGCTTTCCGTTCCACTCACGCACTGAAAGCTGCTGCCCCTGGGGATGATTATATCCCGTTTCCTCATAATCATGCTGAATCGTTCTGCCCTTCTGAATGATCTCAGCGGCCTGCTTATAAAAATCCATGCCTTCCTTGACCAATGCCCACTGCTGATCGGAAAGGTCATAGATGTCGCCTGACAGACACATGCGCCCAAACAGCGTTGCAATCAGGGAATACTCAATTCTCTCCTTCGAATCCTTCGCGCGAAGCACGGCCCAGATCTGGCTCTGTTCCGGTCTGATCACCCTCTGTACGTTCGCTGCAATCAGCGGAATGGAAACAATTTCATGAGCATCGGAAAAGCTTGCCTGACTGCAAAGCTGCATCATGGAAGGCTCCAGCCTATGTCCTCCACTCGAACAATTCTCTATGACAATTCCAGGAATCTCCTCCCGAATCTTTTCAAAAAACCTTTGGGAAGCCACGATTTTTCTGCGAAGGCCTTCACCAATGCTCTCCGCTCCATCGCATCCCATTCCCAAGGTGTCATTATAGTCTACCTTTAGATAGCCAAAGCCCGCATCCTTTAAGATGCCAATGACCTTTTTGCTAAGATACGCAACAACCCATGGATCCTCCATGTCCCAGAACCGCCGTCCGCCGATGGTCAGGGGCACGCCATCCTTCTTTACCAAATGTGCTGCATCATTGTAATACTTACTGCCAGAGGCCACGGCCTCCATCTCATACCAAAGTCCAGGGATCATGCCCTGAGACCTGATATAATCCGCAATGGGCTTCATGCCGCCAGGAAAGCGCTTTTCATTGACCTCCCAGTCACCAACGCACTCCCACCAGGCATCAGATCCATACCATCCG
The DNA here is from genome assembly GCA_015056795.1 of Lachnospiraceae bacterium. Lineage (GTDB taxonomy): Bacteria > Bacillota > Clostridia > Lachnospirales > Lachnospiraceae > Acetatifactor. The sequence continues at coordinate 159,436 of SVFO01000003.1, forward strand.
GAATCAATGACAAGGAATTTAATTCCCTTGCCCTGAAGCTTGTCACAAATCCTTTTTACGTTATCAAATGAGGGATTTCCCCAGGTCGTACAATACTCATTAAACAAAATGTCCATGTTCGCATCCTGCGGCGAAATGGCAGGATGCTGCGCCTTTACCAGCCGGTCACAGACCTCTAAAAGCGAAGCGCCCGTCGCAATCACGGCCTCAGGGGCCTCAAAGCTCTCCCCGGGCTTAAGCCTCTTCATCCACTGTCCAAAATCCCGGTCAGCCTGACCGCCGATGATCGTCAGCGTGTCATCCTCCCTGCAGAGCAACTCCATCTGCCAGCTGGAGGCATGGTATAGCTGAATGCCAAGGAATTGTCCCGTCTTTTGATCCTCTACTGCGAGGAATGGAAAATACTTTCTGACGGGCATGGATCCAACATTGCCAAACTTCTCACAGCGAAGGCCACAGCGATTCCATGAGGGCTCCAAATGCAGCTCTTGAATGCTCTCTCGCCTTAGCTTTCCCTCTGCGCTCCAGAAGGACTGCATGCGATATACCTGATCCGTCGGTACGCTCTTTAAGCCAAAGCTGGTCAGCATCTCCAGCGTCACTTCGCCTTCACTGCCGTTTTCCACGATGGTTTTTACGCGAAGTGCGTCGCCGTCCTTTCTCTTTTGTACCATCATGCGGATGCCTTCTGGCGTCTCATAGCGCATGTCGCCTTCTTCCAGCTCACCATTTCCTTCCTTCAGCGTAAAGCGGTTCATCGTCTGGCTTGCGTGCATGGTCATGCCACAGGAAAATCCTCCCGCGTACCCGTCTCCTAAGAGCTTCATTTCTGCAAATAATTCCATTTGTCTGTCTCCCTTGACCTTTTTAGGAAAAGGGGGAGTTCGCAAAATTACTTTTACAAACTCCCCTCTTTATTCATTCTGTCTTAGTTTCGTTCAGTCACGATTTGGGCTTTGATTACTTAACTGCGTTCTTTGCATTCAGCTCGATGGTGTACTTCTCCTTATCGAACTTCTTAGGTACTACCTTGGTGTCAGTCCGCGACTTGCCTTCCATCGACTTGCCTTCCGTAAATCGTTTTACATTTCTAAGAAACAGAATACAACATCATAGGCCTACGGTCAATCATTTTTCTCTTTTTTTACACCACTTCATTATTATTTGACATTTTTACCCTAGTGTTTTTGTAGATTTTAAACAATTTGATCCCATAATTATTTCAAATTATACCGTTTTTCGTAGAAACGCCTATTTTTCCCCAAAAAGCAACATTTTTGCAATATTTTCAATATTTTTGCATAGTCTCCCATACCTTTCATCCCAAACAAATAAAACGTTTCATATAGCGAGGTAAAGGAAACAAGCGACCGCGAAGCGGGCATTTGTTTCCTACCGAGCGTATACGAAATAAAAACAAAAGTCGCGAAGCGACGACGGCTGCGAAGCAGACGGTTTTTATGAGTGAAGAGGCAAAGGAAACAAGCGACCGCGAAGCGGGCATAACAAAAGGCGCGGGTCCTTTGACCCGCGCCTCAGCGTCTTCATAAACTTTATTCGTTCGTATAGTTATCGAAATATCCCTGAATCAAGATAATCGGCGTACCCTTATCTCCCGAACCAGAGGTCAGGTCACACAGGGATCCGATCAAGTCAGTAAGCTGTCTGGGAGTCGTTCCCTGAGATGCCATGTTGCCCTTCAGGTTGCCGCTCTTCGCACGAATACTGTCGGAAATCGCCTTGCGCAGCGCTTCTCCGCTCAGGTTTGCATAATCGTTGTCCGCAAGATACTTCAGCTTTAGCTCGTTCGGCGTTCCTACGAGACCATCCGTAAATGCAGGTGATACAACGGGATCAGCAAGCTCCCAAATCTTTCCCTGTGGATCCTTGAAAGCACCATCGCCGTAAACCATAACCTCGACATGCTTTCCGGTTGCAGCAAGGATCTGCTTCTGAATATCAAGCACCAGCTGCTGACAATCCTGCGGGAAGAGCTTAATCTTCGTCTCTGTGGACTTATTGGAGCCAAGCAGGCCATAGCTGGAATTGTAGCCGCTGCCGCCGATGGGTGCCGTGCAAATGTCATCCAGTCCGCAGACGATCTTTGCTCCAGCCTCTTTTAAGATTCTCTTGGTGCGCTTTCTCGTATGAATGTCACAGGTCAAAACGCAATCCGTATAATTCAAAATGGTCTTCGCCTGGTTTGCGAAAATGACCTCCACCTCTGCGCCTGCCTCGGTAATAATATCAGAATAATATTGTACGTAATCCACGCCAGTAAACTCATGCTTATTCTCACCGAACAGCTCACGATACTTCTCCAGCGTCAATACGTCGGAATAGGGATTGATCCCAGCATCGTCCAGCTGATCATAGGTCAGCAGTGCGTTACCAACCTCATCAGAAGGATAGCTCAGCATAAGAACAACCTTCTTACAGCCCATGGCAATTCCCTTTAAGTTAATGGCAAAACGGTTTCTCGAAAGGATCGGGAAAATGACTCCCACCGTACCGCCGCCAAGCTTTGCACGAACGTCCTGTGCGATGTCCTGCACCGTCACGTAATTGCCCTGCGCTCTCGCAACAATCGACTCCGTCACTGCAATGACGTCTCGGTCACGAAGCTCAAAGCCCTCTTCCTTTGCTGCCTCCAACACACTGTCAACGGTGATCTCCACCAAATTGTCCCCTTCACGGATGATGGGACCACGAATACCTCTTGAAACCGTACCAACTCTTCTCATGCTTTTTCTCCCCTAATTATCAACTCAAACTCTGCATTATCATGCAGTCAGCAAAAATAATTATACAATATCTTATCTAAAGCTGACAAGTGCCATTTTCGGTTGCAATAAAATTATTTTTCCATTATAATTTTCTTGTTATGTGGAAATCGTAATTTCCCGAAAAATAAAGGAGCTTTTCATGAAAAAAAAGTGGATTTATTATGCGATCGCGCTACTTTGCATGATCCTTTTTATCATTCTCCCCTTCCCAGCCTCAGACCTCTGTCTTCGCCTGACGCTGGACGAGGAATACCCAGCCAGCACCGACACCTTTTATCTCTATTATGAAATAGATGGTCAGGGCTTTCAGGGCAATCAAATGCTTACGGCGACAGCGGATGCCGAAAGGGGGATTGTTTCCTTCTGCCTAGATTCTTCTCTGCAAGGACATCTTACGGGGCTTCGCATCGACTTTCCAAACACGGAGCAGGTCGTTGGCATCAAGGATGTCACGGTCAGCAGCGCCGGCGTGGTAAAGCACCGCTATCATCCCTGCTTCTTCCTTGCCCCCGAAAACCTTAAGGCACAAAATGGCATCAGCGCCATCAGTCTCGTCACCGCAAGAGCAAAGGCCTATGTCGGAACCACGCCTGAGGATCCCTACCTCATTCTCAGTGATCCTCTCACGCTGCAAATTGCGGGCATGTTTAGTCACTACCTTCTGACAAGAATTCTGATTTGTCTTTTTCTTGTTGCATGCTATGCTTCTTACCGCAAAAACCTTTTCGGAAAAGAGCAAGACAAATTACTACAAAGCGAAACAATTTAGGAGTGTTTGACATGAAAAAAGAAAAAACTGACGTCTTTTTCCTCATGCTCTTTCTCATAGCGCTTGCCCATCTGACCTATGTCTTTGTCATGAAGGAGCTCGCATACCAGTTCTCCGATTACAACGGCCACGTCTATGTCTATCTTCCTAATTTCTTAAAGCGCGACACGCTGCTGGATGCATGGAAGATGGTACCCTACTGCGCCTATCATATTGTTACGCTTCTTTTTTATAAGCTTGCGCTTATCCCCTTAGATGTTTCTGCAGCTTACGCCGCTATCCTCTTTGCCGTCTTTTCCTATTTGGCATTCTATTGGATTTTACAGCGTTTCTCCGTGACGGCAAAGCTGGAAAATGGATCCTTGAAAAATATGGTTCTCTCCTTTTGCCTTTGCATTGTTCAGCCCCTAAATGGCTACTGGATGGACGCCGCACCCTATTCCATGAATCCCCTTTACAATCCAACCTACATGTGTGCCAGGGGCTTCTCCATTCTATGCTTTTTCCTGGTTTGCGACATCTTCGGAAGACAGAAAAGCGAAAACTATTGCGGGTACTTTTTCCGTGTGGAAGAAGGCCTGACAAAGCATTATGTACTCCTTGGCATTCTCCTGTTCTTCTCCGCCATGGCAAAGCCAACCTATGCAGAGATGCTGATTCCTGCGGTTGCCTTTACCATGCTTGTGGAATGGATTTACCGCATTGCTCGGAAGAACGGCACCGCAAAGCCCTATTTCCAGCATTGCCTGTACATGTTGCTTTGCGCCCTTCCGACACTTGCTTATATCTTCCTACAGTTTGCGGCCTACTTCCTGTTTGGCGGAAGCTACGGAGATGGCGGCTCTCTCACGATTACAAAATTCCTTGAGGTATGGAGCGTTTATTCCCAGAATGTCGTTTTAGCGCTCGCATTGAGTCTGGCCTTCCCTCTGTTTATGATTTTGCTGGATCCTGCCAGTTTCCTTACCTCAGAGGCTGGAAGACTCTCCCTCGTATGCCTTTTCATCAGCTTCTTAGAGGCAGCCTTCCTAGGCGAAAGCGGTCCAAAGCTCTTGCACTTTGATTTCATCTGGCCGCTTATGTCCGCCATGCTGCTCCTCTTTACGGTAAGCACCTTGCGCCTCCTTTCCCTTGAGAGCCACCGTGCCACCACCCTATCAAGGCGAATCCTCCTTGGCATTGCCTGGTTCCTCTTCGCCCTTCACGCCCTTGCAGGACTCCAAGCCCTAACAAGCTTCTAAATTTTACCATATAATAAATACTTTCTTGTTTTTCATGATCGATCAAACCACCTGAACAAGCTTTCTCGTTTTGCAGGTGGTTTCTTTTTGTTCTTGACATAATGTAAATTATACTTGACAATATGTCGCAAGAATGCTAAGATACAAACAAAGAAATAGAGCATGTGTAAATATAACATGCAGTACCTTTAGAACATGCATAGAGAAAGGATTTGAAATTATGAATGCAAAGAAAGCATTGTGTGCCGTTTTGTTATTAACGATTCTGCCATTTTTCGTGATGGTGGTGTTATTCCTTGCCTCTCCCGGGAAAAAAGGAGACACGATAATAGAAAGTCAACCAACCTTTCAGGTGACCGTCAATAACGGCATGCTCTCAGAATCTGAAAACAGCGTGAAGTTCACCGTTCCAAAGAAGGGAACTTATTTTTTCCAAGTTGATTATGTCACGGAAGAGCCTGGCTTCTATACCGGCCTCATCGTAAAGGATCAATCTGGTAATAAAGTATTTTATTTCGGTGCATTCTCCATCACTGGCTTTACCAATCAGGTTGAACTCCCGGAAGGGGAATGTACGCTGGAGCTCCATTATTTTACCAACGAGAAGGATTTAAGGGATTTTAATGCCCTCTATCCTCTCTTTGATGACATTGATGAATTCATTGACGTGATCGACTTCCCCTCCTTCACAAAGACAGGAACCTGGGATGCCAATCTATCCTTAACCGTTTATGAGATGGTTGGGGCTCCTGTCTCCATGGCCCTGCTGACCTTGGCCTTTGGCATTGTCATTACCATCCTACTTTTCGCATTAGCTGCAAAGGACAAGGCTACTCCAGAAGATGATACAAAAGAAACCCTATCTCATATCGGCATTCTCTATGCTCTGTTTTCCATTGGCGTAGTCATCTGTCAGCTACTGATGTCCGTTCTGGCGGGTGCGATTTCGCCCGAATTGCTTACTTCCATGGGAACGAACTTCCAGTTTTTGGAAATCATTATTCCTGTCGACGTCATTGGTCTTACCTTACTTGCGCTCCAATTGAATAAGCTACCGAAGGTCACTCCCGAAAAGCACTCCCTAGGTCTTGGCAGGTTCCTGCTCTGCCTCCTGATGATGGCAGGTCTCACGGGAGCAGGCGGAGTCCTTGGAACCCTCGTAAACAACCTTGTCACCCTGCCCTTTGGCGTTTCCAATTCCGTTGCCATCGGAGAGATGGTTTTCTACTCCGATTGGCCCATGCGAATCCTTACCGTCGGCATTTTGGCACCGATTTGCGAGGAACTGATCTTCCGCAAATTTATGATTGACCGCCTGATGCGTCACGGAGAATTTATTGCCATCTTCACCTCAGGCTTGTTCTTCGGTTTGTTCCATGGCAACTTTATGCAGTTCTTCTTTACTGCCTTTATTGGTATGCTATTTGCTTTTATCTATCTTCGTACTGGCAAAGTAATTTATACCATTCTCCTGCACATGATCATGAATTTAAGCACCTCCATCATTACGGTGCTTCTTGCTCAGAAAACTGCAGAGGTCAATCCCACGGGGGCAACCGATATGGCCACGCTTAGGAGCATTATGGCAGAAAACCCAGATGCAACATTGATCTTTACGCTGAACACGATCTGGACCATTTTCCTTTACTCAGCCGTCTTCATCGGTCTCGTGATCTTTATCGTCTTCTTTGCCTCAAAGAAATTCCGTCTCTTGAGACAGGAAAACGAATTAACAAATCGCCAGGCGCTTTCCGCACTCTTTAGAAATGCCTATGTGTGGATCTACATTGTCAGTGGTCTTGGGCTTTTTATCATCAGTTACCTGCCAAAATTTTTGGCATAATATAACAGATTCCTTTTATGAGAGGTGAAACACATGAAAAAGAATCGAACAAAAAAGACCATTATTTCTTTATTCCTTATACTCGCCATCCTAATTCTGTCAGGAGTTAGCATCGTGTTCCTTCTTAAGAAGGACGACAAAGACCAAAACTGGAACTCCAAATGGTCTCAGTCCGTCACTGTAAAGAACGGTGTTGCAGATCCTGGCGTGATCACGCGAAACTTTACGATAAAATCAGAGGATACCTATTCCTACTCCTATGACTGGCTTCCAACTGGCAATTCGAAGGAGGATCTGGAGAACATCTTACCTAAGGATTTAGGCTTTGTCACTGCCTTCGTTCTCTTCGATGAATCCGGCAAGGAAATCTTCGCAACTGCAGCAACTGCCGTATCTGCAGATACAACGTTGGAGCTCACTCCTGGCATGTATTACGCGGAATATCATTATCTGACTGACCTTTCCCAGTACGAGGACTTTGCAGAAAAATATTTATGCGGCTCCTATCAGGTTTCCTCTTGGGCAGAGGACATGAAGGGTACCTTCGCCAGCCTTCAAACGAACGGTGGCTGGACCATGGAATATTCCTTGATCGTGCAGGCAGCCGGGGAGTATTCTACCGCGTATGCGACAGGCGCGATTTGGGGCATTCTGCTTAGCATCTGCCTCATCGCCCTCTTTATTGTATTGATTACCAAGGATCATTCCCTGGAAAGTCCCAAATATGACGAGCGCCAGGAATTAGAGCGCGGACGCGGCTTCCGCTACGCCTTCTTTACTATGCTCTGCTTCTTTGGCATGCTGCTCATTTTTGAGCTCTCCGAAATCGTTCGTTTTGCAAATTTTGAATTCCTCTTTGCCTTTGGACTGTTTTTGGGCGTCCTCGTTCATATCGTTTATTGCATCTGGCATGAAGCCTATTTTGCCTTGAATCAAAAGACGCCGACCGTTATGCTATCCTTTCTTTTCATTGGTGTGGCGAATCTGATGATTGCAATCTTGAATTTTAGCAAAGGAGAGATTTCCCTGGACGGTCACCTTCAGCCCGCCATTCTCAATCTCTTCTGTACTCTGCTCTTTCTTGCCGTATTTATCACCATGTTCCTCAAAAAGCTGGTGACGGATCGAAAAAATGCAGAGATCGAGGAAGCAGACGAAGAAGCAGAATAAACAAAGCAGCACACTACGAAATGCGGAAATGGAGGATCCCCTATGAAGAATTTAAAATTAAAATCCGCCAGAGCTGCTTTAGATTACTCCCAGCAGGATCTGGCAGATAAGGTCGGCGTTTCCAGACAAACAATTAATGCCATTGAAAAGGGGGACTACAACCCCACCATCAACTTATGCCGAAGCATCTGTAAGGTGCTTGGAAAAACCTTAGATGAAATATTTTGGGAAGACGAGTAAGCTCGTCTTCCCAATCAGCTTTTCTTTTCTATTCTGTTAGTACGGCCCTTCCATGCCTTCCCTTGCATGTACCTCGCGCTTAATCTCATACATGAGGTTATCCGCTTCCCTTATATATTCCTGCAGGGGGAATCCACTTTCAGGATCCGTGATCACATAGCCACAGCTCGCAGAAATCTGGAAAGGGCTCTTGCCGTCATTGTTCTTTTTCTCCAGCTCATCTAATATGTTTTGTCGAATCTTGATTGCATCCTTCTCACTGCAGTTCGGAGCAATGATCAAGAATTCATCTCCGCCGAATCGAATGGCAATCCAATTCTCCTTGATAATCTTCATGATACAATTCGCAACCCGCTTAATTGCCGCATCACCATAGATATGACCATACTTATCATTGATGCGCTTCATGAAGTTAATGTCCACGAACATGACCATCATGGTCGTATGCTTTCGCACACTCTCCTGATACAGCGGTATCGCCTTATTTTCATAACCGAAGCGGTTAAACAGTCCCGTCATCGGATCCTTGTCGTAGAGCTTCGTCAGATTCTGGTTCAGCATGTCCAGACGCAGATTCGTCCGAAGGAGCTTCAAGGCCTGCTGTAGCTTTTCCATGTAGGAATACAGCATATCCTCGCGCAGGATGTAAGGCTCGTCAGCCAGCACCAAATAGCCGTAGTTAAACTGATAAAAATGGAGTGGCAGGAAATAATACACGTGCTGTACGCCTTCCTGCTTTTCATAGCCAGGGATCAGCGTTCGTCTGTCGATCCTTTCAATCTCCTGAACCTCGCCCTCCTTGAGGGAAACGATTACCTCAAGCTTGCTCCTGCTCTTACGGATATCCAGCTCCTCCTCGCTTGCCATCGGATTCTGGAAATACTCAGATTTCAGAACCAGATGTAAATTGGAGCCCTCAAACAAATGATTTTCATAGAAATGCCTGCGAAGACTCACCTTCAGCTCCGCATAGCTCTCCACCTCGGAAATCTTTTGCCGCATGGCGCGCTCCGTCTGCTCCATGAAGGAAGCATCAGTATCCTGCTGGTATAGATGCTTGCAGTATTCCTTGCGAATCTTCCAGCTCTCCTCCTGACATCCACAGCCGCAGCTCTCACCAATGGCAACGGAGGTCGGAACCATGTGTTTCTCCACGGTTTTTCCCTCGCGCAGCATCTCAAAGATCATCTTACAGCACTGATAACCAACCTCGTCATAATTCTGCTCCACGGTTGTCAGAGAAGGATAAAAAATCTGTCCCCTAGAGATATGGTCAAAACCCGTGACAATGACATCATCAGGAAGCTCGTAGCCCATCTTCCCAAGCTCCGTAGAAGCAGCAAGCGCCATAATGTCGTTTGCACAGACAAATGCATCTGGCAGACCGCCAATTTTCTCTATGACTCCATGTAGGGCTTCCACCGTACGTCTGTTGGACCAACCGCCATAGCAAATATGATCGTCTGGAAGTGACAGTCCATGTTCCTCCAGGACCGTCTTTACAATCATCAGCCTCGCATCGCTCTCCGCATGACCAGGAACGCCGCCAATGAAAACGACGTTGCGCACCCCGTGCTTTTCCACAAGATGCGTCACCAAATCGCGCATACCCGTATTTCCGTCCACGCAAATCGTAGGAATCCCTTCAACCTCCATGCCAACGCTGACGATTGGCACGCCGCGCTTCTTCGCCTCACGGCAAAGCGAAACCACCGTCTCATCAGAATTCATCATATTGGAAAAAGAGATAATTCCGTCATAATCCCCCGGATCGCAGAGCTTATAAATATTCAGCTCTCCCTGCATCAGCGTTTTATGCACGCTGACGTTGGCAAAGCACAGGAAGACAAAGATGTCAAAGTCTTCCTGCGCTGCATATTTTCTTATTCCCGCGATGGCCTGTGAGAGTGCCTCATTGCTCCAGCCATTCGCATAAACTGCAATCTTTTTCTTCATTCCCCAACCCCGAAAATACCCTTTGTCAGAGGATCAGCTTCCCCTTGCCTTTCTGAAAGCTTATGCATTCTTCTTGAATACAAGAACGTTCCAGGACAAAGGCTTTACGTGAGCGGTGTAAATACCATTCTCAAATGTCCCTTCGGACTTCAGGACAGGCTTAATCCGCTCCGGATCCTCATAGCTGTTTTTCGCATCCAAATCGTCTGAGCATAATTCTATATGCTTATCAAAATTATACCCTTTAAATCCTTGAATGTCTACGTTAATTGGATATTCCGTATCTGCATTTCTGTTGATGACAAAAATAGTCAGGGTTTCCTCGTCCTGATTCCATGCGGATGCGCTGTCAACATAGGTAAGACCTTCCTTGTCATAGTACTGTGACGTGTCATCGATGGCATAGCCAGGAATATCATAGGTCTCACTCTGTACGTCCGTCTGCATGGAGGTTCCCTTTGCATAATTGATCATATCCATGAACGCATAATGAGAAGCAGATCTCCAAACATGATCATGATTCGAGCTACAAAGTGCACCAAGTCCGCCCGTCATACAACCGATCTTTACGCGGTCTGCATGACGCAGGAAGGCGAGCTGAACAGACAGCATGGAAAGTGCATGCAGCATGTCTCCTCCAGGGAATTGTCTGTCAGGCATATTGTCAGGATCATGACGAATGTAAGGTCTCTTCGGATCAAAGCGATAATGAGATCTCGCCATGTTGTGATAGCCATAACCAGGGTGAAGCGGACTATTCGGACGAACCATGCAGCCATACTCGTCAAAGGACAGCATGATCTTCTTGGGCGAACGACACTTGGCGCCAACCAAATCACACATGGCAATCTCCGTATTGATGAAATCCTCATAATAAGCAGAGCCGCCAAGCAATGCCTTCCAGTCACCGGGAGGTGCGCTGTGATAATGATGCATGGACAGATAATCCACGGTTTCATAGCACTCCTGCAGTACCGTCTCCTCCCAGGTAGGATAATGATCCATAAACAGTGCGGAGGAAGCACATACTGCGGTTTCGATGGATGCGTCGATCCACTTCATCGCCTTGGAAACCTCGTTACAGCGAACGCCATAGCCTCTCGGATCCTTGTCCCAGGAACCAAGCTGCCAAGGACCATCCATCTCATTTCCAAGATACCAGGTCTTTACGCCATAGGGCTTCTCATGACCATACTGCTTTCTCAGGTCAGACCAATAGGATCCGCCCTCAAAGTTCGTATACTCCACGATGTCCATTGCATCCTGAAACGTTCCCGTGCCAAGATTGATTGTGTAAAGCGGTTCCGTTCCTACCTTTTCTGCCCACTGCAGATACTCGTCATGACCTACGTCATTCGGAATAAACTGATACCACGCGGGATCCAAGTGAACCTTCCTCTGATCTTTAGGACCAATGGAATCCTTCCACTGCCATGCGGATACAAAATTACCGCCCGGCAAACGACACGCCGGCATGCCCGTTCCCTTCAAGCCATTGATGAAGTCCGTACGGAACCCCTGCTCATCCGCCGTCGGGTGCTTTGGATTATACATCGTACCATTTACCATGGTACCAATCGGCTCCAAAAACGTACTAAAGAGCCTCGGTGAAATCTCACCAATCTTAAACGACGGATGCACTGTAATTCTTGCTGTTTCTGACATTTTGTAAACCTCTCTATTTTTCTATTTTCAATATTTCAAAAACATTCAAGCCACCAAACTGGACACTATTTATTTCTCTACTTTTGTTCGATAAACCTGAAGTTGCGCGTTTCTACAAGCGGTGCGTGGATGTCGCATAATGCGCGGTGGGAGCTTGCTCACGCAAGCGCATTTATGCAGACAGACACTTAGCGCGTCATGAGCAATGCGGCGTAGCTGCATGCGAATGGGCACCGCAGAAACAAACCCGAAGTTGCCGATTTTTTTCCGATTTCGATCCATGCTTTGTCAAAAGGCAACTT
>SVFO01000004.1:0-19263 GCA_015056795.1 Lachnospiraceae bacterium
AACATTTAAAAACATACGGTTTTTCAGTGGCATGTTGAAATTAGTTTTACATACAGAATTTACTTTTTCAATTCAGGGCAATGCAAAAGATCCCGGGATTATTATCCCGAGATCTCCACGAATGCTTTTACTCTTGCTTTCCTTGCATGGAATTCTTTCGATTCCCACGAATTACCATTCCCCACAAGCAGACTAATCCAATTACGCTAATCCCCAGCCATAAACCATCACTTCGCAAAAAACTGTCTGCCGGCAACTTGGGGAACACGATATAGCCAATCATAATACAAAATACAAATACTAAAGTACCTACGCATGTTACCGTACATTTACGCCTTACCACTAATTTTTTCTCAGTTTCTGCATAATCTGCAACTTTTTGCAAAGTCTCTTTTTCTTCTTTGTTCATAATCTCACTTTTCCTTTCGCCATCAATTATTTCTTTGATGTCAACTTCATAATAATCAGCCATTTCAACGAGTGTTGCCAAATCCGGTAGTGATTTTCCAGTTTCCCAGCGCGAAACACTTTTTGATGATACTCCAAACTTCTCGGCTAATTCTTCCTGCGTCTGGCCTTTTTCCTTTCGTAAGTCTCTCAGGAAACCACCGATCTTTTCTTGGTCAATCATAAGCATCCTCCTTTCACTGCCGATTATCCGTCGTTCTCCGGCAAAAATACAGCCCATAAAGTGAGAAAATGGCATTTTTGACCGGACAATTTTGTCTGATTGTCTATTTTTCGGTATATTTCGATACTTTTGGTTCTAAATCATAAGTTCATGAACAAAATGTAAACTGCGCGTTAACCCGAAATTAGATGCTACAGCTCTATCTAATCAATCGGGTAGATCTTGCTGCTTTTTTCAATGTCCGCACATTCGTCATCAGATATATAAATCTCAGCAACATGTGACAAATCATTCTCCAGCACCTTCTCATTCTTTACCAAATTGATGACAGACTCTACATTTTTCTTTGAATTTTCCGTTTCTAACCATAATCCCAGTTTATTATCCAAAAGATAATCATACCCATTATCTTTTATTTTACCGTCCGTCAATTCTTCGATTCGATCCGGCAGTGCATAACGAATATCAAGATCCGGATTACTCATTTCCTTTGGGTTCAATACAATTATTATTGTTTGCATGGTCTCCCTCCCCTTTCCGCTTTCAAAAAAAGGATTCATCTAAGATTAACCGTCTTTAGTCCCGCCCTATGTTTTGGTTCTGCCTAAGTCAGCAAACAGGCAATAGATTCCTGCAAGGGCACCCGCACCCCAAAAAATCCATATGGGTATGGTAAAAACGTAAAGAAAGCGAAAATCCCGCATCTAGTGAATGACGGATTGCAGCGTCAGCGCCTTGGGATGTAAATGGTTACTTTTCCCGCTCCGTCCAATACCGTCTTTGGGAAAAAGTGCATACACAGCTGAATTGCATTATATGCCTCTGGGCCAACTGATTCTCTCCAGCCGCCCCTGTCCTTAGGCGGAATTTCCTGTATGACTAACAAATCTAATCTCGACATTGGATGTCCTCCAAAAAACCGTAACCATCTTTTGCGTATAATTTCTTCAGTTCTTAGTAGATCTGTTCTCCTAATACACCACATGAACAAATTGTTAACAGCGCGCAAAACCGAAAGTAATACGAATAAGTTGATACTTTATTTTTTTTTGAAAAGTATCAATTTCGAACAAAATTATATCTCTCCATCGATTAAATACGCTACGCAAAAAATCATCACAGGAATGCATGAATCCTGCCCCTTTAGTATAGCAAAGCCGGAAACTCCGGTCAATTCGAAATTCCGCACTTTCCTTGCTATGAAAGCCGTGCATAGACCAGCACGAGTGCATTTGCCACAGCCGTTGTTATCGGCTCTTTCTCCTCGTCAATTTTTCCATAAATCCGCATCAATGTATATAAGTATGCGATTTGCTCCAGCAGCATTTCAAGATAGACATCAGCCAAACTTTGAATATAAAATACAGGAATTGCTGAGTAAAGAAATAGAGGAATAGCCAGCGCCCCGCCCCAGCTGTCGCCGATGTGCCATAAAAACCATGCCCACAGATACCACAATCTCGCCCTTTTTTTGTGTGCAGAATTCCTTAGCATTCCTTCCTCTTTCCCACCCACAATCTCTCCAGACAAAGAAAAGCCCCCAAGGAGATTTCTCCTTGAGGGCTCAATGTTTGCTTTAGAATGATTAGATTACTTCATCTCAGCGATAGCTGCCTGTGCTGCTGCCAGTCTAGCGATAGGAACGCGGAAAGGTGAGCAGGATACATAATCCAGACCAATCTTATGGCAGAACTCAACGGAAGAAGGATCTCCGCCGTGCTCACCACAGATACCTACATGCAGGTTAGGATTTACAGGCTTACCAAGCTTCATGGTCATCTCCATCAGCTTGCCAACTCCGGTCTGATCCAACTTAGCGAACGGATCATTCTCGAAGATCTTGGTGTCATAGTAAGCTCCAAGGAACTTACCAGCATCGTCACGAGAGAAACCGAAGCACATCTGGGTCAGGTCGTTGGTACCGAAGCAGAAGAAGTCAGCTTCCTTAGCGATCTCGTCAGCGGTAAGAGCTGCACGAGGAATCTCGATCATGGTACCTACTTCGTACTTCAGGTCAATGCCTGCAGCAGCGATTTCAGCATCAGCAGTCTCAACAACAACCTTCTTAACGAACTTCAGCTCCTTAACTTCGCATACAAGAGGGATCATGATCTCAGGAACTACGTTCCAATCAGCATGTGCCTTCTTAACCTCGATAGCTGCACGGATAACAGCCTTGGTCTGCATCTTAGCGATTTCAGGATAGGTAACAGCAAGACGGCATCCTCTGTGACCCATCATAGGGTTGAACTCATGCAGGCTGGAGATAATAGCCTTAATAGCCTCAACGGACTTGCCCTGAGCCTTAGCCAGCTTCTCGATGTCCTCTTCCTCGGTAGGAACGAACTCATGCAGAGGCGGATCAAGGAATCTGATACATACAGGGTTGCCCTCAAGAGCCTCGTACAGTGCCTTGAAGTCGCTCTGCTGATAAGGCAGAATCTTCTCAAGGGCTGCTTCTCTCTCTTCAACGGTATCAGCACAGATCATCTCACGGAAAGCAGCAATTCTGTCTTCCTCGAAGAACATATGCTCGGTACGGCAAAGGCCGATACCCTCAGCACCCAGCTCACGAGCCTTCTTAGCATCACGAGGGGTATCTGCATTGGTACGAACCTTCAGCTTACGATACTTGTCTGCCCATGCCATTACACGGCCGAAGGTACCAGCGATGGAAGCATCAACGGTAGCGATCTGGCCCTTGTAAATGTTACCGGTAGTACCATCGATGGAGATCCAATCTCCTTCTACGAAGGTCTCACCAGCAAGGGTGAACTTCTTATTCTCCTCATCCATGTTGATGTCGCCACAACCGGATACACAGCAGGTACCCATACCACGAGCAACAACGGCTGCATGAGAGGTCATACCACCACGAACGGTCAGGATACCCTGAGCGGCCTTCATACCGGTGATATCTTCAGGAGAGGTCTCCAGACGAACCAGAACAACCTTCTCGCCCTTCTCTTTCCAAACAACTGCATCATCAGCGGTGAATACAACCTTACCAGTTGCAGCTCCAGGAGATGCGCCAAGGCCCTTGCCAAGAGGCTTAGCAGCCTTCAGTGCAGCAGCGTCGAACTGAGGATGAAGCAGGGTGTCAAGGTTACGAGGATCGATCATTGCAACAGCCTCAGCCTCGGTCTTGTGTCCCTCGTCAACGAGGTCGCAAGCGATCTGAAGAGCAGCCTGAGCGGTTCTCTTACCGTTACGGCACTGGAGCATGTAGAGCTTTCTGTTCTCTACGGTGAACTCCATATCCTGCATGTCATGATAATGGTTCTCCAGGGTCTCACAAACCTTGATGAACTCAGCGTATGCTTCAGGGAACTCCTGCTCCATCTGAGCAATAGGCATAGGAGTACGAACACCAGCAACTACGTCCTCGCCCTGTGCGTTCTTCAGGAACTCACCCATGAGCTTCTTCTCACCAGTTGCAGGATCACGAGTAAATGCAACACCGGTACCGGACTCGTTGTTCAGGTTACCAAATACCATGGGCATTACGTTTACTGCAGTACCCCAAGAATAAGGGATGTCGTTGTCACGACGATATACGTTTGCACGAGGGTTGTCCCAAGAACGGAATACAGCCTCAATAGCGAGCTTCAACTGCTCTACGGGATCGGAAGGGAAGTCCTTGCCAAGCTGATTCTTGTACTCAGCCTTGAACTGCTCAGCCAGCTTCTTCAGGTCAGCAGCGTTCAGATCAACGTCGTACTGAACACCCTTTGCAGCCTTCATCTCGTCGATGAGCTTCTCGAAGTACTTCTTACCAACCTCCATAACAACATCGGAGAACATCTGAATGAAACGTCTGTAGGAATCGTATACGAAACGCTCGAATGCAGGATCAGGGTTGCCAGCGATCATAGCTGCAACTACTTCGTCATTCAAACCAAGGTTCAGGATGGTATCCATCATACCAGGCATGGATGCTCTTGCACCGGAACGTACGGAAACAAGAAGGGGATTCTTCAGATCACCGAACTTCTTTCCATTGAGCTCCTCCATCTTTGCAACGTACTCCATGGTCTGACCCATGATTTCGTCGTTGATCTTGCGTCCGTCCTCATAGTACTGGGTACAAGCTTCCGTCGTGATCGTGAAGCCCTGAGGAACGGGAAGTCCGATGCCAGTCATCTCAGCGAGGTTAGCGCCCTTACCGCCAAGAAGATTACGCATGGTCATGTCGCCTTCGCTAAACATATAGACCCACTTTTTTGCCATTTGTTTCTTTCCTCCTAAAATATTAAATTTGAATATGAGAAGATGTCCCGAAATGGTACGGCCATCCCCATAAACTGCTTTTGTTCGCACCCTGCTTTCGTGAAAGATAAGCGCAAAAAACTATCCGTCCGAATCAGAGCGCACATAATTATCATAACATAAAAATACGAAAAGGCAACAGAAAAAATAAAAAAAATGCATGTTTTTTTCCCTCTTGCAATTCTTTCGCTTTATGTTATAATTTTGAAGGTATCCGTGCGAGTCACGGCAGACACTTTTGTTGTTCTATTGTTTCAAATTTAAGGAGTTTTTCATGATTAGTGCAAACAACGTTACTTATCGCGTCGGTAAGAAGGCTCTCTTCGAGGACGTAAACATCAAATTTACGGAAGGCAACTGCTATGGCCTCATTGGTGCCAACGGTGCAGGTAAATCCACCTTCCTTAAGATCCTCTCTGGTGATCTCGAGACCACGAAGGGCGACATCGTCATCACCCCCGGTCAACGTCTCTCCGTGCTGGAGCAGGATCACTTTAAGTATGATGACTATCAGGTAATGGATACGGTCATCATGGGCAATCAGCGCCTTTATGAGGTAATGAAGGAGAAGGATGCCATCTACGCAAAGGAGGATTTTTCCGAAGAGGACGGCATTCGCGCCAGTGAACTTGAGGGCGAATTCGCTGAGATGGATGGCTGGGAGGCGGAATCCAACGCTGCCATGCTTCTTAATGGTCTTGGAATTGATACGGAATATCATTATACGACCATGCGTGACCTTGATGGCAGCCTGAAGGTAAAGGTTTTGCTGGCAAAGGCGCTCTTCGGTAACCCTGACATCCTGTTGCTCGACGAGCCGACCAACCACTTGGATCTGGATGCAATTGCGTGGCTTGAGGATTTCCTGATTGATTTTGAGAATACCGTGATCGTGGTCAGCCACGACCGTTATTTCCTGAATAAGGTTTGTACGCATACTGCGGACATCGACTATGGCAAGATTCAGCTCTACGCTGGTAACTACGACTTCTGGTATGAGTCCAGCCAGCTGTTGATCAAGCAGATGAAGGAAGCCAACAAGAAGAAGGAAGAAAAGATTAAGGAGTTACAGGAGTTCATCTCCCGCTTCTCCGCAAACGCTTCGAAATCCAAGCAGGCAACCTCCAGAAAGCGTGCCCTGGAAAAGATTGAGCTTGAGGAGATCAAGCCCTCGAGCAGAAAATATCCCTACATTGATTTCCGCCCTGACCGCGAGATCGGTAATGAAGTGCTCACCGTTGAGCATCTGTCTAAGACGGTCAATGGTGAGAAGGTTCTGAATGATATTTCTTTTGTCATGGGCCGCGAGGACAAGATTGCTTTTGTTGGAAGCAATGAGCTTGCAAAGACGACACTCTTCCAGATTCTCATGGGTGAGATTGAACCCGATGAGGGCAATTATAAATGGGGTGTGACGACCTCACAGGCATACTTCCCCAAGGACAGCACGGCGGAATTTGACAATGACCTGACCATCACGGATTGGCTTACCGGCTACTCTCCCGTCAAGGACGTCACCTATGTACGTGGCTTCCTCGGAAGAATGCTGTTTGCCGGTGAGGATGGCGTTAAGAAGGTAAAGATCCTTTCTGGTGGCGAGAAGGTTCGTTGCCTGCTTTCCAAGATGATGATTAGCGGTGCGAACTGTCTGCTTTTGGATGAGCCTACAAACCATCTTGACATGGAGAGCATCACTGCACTGAACAACGGACTGATTAAGTTCCCTGGCGTTGCACTCTTCTCCTGCCATGACCATCAGTTCGTACAGACGACCGCGAACCGCATTATGGAGATTCTTCCTGACGGAAGACTGATTGATAAGATTACTACTTACGACGAGTATCTCGCAAGCGACGAGATGGCCCGCAAGCGCACGGTCTTCACTGCACAGAAGGAAGACGACGAGAACTAATACGAAATCCCGCGGGTCTATTCCGCGGGATTTTTTCTACGGAGGACTTATTTATTTTCATTTTGCATTGGCAAAAATGATCAAATCTAAGTTTATGGCAAGGAGGAAGTGTCATGGTTGATTTACATGTTCATTCCAATCGTTCTGACGGAACCCTCTCCCCGACGGAGCTTGTTGATTATGCCATGGAAAAGGGGTTACATGCGATTGCCCTGACGGATCACGACACAATCGACGGACTCGAGGAAGCCTTGGAGCATGCGGCATATCTTCGCAGCAAAACTTCCAATTTATCTGGGAATATATCTGATACGGGCACTTCATGCCGCGTCCCAGAAATCATCCCCGGAATAGAGCTTTCTACGGATCAAAACGGGCAGGAGGTACATGTCGTTGGGCTTTTTATCAATCCAAAGAACGAGGCTTTTCAGGAATACCTGAAGGAATTTGTGGAATCCAGAACTCTTCGAAATCAGAAGATGTGCAAAAAGTTTAGCGAGCTTGGCATTGACCTGCCTTATGAAGCCTTGTGCGAGCGCTTTCCCGACAGCATCCTGACAAGGGCCCATTATGCCAGGTATCTTATGGAGCATGGCCATGTCAAAAGCATCAAGGAGGCCTTTGACCGTTATTTGGGAGATCGTTGCCCCTGCTATGTTCCACGCGAAAAGATCACGCCCCGCAAGGCCGTAGACCTGATCCTCACGGCGGAGGGGCTTCCCATTCTAGCACATCCTATCCTCTACCGCATGTCCGATGCCAGATTGGATGCACTCACTGCCGATCTCAAGAACGCTGGGCTTGTCGGGATTGAGGCTATCTACAGCACCTACACGCCCTCTGAGGAGCGCCAAATTCGCCGCCTTGCTGCGAAATATGACCTGCTGATCAGCGGCGGCTCCGACTTCCACGGTGCCAACAAGCCAGGTCTAGACCTTGGCACGGGATATGGAAAGCTTTACATTCCAGATGACGTACTGACCGATTTGAAACGATATCGCGAAGATCATAGGGGATAATGATGCACGAAAGCATTTTTATTCTGCCAACAAATCAATCACATTCCAAGAATAACCCAATCATGTTATGGAAAAATCAAAAACCACGCAAGCCCTCTTCGGCGTTGCGTGGTTATTTTTTCTTTATGATGATATTCTTCGCGATCTCTGCCACTCTCATGATTCTGGGGCGAATCGGGCAAACAAGGAGCCATGCTCCCGTGGACATACGATAAAGTATGTTTCTGACGGAAAGCGTTTTCCCTCGCCGCACCCTTGCAACCATGATGCCGCAAAGCTGATCAGCGCGAAGCGGTCCTTCGACCTGATTCTGGTTGTCACCAACGAAATAAAACTGGTCGCCCTTGCGATGATGTATCCTGTGAAGTACTAGAATCCCTTCTGCAAAGCCCTCCTCGTCGGTCGTTCCCTTCTCTCCGTCCCGTCTGTATAAAACGACGTCACCGCGTCTTAGCTTCCTCTCTCCTAAGGGCTCTACAATGACCTGATCCCCCTTGTCCGGATTGAACAGCGGATACATGCTATAACCAGTAGTAGGGAATTGCACGCTGACGCCACTTTTCAAAAGCTCTTCTGGATTCTTCTTTTCCGCCATGTGCTCTCCCCTTCCATTCTTTTCTAATATCTGGCACTGCTCTGTCATTTTATTTTATCTTAGCTTCAGGGATTTTACAACCCCTATGGCTTTTTCCTTCAAAAAATGATATACTAATTAATGATTGAAATAATAATTCAACAGGAGCATTCCTATGAAGCGTAATCCCTATTTTGTACTGAGAAATCTATCTGGTGTTCCCTATCTCCTTCCCTATGGGCAAAGCATTGCCTCGCATCATCGCGGCACCATGCTGAATGAGACAGGCGTATTTCTTTGGGAGCAGCTGGAGACGCCACACACGGCTGAGGAATTAATCTCGCTTTGTGCGGACTATTATGGTGCCACGGAGGAGGAAGTTCCTGAGCTGACGAAGGACCTCATGCCCTTCCTTGACTCGTTGGTAGCCCTCGGTTCGATCCTTCCCGACAAGGATCCCTGGGATATTCACGCATCCTGCGCGCAAACACTTCAGATCGCAGGCTTCACGCTCTGCTTGGAGGGTCCCGCAGAGATTTTCTCTGAAAAATTCACGCCCTTTGCCCTAAAGGAGCCTATCTTCCAGTGCGACATGACAATCTCTGCCTTCGCAGGCATTTGCCCTTATCAAAATCCTGGCAACGCCATTCTTCGCAACTCCATGATGTCCATTCTGGACTGCGGTGACTATTATGAAATTCAGCTTCATGCCAATCAGCAGCTCAAGGAATGCATTCTGAAAAAGGACGCTTCCCACGCCTGCTTTTATTATCGTCTGCCCCAGAATGACCTTCTCAAGGAGGAGCTGTTCCACGGCATTCGCGAGGTCTTTCTCTATCTGGCAGGCCTCCACGGCATGGTGGCCATTCACTCCACTTCGATCCTTTACCGCGGGAGGGCATGGCTTTTTTCCGGTCGCTCTGGCATGGGAAAATCCACGCATGCGAACCTTTGGAAGGAAAGCTTTGGCACGCCCGTTCTCAATGGCGATTTGAATCTCCTTGCCCTGCAGGATGGTCAGCCCGTGATTCATGGCATTCCCTGGTGCGGAACCTCGGAAATATCCGATAGGGAGACGCATCCCCTCGGTGGAATCACGCTGTTAAATCGCGCGCCTACCAATTTCGTGACGAAGCTGACGAAGGACCAGCAAATTCTTCTTGTGGATCAGCGTCTGATCTCTCACTCGTGGACGGAGGAGCTATTTGATCGCAATCTGGAAACAATCACAAAAATAGCCTCCGAAATCCTCATCTGCAAGCTGTCTTGCACTAAGGATCCGGAGGCCGCCAAGGTCATGAAGGATCACATCGATCTCACAATGTCCTCTTAATGCCATCAAACATATTCCGCACATTCCATATTCTCTTGTCGGAAAAATATCGGCTCGCTTAGAACCCGCGTACGAGCTCATCAATCTCTTCTTCGTTTAGGACTTTACACCGTTTATCCCGAATGGCATACACTCGGTTGCAGGCACTCAGCACCGTAGGGCGATGCGTCGTAACGATGCAGGTTCTGGGATAATCGTCCTGCATAATATTTTTCAAAACTCTTCTCTCCGTCGCCACGTCAAGCGCGGAGGTTGCCTCATCTAGAAGGAGCAAAGGAGACTTTCGAAGCAGGGCCCTCGCAATCGACAAGCGCTGGGCCTGACCCTCTGAGAATCCGCCGCCGCGCTCCTGAATCATGCTATGAATCCCGTCAGGCAGCTTCTCTACAAACTCCCACGCACAGGCCAATTGTAAGCATTCCTTAATCTCTTCATCCGTCGCATCGGGCTTGACGTTGCGCATGTTATCCGCTATGGTCCCGCTAAACATGGTATTTCCTTGCGGAACATAGGAAAAAAGCTTTCTCGATGAGGGTGTCAAAGGCTCCCTTCCGTCCTCTCCAGGATCGTCCTTCCCGCCGTATAAAAAGGCTTTTCCTTCTTTGGGCTGTATCAGTGCAAGAATCAGCCTCAGCATCGTCGTCTTGCCCTCGCCAGAAGGTCCAACCAATGCGATAATTTCGTGCGGGTTTGCCTTCAGGGAAGCATCCTCAAATACCTTCGTGCCATTGTGGTACGCGTATTTTACGTGCTCCATGCCAAGGCTGATGCCTTCTCCGCGATACTTCTCCAAAAAGGCATCTACTTCATCATCCCTACTGTAATCCTCCCTGGGCATCTCCACGATGTCCATGAGTCGCCCTGCGGACGTCGTAAGGCCAATGGCCGTCGGTACAAGGGAGGTCAGACTGCTCAGCGCACCCGTCAGCGTACCTGAGAGGCTGAGAAACATGGTCATCGTACCATAAGTGATGACGCCACTCCATACGCGGTAGATTCCCCATCCATAGGACGCATAGGACACCACCATGCCAACGGTGGAAAGTAAAAGCGACGTCCAGATGGACATCTTGCGGAAATCCAGCCGCATTTCGATATATTCCTTTTGAAGCTGTTTTAATCTCTCCACATAGAGTCGAATCAGCGAAAACGCCTTAATGGTCTGAATATTGGAGAAGGTTTCCTGGTTAAAGCCAGAGAGCTTCGCACCCATGGCAGCGCTTCTCTGATTGTTGTTCACCATACGCCGCATTAAGGTTCGTGAAAGAATCAGGCTCACCGGCATTCCCATAAAGGCAAACAGCGCAAAGGTCCAATCGTGGTAAATGACCATGGCAAAGGCACTGATAAAGCGGAACAGGTAGATCAGAAGATTCGGAATAAAGCTGAGTACGCCAGAGGAAATGTTCGAAGCGTCTGAGCTCCATCTTGTCAGCAAATCACCCGTGTGATAATTGGTCAGGGACTCCCAGTCCGTCACCATAATCTTCTCAAAAATATCTGACTTAATCTCTGCGTCCACCTTCATGCTGATGTAGGCAGAAACATATTCCGAGATCTGATTGATGATCATGCTTCCAACATTCATGCCGATCATGAAGGCAAAGGTCTGTACGACTGCCCCGGAATTGTGTCCCGTAATGATGTCGACCAGATTCTTTGAGACCCAGCTCGCAAGCAAGCCAAAGCCTGTTCCTGCAAAGCCGAGCAGGGTATAAAAAATCATGGCACCCCAGTACCGTCTGGCATAATGATAAATCCAGACCGTCTGCCGCCCCATCTCCTTTAATCGCCCTGATTTGATTCTCGATATGTAAAATCGTAGTTTCTCACTCATCCTATTGTTTCCTAATCACCCAGAGATCTTAAAGTCCAATCCCATCGTTTCCATTATGCACTATTTCGAGAAAAAAAACAAGCAATTGAGCAGGAAAAGTCCCTTGCTTAATTTTGCGCAAAAAAAGACTGGTTCCCGAAAGAACCAGCCTTTGCATGCACGATTGTTAATTAGTGCTGGCCGCAATCATGATTGCAGGTCAAGGTAGCACCAGTAAGTGCCAGACCAGCATCTGCCTCTACGATCACGTCGCCAAGACCGATGTTATCATTGCCATTGTTATGATAATGATACTCGATGGAGATGGTGTTGGTGCCGTCGCCGCCGATCAGGGATCCGTTGGAATCCTTGTAAACAACGGGCAGGTTGAAAGAGATGATCAGAACCTGGGTTCCGCTGTGATGTCCATCATTAGCTGCATGAACGCCATTGAACTGTACTCTGTAGTCTCCTCTGCCGTTCTCAGGGGTCTGATGAATGTATCCGGATACGGTATAGCAGTCACCACTTGCTGCGTATACGCCTTCTGCCAACTCTTCGTTTGCAAGTACAACGGGCTTAACATAATTCTTCATTTTTATTACCTCCTACTTTATTTTTGTTATTCTCAGGAGAATTGTATTCTCCTTTTTCATGTTTTCATCCTACCATAGGCTTTGTTTTATCGCAAGTATTCTAACAGAATTGTTACGAATTTATCAAGACCGGTAGTTCCACAAAAAAGGTGCTTCCCTGCTCCGGAACACTCTCGCACCAGATGGTTCCGCCGTGCTTTTCCACAATGCTCTTGGCAATGGCAAGCCCCAGTCCATGTCCTCCGTCGCCCGGCGTACGTGATCTGTCCGCGCGATAGGATCTTTCAAAGACACGCGGAAGGTCCTCTGGCAAAATTCCAATGCCCGTATCGCGCACACTGATTCTAAGCTTTGTCTCCAAATGCTCTGCGGACAAGACAATCTCATCTCCCTTTCGGGAATAGCGCAGGGCATTGGTAAATAAGTTATCCAGCACTCTGACAAGCTTTTGCGGGTCTACCCGGATCAGGCATTCCAGATTTTCCGGCAGGCAAAGTCCCAGCTTTCTCTCGGCATACTTGGCATCTGCCTCACAGGAAAAATAAAACTCCTCCAAAAGTGCCGCCGCATCAATGGTTTCCAACTGCAATTGCTGTTCGGGATTCTCCATCTGTCCCAAAAGAAAAATCTCATCCAGCATCGCTTTTAGATTTTTCAGACGCCTGGCCATCAAGTCTAAAAGCTCCCGATATTCCTCTTCCTCCATATCCCGCTTTTCCCGTAAAAGCCCGATGGAGCTGACCAATGCAGTCATGGGTGCCCGCAAGTCATGGGACAGGTTTCGAAAGAGCTCCATTCGCTCCCGTTCCTGACGATATAATTTTTCATTTGCCCTGGACAATTCCTCATTTGCCTGAAGAAGAGCTTTCTCCAGCTCCTCGCGGGAAATCGTCTGTGGTTTTGTATAACGCTTCTTTTCCATTCCTTTATCCCTTGAAGCAATATCCCTTGCCCCATACCGTTTCGATCATGTTTTCCAACCCGACGTAGCCTTCCATTTTTTTCCGAAGCCGGCTAGCATTCATCATGATATTTCTGCGATCTGCATCGATATAGCCGCCAAGGAGCTCTTGACCGATCTGCTCGAAGGTCATGACCTTGCGATTGTTCTTTGCGAGGCAAACCAATAGCTCATATTCCTTATTGGACAGTAAAAGCTCCTCTTCTCTGCAGAATACCCTGTGGTTCAAAAGCTCAATGCGAAGAGGTGGAAACTCCAGAATCCCCGTCTGCCCCGTCACGCCGCGATATCTGCTGATGTGAATCTGAATGCGCAGAGAGAGCTCCTCAAGGCTACACGGCTTTAAAATATAGTCCACGGCGCCCGTTAACAGTCCTTGAATGCGGTCTGCCTCCTCTGTCCTTCCCGTCAAAAATAACACGGGAACCTGTGTCATCCTTCTAAACTGCTGCAAGGTTTCAAAGCCATCCATCCCTGGCATCATGATGTCCAAAACAATGCAATGCGGCATAAAGCTGACAATCTTTTTCAATGCCTCCTGTCCAGAGGTTGCCGTCTCTACCCCATAGCCCTTTCCCTTCAGGAACTCGCTGTTGACATGAAGCACTTCCTTGTCATCATCTACCAATAAGATACGATCCATGCGTTCCTTCCTCCATTATTCCAATACGCCCATGGTTTTGAGCTGCAACAGAAACTCCTCCACGTCATTGGCAATTAACTCCTCTTCCCCGGAATCGGCCTCATATTCCAGACACAGCTTCTTTTTCAGTTCCTCCTTGGAAAGTCCCTCCTGAATGCCATTCCAGAGAAAGGCACCCGTCTCATTCAAAGCGAACAAAATGGTATCCCCCTGCTCACCAGACGTCACAACGGAGTGCCCACCCATATGTTTTAGTTGATATCCGTCATTCATCTTCATGCTTTTCCCCGCCTATCTTTTCTTTTTGAACAACCGCATTTCTTCCACGACACCTGCACGCTCTCCCGCGCTCTTTAAAATACTGTGAAGGCTTCCCCTTCCCAGGCGCCGATTGTTCCTTAGGAAGATAACGAACGTTTTACACCATAGATACGGCCATTTCCACTTCTTTTTGCTCTCCTCGGCGTAGTTCATTCTCATCTGATAATGAAATTCCTTGACATATCCCCAAAGGCTCCTTTTCCGCAGTGCAACCATGCGGTTTTTGTCAGCCTTGCCAAATTCCTCCGCCTGGATAATGTCCATCAGGAATTGCTCCGCATATCCTCTAGAGAATTCTGCCTCCAGATTATCACCATAAATATGCATTTTCGTAAGGCCCAAATATTTCTCACAAAGAAGCGTCACAGCCTTTGCGAATCCAGAGACGCCACATTCCTCTGCCAGCGCCGCAAACTGCTTCACCGTCTCCTCCTCACTGACCTGATTCCAAAATACAACCCAGTCCGTCAAGAGCTTTAACCCGAAGCCTGCTCTCAGAAAATGCTGCAGCATGTGAAGCAATAGCTCCAGCGCCTGCAAGGGATCTGCGGTAGTCGGGATCTTGATTCCCATGGAGTTCGTCTCCCGAATGGTTTCAAAATACCTTGGCAGAAGCTCCTCCATTTTTTTGTTAATATTCTCGTTATCAAAGGGCTCTGCCAGCATGGCATGCAGCTCTAAGTCAATGCCGTCTGGCCCCTGATAAACAATGTGATGGTTTGCATGCTGCTCTTCCTTTACGACATAGCCTCGTTGTTCCAGGAGCTTTCCTGCCGCGTAGACGTCCTCCATGTTCCGAAATAGCAAATCCACGTCGCCAGATTTTCGATACTCAGGAATGGGATAATAGGATGCCACGCCACATCCCTTTAGCACCACCACGGGAATGCCATGCTTTTGGATCAGCTCCGTCAAATCCTTCGTCAAAAACAAAAGGCGATAGCTTTGCTTGACAACCATCTCCCCAGCCTGTTGCAGCTTTAACAGAAGCTTTGGCTGACATTCCTCGAGATATTCCTCAAGCACGTCGTAAAGCATGGGCAGTACCCTGTGCTCCCGTGCCATGGAAATGACCTTCTCCAGATCAATCTGATCCAAAAGCGATGCAATATGGTCTACATCCTTCTCCTCCGTCAAGGCGATCTTAAGGAGCTCACAAAGACAAAGCGATTCTGGTTGAACGCGCTTTTTCCCGATGGCCATTTGCCTCTTCTCACCACGCTTTGCCTTATTTCTTTTCTCCGTGATTTTTCCGTCGATTCGCAATGTCCTCACTAGCGAAATTCCAAAGACAAACAAGGCGTAGCCATGAAGGGAAAAGAGAATGGCAGACCACCGAATCAAAACCTTCCAGGTAAAGCAGGATATGTCCCTAACATATTTTCCTTTTGCAAGATCCTTCATTGCCTGCTTTGCAAAGGAATCCTTACCGTATTCCTTGACGGCACGAATGGCACCACGCATTCCGTGTTTCGCCATCAGCTCCTGCTTTACCAAGAAAAAGCTACCAAAGAACACATGAAATGCCGTGATGTCCCCAAAATGATCTTCGATGTTTCTTTGCCTTAGCTCCTCATGGAAATCCTTTGCAATGGAAAGCCATACGCTACTCATGTTTGGCTTATATCGGAATGTTACGGATTCCTCGTTAATGCGATATAAATATACGCTCTCTTCAATAAATGCATATTTAGGATGATATGCGTAACAGAGCATGTTATGTGCCTTATCCTGCGTGAATGGATAAGGCTTGCTCCAAATGTCATTGCCAATCAAAAACTCTCTTCGATAGAGCTTTCCCCAATCATAGGCCATGTGACCATATCGGTAAAACCCTGAAAAGCGAAAATCCGGCGAGTCTATTTCCATGTTCTCCTGAAGATGATGATGATTGATTCCCTGAAATTCCTCTTCTTGGAACTTTCGGAAATTACCTGTAGTGATGTCCGCCTGCTTTTCTTCCGCCTCCCTGACAAGGTTCCGAATGGCTTCCGAACCATCTAGGGAATCATCTGAATCCATAAAAAACACATATTTTCCATGAGCAGCAGATAAACCCGTGTTACGTGCAAGTCCTATTCCCTGATTCTGCTTATGGATCACTGAAACATTCTCATGCGATGCCGCATATGCGTCCATGATTTGCGGGCATCGATCTGGCGAGCCATCATCCACCAGGATAATTTCAAGATTTTTATAGCTTTGACTTAGCGCACTGTCAACACATTGTTCTAAATACTTTTCCGTCTTAAAAGCCGGAATAATAATGGATACTAAATAATCATTCATGTCATGTCTCCAGACACATTTCAATTAAGGTGTTTTCTTCGCATTTTGAACATATTTTTTGATGAGAAGCAACAAGCTTTGTGTTCGCTTCGTGCGGTAAAACAACAGGCCATTAATGCCACATGGCAAAATCACGCAGATGACAAGTGCACCTAAAAAGCCAAAGATTGTAAATTCACCGCACAGCTTTTCCGCAAGGAAAACGCAAGCTACAGCTTCCGTCACCGAAAGCGCTATATACTCTAACAGCTGAAGGAGATATCTGCCGCAAGCCTTTCGTAAATAGATCTGACAAAAGCCCACGGACTTCCCAACAATCAAAATCACATAGGCAGCAAGCGTTCCTGCCAAAACTCCTGGCAATCCCAAGGGACGTACGAGCGCAAGAGAAAGCACCAGATTAACAATAGCTGCCGACAGCGCTATTTTTTTCTCAAATTGAAATAACCCGCTGACGCTGACAAAGGCTCCGATGGGCAAGCTCATGACATACAGCATACAATTCACGGAAAGGAAAAATACTGTCGGAACTGGCAACAGGAACTCCTCTCCCAGCCAAATGTCTCCGACAAAAACGGATGCCATTCCTGCAACACCACACGTAATAACGGCTGCAAGGAAAAAGAACACAAACGTAAAAGCTTGTAACAGCTCCTGATCACGATCTCGGTCTTCCTCGACAATGAGGTTTCCAATCGTTGGCTGCAGTGCTCCCGAAAGGGCCTGCATCACATTAATCAAGGATTGCGTGATCAAACAATAGTTAGAATAAAAGCCAACAATGCTCAGATTAATAAAGCGAGACAAGATCAGATTGTCCGTACAGCCCAAGAACTTTTGCGCAATTCTCGTGGCGAATAAATTCTTGACGTCAAAGAAGACGGACTGCGCCAATCCTTTGTCGTCATGATGCCTTTGATACTTTCGCAGATACGGATAAGTTTTGTTGACATAGGTGATCATCACGGAATTCATGATCACGTCAAATAAGATGCTAAGCGATAATGCCCATTCATATTTCCCGCCGAGCAGAATAATGACGATGATGGAAAAATACTGCAAAATCGTAGCCATCATGGCCAACAAACTACTGATATATTCCTTTTGATCTGCGATCAGAATGGAGCGCTTATAGGACAGTAAATAACCTAAAACTGTTTTAATTAACCAAAGGAAATAAATTAACCTTACATAGGATAATTCAAAATGATTCTCTTTGGTGAACAAGTGAAAAAAAGGTAAAAAAATCAGTCCCAGCAAGGTAATGACGCCTGCAATGACGCAATAAGCCTTGCGGTATAGGTTCATTAGCGCAGCTATCTTTTCTTCCCTGCCCTCTGCCAATGCCCGATAGAGATGAAAGACGATGGCAGTGGATAAACCTAGCTCAGAGACGGAAAAAACGGCAATGACATTGGAAATCACACCATTTAATCCCACGAGCTCCGTTCCCAGCTTTATATTGATTACTCGTTGGCTAAAAAAACCCGCTACGATAATTAACAGCTGTGAAAAGATGCTGACAAAACTGTTTTTACCTATGTTTTTTGCGCGACTGGCACTCATTTGATAAGCTCTCCAAGGAAATGTTTCCATTGACCGATAATGTTCGGCAAATAAAACTGATCCAAATGTTTTAAGGCTTCCTCTCCCATGGATGCTTGAAGAAAAGGATCCTCCATCAGCCCTGACAGCTTGTCCGCCATGGCTTTAACATCAAACGGCTGGATCAAATAGCCATTGACGCCCTCTGTAATTATATCGGCAGGCCCTGTCGGCACATCAAAGCTCACGCAGGGAACGCCACAGGCTCTTGCCTCCAAAAGACACATGGGCAATCCCTCTGCCTTCGAGGTCAGCACAAAGATTTTTGATTTTGCAAGATACTCCTCTACCTTCGGTACATATCCTGCCAATACCAGCTGCTCCTGCAGCTTTTCCTTCTTGCTGAAGGCATCCAGTTCCTCCCTCATCGGCCCGTCACCGCAGAGAATCCACTTCCACTCTGGGTGCTTTGGCAACACTTCCTTAGCAACCAGCATCAGATAGTCAAAGCCCTTTTCCGGAACAAGTCTTGCGGCCGTAATCAACCAATTTTCGCGTGGTTTATCTAAAGGGACACCAGCAGCGGAGGCTGGATTAAAAATGGAAACAATGTTCTTTTTATTCTTAAAATGCTTTTGGAAGGCTATTGCATCTCCGGGAGTCAGCGTTACCACGCCATCCGTCCGCTTGGTGAACAGATTCAAAATGATTCTTCGGTACCACCCCTGCGTCAATTCGTATGTACAGTTGGAATGCTCCCAGGATAGCACCTTTGTCTTTAGCCCCACCGTTGCGGGTACTGAAAGCACGTCAAGCACAATGTCGATATCAATGATTAAGTCAATCTGTTGCTCTTTTAGGAACCTACGAACCTTAGGAATCAGGGAAAGGTAGGCTGGCCCTGGAGATAACCACCGTTTTCCCAAGGCATGGCGTGAAATGTTGGTAGCGATCTCGTAAGCCGGGCGCTCCTTTTGCTCCACAAGGCTTAGGAAGCACACTTGATATGCAGGATCCTTTGCAAGTTCATTTGCGATGGTGATGGATACGCGTTCGGTTCCGCCGCCCCGCGTTATGTCACCCGAAAAAAAACAAACCTTGATCAAATCGCGTCCTCCCCTTTATCAAATGCCGATCTAGTTTCTGAAAGAACTCGGGGCTTGGTTGCAAGGGTCTTTCTACTAACCTTTTAACCTAGAAAGACCCTTGCAACCATCCCCTCGAGCCTGTCGCAAGCTTTGCTTGCGATCCCAAACAAAGTGCGGGACGTGACGAAGGTCACGCCTGTCGCAAGCTTTGCTTGCGATCCCAAACAAAGTGCGGGACGTGACGAAGGTCACGCCTGTCGCAAGCT
>SVFO01000004.1:19273-129676 GCA_015056795.1 Lachnospiraceae bacterium
GTCACGCCTGTCGCAAGCTTTGCTTGCGATCCCAAACAAAGTGCGGGACGTGACGAAGGTCACGCCTGTCGCAAGCTTTGCTTGCGATCCCAAACAAAGTGCGGGACGTGACGAAGGTCACGCCTGTCGCAAGCTATGTTACACTTATTTATGAAAACAGCCTAGTAGGAGGCCGCGGTCCGTCTCTTGCTGTGCGAAGCGGAGGGTGCGGCCATCGCTCTTTCGGCGAAGGAGCGCCAGGATTTGAAGCTGCGCTCCTTTGTCACGGAGGGCGAAGCTCTCGGTGGAGAAGGTGCCGCTATAGGCGCCTGTCTTGCCGCCGTGTAGGTCTTTGAGGTTGCCGTTTAACGTCCCAAGCGTGACGGGCGAAGCATGCTCGTCAGCGCGTCCCAGAATCACAATTTCCGTATTCTCATAGCAGGAGCCGAAGCCACTGTTTTCAATAGTGACGGTAAGCTCCATGTTCTTTCCCCATTTTCCCTGTATGTTTCGTATTAAGAATCGATAACCCAGGCGCTCACCGACATATGCAAAGAATGTCGTTCCAGCATAGCTTTTCTGTTTCCATTCCTCAAGTAGTGCTGCGTCATGTGTGGAATTGAGGTAGGAGACGCGAAGAATCCGAAGCGTCTCCAAAATCGTCTCAGGTGCCAGGGGCATCGGCGGCAAAAGCACTTCCCCGCCATAGGGAACCTCATCGATAAATGGCGCCATAAACTTTACCTCTTCCTCCTGGCTCCATGGCTCCTTCCAATTTCCTCTTCCCGCCGTTTCAGGAGCAAAGGTGCCGAGATGTGTTCCTGATCCCAGCATGCCGTCATTGAAAAATCCAAGGCGCATTCTTTCCTGCCCCTCCGAAAAGGCAATGCGGTATTGTACGGGCTTTCGAATGCTCAGCTTGATCTTCCCCTCTGTTTCGCGCAGAAAGGCTTCCGTCAATTCCTTAAGGTACTGAGGAAGAAGGAACTTTGATTCATGCATTTCTCCCCAGCTTCCCACGAGCAAGCCCTGATAGACATAAATGTGATTTGCATGCTTTTTTAATAATGGCGCAAGCTGCGCCACATGTTTTTTTACTTGCGAAAAAAGGGAGGGTTCCCTTACCATCCCTTTTCCTTCCGTGTCATAGCATATTCTAAGGATCAGGTCGAAGCCTAGCATTTCGAAGCGCTCCAGCATTTGGTCGATTCTGTCCAAAACCGCTCTGCTGAAATCCTCATCCTTACAGGCTCCAACATTGAACAAGGTGAGCGCCAGACTCTCTCCTGGATATCTCACGGGCTCCTCCCAGCTCTCTTCCTCCAGCCGATAGGTATAGATGCGATACCATCCTCTGCCTGGATTGTCCAAGGGCTCCTTGGCCTCTACAAGCTCGGCAGGCTGAAAGCCCACACCCAAAGCTTTAATAAAAGATAACATCTCTCTTCTCTCCGGCCTTCTTTTGCAAGATTTTTATTCTAAATACCACTGCCAAGATAGAGAATACCATGCGAATCATGTAGATGAATGGCTTCAGGCCCGAATGCATGCTCTCTCCAGCCGTACGGCAGTGCATGACGGCAGGCATCTCCTCTATGCGGTACCCTACCAATAGCATCAAAATAA
Organism: Lachnospiraceae bacterium; assembly: GCA_015056795.1. Lineage (GTDB taxonomy): Bacteria > Bacillota > Clostridia > Lachnospirales > Lachnospiraceae > Acetatifactor. The sequence continues at coordinate 20,879 of SVFO01000004.1, forward strand.
TCATGTTGGCATCTGGATAACGGTCATCAAAGCGTCCATACTTGGAATAATACAGAACGGCTCTGCTGCTTAAGCCCTGAAGACCCGTGGTTGGATCTGCAATCCTTCTGCCCGTAAATAATTTAATTAAAAATCGGAACAGCATAAAGGCAAACTGCTTCGCTGGCGAAACCTCAAACTCGCTGCTACCCTCCATAAATCTGGAGCCCAAAACGATGTCAGGATACTTTCCTTCTCGATTCGGCGTCTTTAACCTGTCGTACAATTTCATGACATTGCAGACGTCATGCTGTCCGTCTGCATCCATCTGAATGACATACTTGTACTTTCTTCGGATGGCATATTTATAGCCCAGCTGAATTGCGCTTCCGTATCCAAGGTTAAAGATGTTGGAGATCAGCGTAAAGCCTGCATTTTTTACAATTCTGTTAGTTGCGTCAGAGGATGCGTCATTGATGACCAAAACATCCGCGATTTCCATAATCTCAGGTGTTTTCAGATCCTTCAACACAGCCAGTATGTTTTGTTCCTCATTATACGCTGGTATAATGATCAACAATTCCTTTGGCTTTGAATTCTGCATGTTAATCCCTCGATAATAAGTTGTTCAGTACCTCTAAATCCTCTTCGTATGCGATCTTACGTTTTGCCGCGTTTTCCCCAAGGCGTCTCGCCTTTTCAGGATCTGAAAGCAGCTCCGAAATGGCGTCGGCGATTGCTTTGGGCGTTAGTTCGGCAACCAATCCGTCTTCTTCATGTCTTACCTGCTGCCTGTTGCTGGTAATGTCGGAAACTATAATGGGACAAGCCAAGGTCTGTGCCTCCTGAATGGCAATGCTCTTGCCCTCATAGGCCGTTGCGTGAACATAAAGATCCGCCTGCTTGTAATAGGGAAAAGGATTGCCCTTCGCGCCAAGCAACAGGAAATCTTCCTCCATGCCAAGCTCATGAATTTTCTGTTCCAGACTTTTTCTCTCGTCGCCCTCTCCCAGCACATACCATCTAGCCTTGACACCCGCGTCCTTCAAAAGCTTCATGGCCTCAATCGCAATGGGAAAGGCCTTTTGCTTCGTCAGTCTTGCAACCGTCAAGATGCGCTTGCCGTCATAGGCATCCTCAAAGCCTCCAGACAAGAGTGCTTTCTCTCGAATTGCCTTCTGATTGATGACATTGTGGAACACGCTGGTTTTACCAACGCATTCAGGATAGGTCTCCAAAAAGCTTTTTTCCGTCTCCTCTGAAATCGGAAAGACATGATCATATGTTAAGTAGCAGCTTTGATCCAAGGTGCGATCATATCCTGCCATCTGATAATCAATGTGAATAAAACCAAGCTTCGTCTTTGCCTTTACGTAATCTGCCACGTAATATGCGGAACCACCCTCAATAAAAGCGATTGCCGCGTCATACTCCGTCGCAAATCTCGGTGCCCCGTCTGCAAGTACGCGCCAAAGCAATTTATCGGCCTGTAGCTGGCCCTTTTTCATCATGCGAAGCCCGTTCTTTACTAGATAGGGGAATCTTCGAAGGAAGGTTCCTCTCGATAATAAGGCTTTGCAAACCGTGCCTGTCATGTGCATTCTTCCCTGCTTTGACAGTACGGATTCTTTGGAAAAACGCTTGTTTAATAATTTTACACCATCTGGAACCTGATCCACAAGCTCTCCCTGTCCCAGTAAGACAAACAGGTCCACCTGCCAATCTGGTCCCGTATAATGTGGGAGGAGCTCTAAAAGTGCCGTCTCCGCCCCTGCCCTGCTAAGTGTATTAATCACAAACAGGATGTGTTTAGGCATCTTTCTCTGACTCCTTCAGTTTGTTAATCTGCTGTAGCATGCTGTCATTTTCCTGATTCAAAAGTGCAACCTGCATTGCCAGCTCGCGAACCTTCATCATAAGCTCGGACACCATACTGCTGACGACAAAAATAATCAGCAATAGCAATGCGCCAACCGTCGCGACCACGGTAACAATCACGGCGGAGCTATATCCTGTGACCATCAAAACAATTCCCAAGAGAAACACTACGATCGAGATGGCAAACCATACCATCATAAATCCATCGCTCATTTTCTTGCGTGCATATCGGAAAAAGGCCGCGGTTAAGATAAGGATTCCTGCGCCAACCAGCGCCAATCCTAAATAAAACCACATATCCAACATTGCGTCAAATATACCCATCGCAAACATCACCTCGCAAAACTTAAGGGTCCATCCCCGTTAGCTCATTGCCTTTTCATCTTCACCCTGCTTTGCAGAAAGCTTGTTTCTGTCATAGACCAAGGCAGGTGGCTTCTTGGAAAGCTTTGTCGGGAACAGTACTCCCCTACAGAAAATATGCTCATCCAAATGTCTTTCCACCCAACGAAGGCGAAGGTACGCAATGACAAATCCCGTAAGACTCCCTACGATTACGCCAAGGCCATACCAAATGGCAGAAAGCCGTGTGGCAAAGATGCTGACCAAAAACGTCACCAGGCAAAAGATCGCTGAAGTCAAAACAGCTCCGTTCAAATCATTGTAATAGTAAAGCAAAATGATTTCCGAATACATGACAAACAGGATAAAATAGCCTGCTGCCAGGGAAGGATAAATCTGAAGCACAAGTCCCGCAAAGCCAAACCTCGGCAGGAAAATCAGCATCAGTAAAAAGATGACAACGGAAATGATAAACTGCAATCTCACAAGGTTCATCAGCTCCGTGGACAGCTGACGGAACATGCGGTTTTTCGTGTTTTGCACGTCCATCCATCTTCCGCCCGTCACGGCCTCGGAATAAGCCTTATAGCGTTCATGGAAATACATTTCTATTCTCGCGATAAAGATGACCGTCGCGGAAATATTGGTAAACATGGCGATACAGGTTGCCACGTCATAGGTCGGAGCCATGATAAAGCTCTTTACGACCACCATCTGCAGCTTGGTGTGCCAGAACACGAAGTTATGAATGTAGAGGCCCAAGGTATAACAGAAATTGATGGCGATCAGCTTCCAATAACGCTTAAAGTATCCCAAAACCTTTTTGTAGCTGTTGTTATTTCTCTGGAAGTATCTTCGGATGGTTGCCATCTCCATAATGGCCGTGAGTGCAAAGCCAATGGTCAGCGCCAGCAGCATGCCGTAGGACACTTCAAAATGCCATCCCTTCACGAACAGGAAGGACAATAAGAAAGCGGCAAGCATTCCCGTAAAGAAGAACAGGGAGATCTTGGAATAATCCTTACAAATAGACAGATAAAGCATGGAATAAAACACTAACACCAGCGCAATGTACCCGCAAAAGCCTGTAAACACATAGTACATTGCAACCTTTCCCACGATGCGCTCCCAAATACAGAAGGGAATGCCAAAGAGACATGCCGTTCCGATGGTTACGGCCAATCCCGTATAGTAGCAGGGCAAAATGTCATCATAGGTCTCATCATAAATGACGTCCGACAGATACCTGGAAATTACGGCATTATAGGGCGACGCTGACAACAGGGAAAAAATGAAAATGTAAAGGATCGTCGCCGCAAAAAGGTTTCTCCCGTGATACCCCGTGATATCAAAGCGCAGGAAATAACTCATCAGCAAAATGTTTCCGATGATGACAAACATGGGGGCAACCGTCACCATGGTACTGTATCCAAAACCGATCAGGTTTGTGGTGATGGTTTCCTTTCCAAAGATCTTTGTAAGTTTAATGCCTATTCCAGCCATGCTTCTTCTTTCCTTTCAGAAATCCGATTATTTCTTCAGTCCCTCAAAGTAATTGTAGATGTTGCGATAGGTGCCCTGCATGTCGGTCAGCTTATAACGCTTCATCATTCTCTGATATCCGTTCTCACCGTACTCCAACCGCTTCTTTTCATCGGTTGCCATTTCCACCATGGCTTCCGTGATTTCTTCGACATTCATGACGTGCGTCAAAATGCCAGAGGGGCCGATCCCGTCATCCTCACCAAAAATCAAGCCGCGGCAATTTCCGACGTCCGTAGCAATGACGGGCTTATGTGCCGCATAGGACTCTAGGATGGTCAAGGGTTGTCCTTCACTGATGCTAGTAAGGATTGTTACGTCCATCTGCCAGAGATACTCCGTAACATTGACCCTTCCCGTAAACACAATGTCCTGGATGCCCATGGTCTCTACGATTTCAAAGCACTCTGCAGCATACTGCTCATCCTCGTCCATCGGTCCCATGATCCAGAGCTTTAGGTTGCTGACGCGCTCTTTTGCAAAGGCGAAGGCACGAATCAGCGTCTTTACGTCCTTAATTGGAGTCACGCGGAGCACGGCGCCGATGTGCACCATGTTCTCCTCGGTAATTCGCTCGCCATGCTCTCCCGCAAAACGCTTCTCGTCGATTCCGTTGGGAGTCACCATGGTAAGCTCTTCATCACAGCCAAGCTCGATTTGCAGCTTTCTTGCATGCTCATACAAGCTGGTAACACAATCTGCCTTTGCATAAGCCAGGCGCGACATTTTCTTAAACTGATCAATCCAAACATTTTTATATATGCCTGCAACCCATTTCGCGCGAATCAGCTCCTCCTCACGCTCACGAGTATAGATACCGTGCTCTGAAATCAAAAGTCCACAGCCATATCTTGCCTTTGCCATGGAGCCCAGAACGCCCGCATAGCCCGTGGCAACGCAGTGATAAAGGTCTGCCTTAGGAATCTCCGTCTTTAAGGCCAAGAACAGGGGCAGGTAAATGGATCTCATGGTCCAAAGGAAATCTGAGAACACGGCCTCTGGATAGTTGATCTGGTAGCATTCGCGAACAGCCCGCAAAAACTCAGGCCCCATCAGAAATTCATTCAGGGAAAACTTGCCATCCTGGAATAAGTCAAACAGGATGTCCCACTTAACGTTCTGATTGATCAACAGGCTTAAAACGGCTTCATATTCCTCAGGACTTAACTGCTTTCTGCGCTTTCTGTCCGTCTTCTTGCTGAGCCAGTCAAAATCCTCCAGATATACCTCATAGACCTGCGTCAGATTCTCTGGCAGCTCATACGCAAATTTCCCGCGATAGGAACGATTTGCCAAAATGGCCAGTACCAGAAATTCATGCTCAGGAAATGCCTTGATAATACTATGGATCCAACTGGATACGCCACCTACCACATAGGGGTAGCAGCCCTCCGCAACCATACAAATTTTCATCTTGTCTCCATTCCTTGCGTACGTTTATCAATAATAGAACAACTTTCTTTCCTTAACGGTGATCACGACATCCTCCTGTGAGACGTCGAGCAGATAAAATCCGTCCTTCAGATCCGTCACCTCTGCGCCCGTCACCTCATCGATGACGTCGCGGTTCAGCTTCAGGATGAAAAATGCCTGCTCATCAAAGCCATCCACGTGAAGGGTAATCTCATTTCCCTTTTTCGAGTCGTGATAATCGAGTGCCATAAATCTGCGAATTCTGGCATCACTTTCCGAAAGCGTCGTCTTTGCAAAGCCCGCGTACGGCTTCCAGAAGGTCAGCAAATTACTGGAGGTCTTTCTTGAGAAATCTGCGAAGTCATCACCATTCGGATGCGATACCTGAAACATGTCCATAACCACGTTAGAATACCCAAGCGCCGTTTCCAAGGACTTTAAGGCAAGATCCTCGGAGAAGGTATGTGTCATGGCGTCGCTGGTGGTCATTTGACAGGTCACTTCATCATCCAAATAGCAAACGGGAACGCCCTCGGCCTTATCGATGACAACAGTTTTCAGATCAGGAATGATTGCCTTGGCCTCCTCATACTCCTCGGGCTGATCCAGATACAGTGTTTGCAGCACATAATCCGCGGCTTCCTTCTGCCAATAGACTCTGTCCTTGCCAATCTTCTCCTTTAAGGGAAGCGCGGAAAGCTGCGTGGTGGAAAGTCCGGCCTCTCCGTAGCCCTCATTCAATAATCTTAAGTAAAAGGGGAGTAGCTCCGCCTCCGGCTCATAAGCATCCTCATAATCCATCTGCGGCGTAATCATCAGCGAAATCTTATCCTTGGAGCGCTCCGTCAGGGAAATAATGGATGGACATACCACGTCGCGGAACAGTGCTACCTGTCTTTGGTCATAAATGCCCTCCAGAGTCTCTCCGTTTTCATCCGAAAAACCGCCATAGTTTGCCAGCACAAGGTTCTGCGCATTGATGATGGGATAAATGTCGTAGGAATCCTTTTCGCCGAGACATGCGGTTAAAAATCCGATGCCCGACTCCTTCGTGAGATAATCCCCACAGATGCAGAACACCTTGCCCTGTCCATACACGTGTCTCCAAAGTAAGGACGGGAAATACTGACTCTTTCTAGACCTGTCCTTAACAATACCCATCATATAAACCTTCGCGTTTTCCCCCGTGACATACCAGGGAATCGTAAGATTCAGATCCTGGCGATCTTCTTTGCCAGGTCCATCCGCATATTCTTCTTCCGTCCCGATAAAGAAACCGGGGAACAAACGAATGCCATCAATGGCAATGCTCTCTGAATAAACATCCTTAACCCCCATCATTTCTCGAAGCTTTTCATTGTTTTTGATTTGCTTTGGCTTCGGCATGCGGGCAAAAATCACGCTGGTACCATTTCTTACCAAATTCTGTAAGGCATCCGTCTCCAGATCCCAATTGACGTTTTCTCCGTCAATGATGATGATTTCCGGGAGCTGGGAGGAAGGGACGGCATCTAACCCTTTGAGCGTGTTGTAGGAGATCATCGGGCGCTTTACATAAGAGCACCAAGACTCTACGACCTGGGCTACCTCGTTCTCCCCCTTTCTGCTCAGGAAGATCACTCTCTTGTCATTCTCCCCTTCCTTATAATTTTCCTTGGTAACGGCGGTATAGCTTAAAACTCTCGCCTTTTCGGAAAGCATTTCGGTGAGACCGTCATATTCTGCCCTCAATGCCTTTTCATCTATGTTTTCCTGCGCATGGGCATTTGTGCCATACTCATTGAGCACGTGCTTTAACACGCTGGAAAACATGAACATAAAGATCATGATCAGAAGCAATATGATCATTGTAAAAAAGTTTCTTCTGGATACCATTTTCTTTTCCTTCCGTTACCATCGTCCTTAATTGTTAAAACCGTAATCAAATGACAGGTCATAGGGTCTGTCCACATTCTGTCTGATCTCATAGCAGATAAACTCATCATCCTCGTAATAGATCGAGGTTTCATTCTCGTATGCCTCAGCAAAGGCCTTCGCCCAATAATAAAGCTTGGACATCAGGATATGCCGATATTGTCCCTTATAAATTTCAATGCCCTTACTGATCGGCATCGGTTTCGTCGCACTCGCCATGGAGACGCGGGAGCCGCTTCCCTCGTAAGGCTCATCATAATCTCCCGGAATTTTCTCAATAAATACATAAACTCTCGAGGATGGAACGGAGAGATAGTTTCTGGCATTCAGTCCCAGATTGTCAATCAAAAGATCCCGGACCTCATAGTGATATCCATATTCCTCCGCCATGCGCAGCTCGTCATTCGCAGAAATAATGTTAAAGGTATAAGGTTCATTTTCCCTGATAATGTTGGTCAGGCAAAGAATGGCTCCGTTCTTTTGGAAGGCCTCGACCCTGACGGGCTGGCGTACCCATCCTAAAAGTCCAAGAAATACAAAGCAAACCACGGCAAACAATGCAGGGAAGATTTTCTTCAGGTTTTCTCCCTCAAATAAACCCATGGCAAAATTCAGCAAAAAGTCAATGAGCACGCCCAGCAAGGGGATAATGAAGTATGCCAGATAAATGCTGGTACGGTTCTTATCCATCAAAACGGGAACGCCCAGCTCCTTCGACATCAGCAGAAAACAGAAGAACAGCATGTTTAAGGAGATGGCAAGAATGACCCTTCCATACTCTCCGTCCCTATGAAATAAGGCAACTCCTCCGAACACAAAGCCAAGTAAAATCATCACCAGAAGAATTGCGCCAAAGCTCGACTTTTCGCTGATAAACACATAGCCGGACAGGAAGGTTGTCATCGTCGTAAAGAACCGAGAAACGCCCACCATTGCCACGCTGCGGGAAGCACCTGCCTGCGCGGTCATCGTTATGTTTGGCAGCAGTTCCTGACTCACTGCCCCCACAGTCGTTAGTTGCTGCATATCCGCAGGTGTCGCCTTGCTTTGATTGAGCTGGCTGTGAACGGCATCATTTTCACTACCGTCATCCACCGTCCCGCTCATGACGCCAAGACCCCAGCGAAGGGAGCCCTCGAGAGGCGTTCCGCCAAGATAAGCGAACCACATGGGAAGAATGGCTACCACAATTCCCAAAATGCCAGCCGCCATCACTCGTCCAAAATAACCCTTGCGGAAAAGCACCCTACAGAAAGCGATGCCAAAGGCAACGCAGAAAATGCCAAGCGCAATCGTGTCATAAAAATGTGCTGCAAGCGTCAGGCTTACGTTGATGCCAAACAGCTTTAGCATGGTTGTACTGTCACCCTTAAAGCCCTTAAAATCCTTGAGACCCTCCTCTTCTTTCCTTTCGCGCAAAAACAAAATCAGGAAGAAAATGCTAGGCAGGATAAAGATCATGCCATACTCCTGCGGCAAAGCACTATAATATCTCATATAGGCATTCTTACCCCAGATGTTCAGAAGGAGGTAGAAGCCCGTTGCAATATATGCGGCAGAATCCGTCTTGCAGATCAAACGCAGTAAAAACAGTAAATGCAAATGGATCAGGAAGGTTTCCAGCAGGGAGAAGAGACGCAACAGCACATAGGTCTCAATGCCAAATACCTGATGGAAGAAATAAATAATACAGTGGAATCCAAAGGGGTAAACACCTGAGGTAAAAATATCATTTTGTCCCATCGCGTTAATCCACTGATTATGTACCAGCATGTCTGATGCCGTATAGCCATAGGTCAGGAACAGATTGGACCCATACTGCCAGCAGATGATCACGATAATAGCAATAGTTCCTATCCAGTCAAACCAACGGGTGGAAATGTTTTCCGCAATGGCCTTGAACATGTTTGTAATGGCCTGCCATACCAGCTGGAAAATTCGGGAAAAGAACAGACGAAAGCCCATGGTGTTTACAATGACGTTGTGAGTCGTCTCTCCTGCCGTCACCAGGGAAGCCTTTACCCAATCCTGCCAGTGATAAATTGCAATGCCAATCAGTGCAGGCAATACAATGCCCAGAATCAGGGTTGTCCTATTGGAAATCTTTAATAGCTGTAGCAAAAACACAAGGTTGATGACATAAAAATTGCCAATGCAAGTATACGCCGTATATCTCACGTAGAAGGGATGGTTCTCAAACTTTTTGTGAAATACCGCCGCTGGAATTAAAACAACCACGCCCAAATAAAGGGCGATAATCAGAATCAATTGTAAAAAGGTCAACAACTGCATTGACATGACAGAATTCTCCTTTATGAATTCTTGTTAATTAAAAATACGGATCAGCTCCAGCGTCTCGCGATCAATGACCACGTCTGCCTTTTTCAGTTCTCCCATGACGCTAAAGAATTTCTCACGATTCTCCATACTAAAATAGAGCTTTAGCTGTAAGGTATAGGTGGCAAGCTCGTTTGGGAACAGTTCCTTCGCCACCTCGCACCAAAACTGTACTCTATCATACGAACGAAGCTTCAAAAGCAAAATGCCTACCCACTCGATATACTGGATGGTCAGCCTGTCACGATATTCCTCGTCGTTGTATAGGAAGGTGCAAGCCTCATCCATTTTGTCCACAAAGCCTTTCTGCTCCATCTCCGGGAACACTTCCTGACTCAAGATCTCGTTCATAAACTCGATCAACTCGCAGGCGCGCTCCTCAGGCTCTGCGTAATCTTCCTTAAAGGCATTGTATTTTTCCTGGCTGGTCTGGCGGAAATCATTCAGGGAATCTCTCATGACTGTTGCCGCATAGTGAGACGTCTCGGAATCCTCGCTATTCAGTGCCAAATTGATGGATGCCAACGATTTTTGCACGTCGCCTCGCACCACGTCCAGCATCAGTCCACGCAAGCTCTGTCTGTCAGAAACCGCAAGGGCTTCCTCCAAGGGCACACGATTTCGCTCAACCTCTTCCTCTGCCTTTCTCGGAGCCTTCACCTTTTCCTTTCCAAAGATAACGTCGGCCAGATCCGCGCCATTTCGGAAGAAATAAGCGTAAATCACCTGCGCCGTAATAAAGAACAAGGGTCCGATCACGGGGCAAATAAACATAACAAAGGCCTGTAAATAATACCCTGGCATCGTCATCTGCGTGTACTTTAGTTCGGAGTCCTCAGCATACATCTGTTGAAAATATCCCCAGATCACAAACAGGACACAGACGATTGTATTGAGTATGATGATTACTAAAAACCAAACTCCTGCAGCGGTCATACTGCTTCCTCCTCAGCCTGACACTCAAATCCAGCATCCCTCAGACGCTTCATGGCAAACTCTGCATCCTTCGGTCCCGAATTGGCCAAAAGCACCTGCAGGCTACCATCTGGTTTATAACCGATATAGTCCGTATTTCTAAGCACCTGATCGAGTCTTACATCCAGCTCCTCGAGAGGCATGCTCTGATAAATCAACAGATTAATCAACGAACACTTGGTAAAGCCCTTTTCCTTTGCTCTGACAAATGCGGATACCAGCTGTGCATAAGCGTCCGCTTCCATGATATGCGTATTTCCAACATATCTCTGGGAACGAAGCACCTCCATGTATTTGTCTGCATGAAGCAATGCGTTCTGGGTCAGATAGCTTGCGATGGCAAGCACATTGGCCTGACCTAACGTCATTCTCTCCCAAGAGATGCCCCATACCATGATGATAATTTGCATTTGATCGCCGCCAAAAATTGCATTTGCCATCAGCGGGTACTCTTCCATCATATTCTTGTTGATATATACCTTCTTCTGGCTCAGCACCTCGTACATCTGCTCCATCTTCTTATAATGTACGGAGGTTCCAAGGCATCTCGCCTTGTCTGAGGTTGAGGATACGAGACGCGCATATTCATCGTCTGCCGTAGAGTAAATGGCAACGTCCTTACAATGCATAATCTTTGCAACAACGTCAGCCGCATAGAACAGAACCTCTTCCGGCTCATACTGATCCAGACTGGATGTTACTTCATAAATCTTACCAATACTATCGTTCTGATTTACTAACTGATCAGACAGCACGTCCTTCACGCGGACGTTACTGCCGTTAATGTCAGACATGTCTGCAAGCTGCCTTGTCAGGAAGCTTACCTCATTGGCATTCTCTGCCTTGATGGCGCGAAGCTTATCCTTCATGTAACCGACAACCAGACCCAAAATCAGGAGCTGTGCCATCCATACATAGGTGCTGTAATCCAAGAGCACGTCGAAACCACTTCGATAATACATCTGTCGGAAAACATAACCAGCAATGGCCAAAAGGCTGGAGAAGATCGCCTGCTGCTGACCATGCACAATTGCAAAAAGCAATACGTACAACAAATAGAAATCCAAGTGGCGGAAATACTCATGATCCGTTGCACGGTTATTCAGCATAAAGAAGGGAATAAATACGATTAAGTTCTCCACAAAAGGAATGGCCGCACGGATCATTTCCTTTAGCTTGCGGACAAAGGCCTCCCAGGCATTCTCCTGTCGGTCCGTCAAACGAGAAAATCTTCCCGCATGCTTTTTCATATACTCGGCCACGGCAGGCAATGCCTTTTGCGGCGGATTCATCTCATAAATGCCAAACTCCTCGTCTGGATCCTTTGCGTCCAAAATGACATTGGTATCTGAGTTATCCAGACTGTCTAGAATGACAGGGCCCCCTTCATTCGCATTTGCCGCGGCCATACCTGCGGCAATCAGCTCTGCCATTTCGCGCTGGGTAATCTGCGTCTTTCCAGAGATCTGATAGATGCCAGATTTGTGACTCTGTACCGTCATCATTTTGTAGATAAATTCAATGGCATCCATCATGTGAAGAAGACGATAGCTCTTCTCTCCTTCGAGAGCTTCTACGTCGCCTTCCTCAACATCCATTAAGGGCTTTGCGTTCAAGACCCGAACGCTACGTCCAGGATGAAGCTTTATCTCACCAAGATCCAGGGCGTCCATAATCATCCCTGCGCAGACATTGTCAATCTCCGTGGCATCATCGGGAATGCCATACAGATTGCCGAGACGAAGCACCATGACGTCGCCCATGGTCATTCTTCCATAGTCAAGGCAGGTCTTCTCGCCCATCGCGATGGATTGCGCCTTTTCAGAGCTGTTCCTGCTCTTTTCTACCTCACCGTCATCCGTTGCCTCCAGACCCTCTAAGGCTTCTTCGGAGGACAGATAAATGAAGCGTCCCTGACGCAGCGCAGCAAAGGACATCAGAAGATTCAGAAGACTGGAGGCAAATTTGATGGAAGTATTCATGCCTGTCTTCCATGGGAAAGCTTTATCATAAGCGCCCAAAAACAAGGTAACCTGTGGCTTTACGCTCACAAATACCTCGCGGATACATGCATTGTCATAGGCAAAGCGATAGGTTTCAAACACCTTGCGGTTGAAAAAGGTCTCCCTTCCTTCTTCTGTCAGGACAAAAATCCTGTGTCCCTCCTTATGAAGCTTTTCCACCATTTTCCGCATCAGGCTTCCCGTGCTCCCGATCAGTAAAATATCCATCTTTTCCCTGTCCTCTCAAACTCTATAATACAATTCCCTGGCGCCTCAGCTCTTCCAAAAACGCCTTCACGTCCGGAAGGGCTTCCTCTAGGCTTATTTCATATGTTTCGCTCAGTGCCCTGGCGGCATCCATCGGATCATTTCGTTTCCAATAATGCTCCAAAATCATGGCTCCCGTTTCATTCATGGCCACTGGTGCGCGGTATTTTTCAGGCTCCTGCTGCATGTCAAGCAACCAAAACTTTCCTGCTGCATGACGAAGCTGATAGCGCTTCGTTTCCGTCATTTTATGATATCCTTTCTTAAATGAAGTCGCCTCGCGATATTTTAATGCTCCCGTAATATCATTTTTTCAAAAGGAGACATTATGTTGAGCATCTATTATACCATAAATAGCGCAAAAATGAAAGCCCTTACTTTTTTATCCCTCCACGATCAGATATCTTCCATCGCCAACGTCAAAGACTTCGTCATTTTCTAAAACTTCTTCTCCTTCAGCGCCCTCCAGATCTACGCCGACTTCCTCGAAGTATTCCAAAACCTCCTCCAAGGATTCTGCCACCGTTGCCATACAATCCTCCAGGAACTCCTCGGCCTCCTCCAGCGTTTCTGCAACAGGCTCAGGAAATAACTGTCCCTGATTCTTTAAAAAACACTCTAAAACGGCATCATCATATTCTCTCATGACATGTCCTCCCAGTATCCCTAATATCTGCAGATTATAACATACTAAATCATAACACTATTTCAATCATTTTGAAATCCATAATGCTAATTGTAACAGAAATATGTCTAATTTGGCCTGTTGCTACTTCTCAAAATTTGTCACGAATTGGAGTAACTCCAGGGGCGTTTCGATGAGCGCGTCAGCCCCGTGCCAGATCAGTTCTTCCTTTTCACGGAAGCCCCAGAGGGCTCCGATGGTGAAGGCTCCGGCGCTACGGCCTGTCATAACGTCCGTTCCCGTATCACCCAAGTATAATACATTGTCAGGGGCGATGTTCTCGCCGTCTGCCTTCCATTGGTCCAAGATACGATAAACACCCTGTGGACTAGGTTTGATTTCAAGGCCAGGCTCCTGCCCTTGGATGATATCAAACACACCTGCACCAAATAAGGTTTCCACGACCTGAATGGTCTGTGCGTGGGGCTTATTCGAAAGAACGGCGATTTTGATGCTACGGTGCTTGAGCTCATCAATCAGAGCAACCATGCCATCAAAGGGCTTGACGCCATCCATGCAGTGCACGGAAAAAAGCTCGCAATATTTTTGAAAGGCTGCATCAAAGTGCGTCAGATTTGCATCCCCTGAGGCGCGCAGTGCCCGCTTTACAAGATTTGCCGCTCCGTCCCCTGCAAAATACTGATAATCCTTGTCCACAAATGGTCCAAGGCCAAATTCCTTTAATGTCTCATTGCCACAATAGGTCAGGCTATGAATCGTGTCCGACAGTGTTCCGTCAAGGTCAAAGATCACTGCCTTCTTTTCCGTCTGATCTCTCTCTAGTCTTGAGAGCTCCTGATAGAGTCTTCCTGCAGGAAGCCCCACAACGGAATTATAATCGCCCTCAATGCCTTTTACATATTTTGCAAATTCTCCCTGAATGCCATAGGCTCCCGCCTTGTCCAGCGGATCACCCGTCGCGACATAGGATCGAATCTCCTCCTCGCTCATAGGCGTCACGATGACCTTTGTCTCTTCGTAGAAGGTCTTTCGTTGACCTTCCTTCGTCAGAATGGTTACGCCAGTGTCGACAAAATGCTCTCGTCCCTGAAGGTGCCTTAGCATCTCTGCCGCCTGCTCGGTATCCTTGGGCTTTCCAAGAATCTGATCCTCGAGAACGACAACCGTATCGGCGCCGACCACTGTCTCCTTCTTCGGAAGGATATCCCATACGGCCTTCGCCTTACGGTACGATAGCTCCTCCACGGCCTCATGTGGTTTCATGCCTGGCGCGATATTCTCGTCCGCCTCACTCACCTTAACCTCATATTCAATTCCCAGCTGCTCAAGCAACTCCCGCCTTCTCGGCGATCCCGACGCCAAAACCACCCGCATATTACCACCTGCTAAATTCATATACAAACCGTATTGTTTTCGTGCCTTCATGCCAATTTAATGCATTCCAAATTCATTATAACTTTGAACAACCTCGAGGGGACATACCTGGCGGGCTCTGCTCAGGCCTGTGTACCAAGCGTGCCTGAGAGAGCTTATCAGGTATCGTCCCCGAGTTCTTCATATTATCAATTCGATGGTGCCATCTTCGGCGTAAAGGTGCGGCTTTCGCCAGTACTCTTAGCCACCTTTACCTTCTTGGCTGCCTCCTTGCAGAATACGTCCTGCGCCAGCACTGCCTTCTTGCCTCTTCCGTCTACCTTTTCGTAGGTTCCGTCGGGCTTTAGTATGCATGCCTTCACCGTATCCGCAAGCTGCACGTCCAGTACGTGCTTTAACTCATCCTTGAGCTCCTGCCGGTCGATGGGGAACAGAATCTCCACGCGGCGCTCCAGATTTCTCGGCATCCAGTCCGCGCTGGAGCAATAAACCTCAGGATGCTCATCATTCTCAAAGTAAAAAATTCTTGCATGCTCCAGGAAATTGCCGACAATGGAACGTACCGTAATATTTTCGCTGACGCCTGGGATTCCCACGCGCAGGCAGCAGATGCCGCGAACGATCAAATCAATCTTCACACCTGCAGCACTCGCTTCATACAGTGCCACAATAATGTCTGGATCACAAAGGGAATTCATCTTCGCGATAATTCTCGCCTTGCGTCCCTCCAAAGCATATTGCTTTTCCCTCTCAATCAGATACAGGAATCGATCCTTCAGCCACAGCGGAGCCAGCGCCAATTTATTCCAGAACAATGGCTCTGAATATCCCGAAAGCATGTTAAATACGGCTGTTGCATCCTCGCCAACTGTCTCTGAGCAGGTCAGCAGTCCAATGTCCGTATAGAGCTTTGCCGTCGCGTCATTATAGTTACCCGTGCCAAGGTGCACATAGCGTTGAATGCCATTCTCTTCTCTTCGCACAACCAGCGTGATCTTGGAGTGGGTCTTTAATCCCAGCAGTCCATAAATAACGTGACAACCAGCCTTCTCCAGCTTTCTCGCCCAGACAATGTTGTTCTCCTCGTCGAAACGCGCCTTCAGTTCCACGAGAACCGTCACCTGTTTTCCATTCTCTGCCGCCTGTGCAAGAGCCGCAATGATAGGCGAATTGCCGCTGACGCGATAGAGCGTCTGCTTAATGGCAAGCACCTTGGGATCGACTGCTGCCTGGCGAATGAATTCCACCACGGGCTCAAAGGTCTGGTAGGGATGCTGCATCAGCACGTCACCCTTGCGAATCTGGTCAAAGATATGGCAACCAGCAGGCAGTTCAGGAACAGGCTTTGGCTCATGCTTCGGCGCCTTGAAATCATCAAAGCCATCCAAGCCATAGACCTTCATCAAAACCGTCAGATCCAGCGGTCCGTCAATCTCATAAATGTACCCGTCCTCAATGGACAGCTCCTTCTTCAAAATGGCAAGCAGATTGGGATCCATGCCCTGCTCCACCTCAAGACGAATGCATTCGCCCCACTGACGCTTCTTGATCTGCTTTTCAATCTCCTTGAGCAGATCCTCCGCCTCATCCTCCTCAATGGTCAGGTCCGCATTACGCATGATACGGAAGGGATGCGCACAGACAATGGAGTAATTCAAAAAGAGCTTGGATATATTTCTCTCAATGATTTCCTCCAGCAGGATGATTCTTTTGATCTCCCCTTCTTTTTTCGGCAATTCCACGATACGATTTAATACATTCGGAACCTGAACCGTAACAAATTCCAATTCGCTGTTCTTTTTCTTCTTTCGAACCATGGCACCGATATTTAGGGTTTTATTGCGAATCAATGGGAAAGGCCTTGAGGAATCCACTGCCATGGGGGTCAACACGGGATAGACATTCTCCTGAAAATAGCGGTCCACAAAGGCACCCTCTTCCTTGTCGAGATCCTCATGATGGGCAACGATGTGTAAGCCGTCCTTCAATAGCTGCGGATTCAGCTGTCTGCCCCAGGTGCTATATTGCAGCTCCACCAGCTCATGAATGGCCTTGCTGATGGCGGCAAGCTGTGCCTTCGGCGTCATGCCCGCAATGTCCTTCTTCGTGTAACCCGCGTTGACCATGTCCTTGATGGAGGCCACGCGAACCATAAAGAATTCGTCTAGGTTGGAGGACGTAATGCTGAGGAACTTCAGCCGTTCAAACAACGGATTGGACTTGTCCCTTGCCTCACCCAAAATTCTATGATCAAATAAAATCCAGGAAAGCTCTCTGTTCTCAAAATATCTGCTATCCTTCATTACGATGTTCGTTTTTTCTGCCATAATCCACCGCTCCTAAAATACCTTTTTTGTTTTCAATACGGGTACTACGCTAAATACTTCCTTGAAAAATTCGGAGGAAGTCTCGAAGAAGCCCTTCTCCAGCGTAATGTCCTCCTGCGTGTCAATCATCAGCCTGAGCTCGCCATCAGAAAGATTTGCCTTCATACCGCGAAGCTTCTGCTTATGGCTTCGGTCAAGGCTATTTGCCAGTCTCAGAATTGCCGTGAGCTTTGCAATTGTCAGATAGCTCTCCTTACCGGAGAAGTCCGTTCCACGGCTCTCATTATAGCCGTAATAAATAAAGTCACTGTGATTGTAGCGCACCACGCTCGCCACAATTTCACGCTCTGCATGGGAAAGTCCAATGATTTCCGATGCCATGATGATGTCATAGGAGGTCTCCCCGATGTCCACGAGGGAAACATATTTTCCGCAGTCATGAAGGAGCGCTGCAATCTGCAGATACAGCCGCTCGCGGTTTCCCATGCCATGTACCTTCTTCATGCTGTCAAAGATCGTCGTTGCAAGATATTCCAGAGTCTCCGCGCGCTTGCGGCTTCCCATGTATCTCTTGCTGATGCCGCCTGCGCAGGCGATAATGTCTCGCTCGAAGTCATGCTCACCACGGAACATTTTGATCTCTTCCGCGTACTCGTACGCCATACCGTCACAGAGCGTTACGCCAGGAGCCCAAACCTTCTTTGCACCCATGACCTTGGCAATTCTTCTTGTCAACACCGCACTGATCATGACCAGCGGTACCTTCTCCTCCGCCACGCCAAGTGCCTTTGCCGCCCCCATAGTTCCGCTCGAATGCAATAGCTCCATCAGTGCGTCAAAATCCTCCAGCTCAATCGTGGATTTATCCGCCGCATTTCCCGCGCGCCGAATGGCCCAAGGGGAAATATAATCGTCCATGATGATAATGTTTTGAATCTCCCGATCCTTCAAATACAGCTTCTTGTAGGTTGCCAGCTGTGCCCCCGCAAGCTCATCCACCAGCGACTCCATCTGATCACGGCCCGCATTCAGGCGCGCGAGCATTTCTTGCAGTCGAAGCACGCCTAGCCGCAGGTTTTGCGTGCTCATCAGGGCATCATTGTCAAACAGGGACAGCTGGATGCTTCCGTTGCTGATGTCCACGATGGCCGTCTTCTCTTCAATGATCTTTCGGAAGCTCTCACCCTTGGACGCAACGGATTTATAATCCAGAAAGCGCTGCTCGGAATTGCTGAGGATCTTTACCTCGATACCCGTGCGCTGCTCAATCTGATCCAGTACGATCAGCGTATTTTTCGTCTCCCTGAGCGCACTGGTACCATAGGCTCGGAAGGCTCCCACCTTATAGGTCTTCATGACCTCCTTAAAGTCCAGCAGCGTCCGACATAGGTCATCGATCTTTTCCTTGCTCAGCGTTCCCGTGGCATAGGTTTCGCTTCCCAGATCGAGTCTTTGACTCAGGCAATCGATCTCGCGAATGGTGTTCTTGCCCGAAAACTCAAAAATCTTCATCGTCAGTTCAAAGCTGCCCACCGAAATGGCGGCGAAGGTCTTGAAGCTCATTTACGTAATCCCCCTTAAATAATCAATAAACTGACTGGCTGTCCTTCCCGATAATCCTCCATGAGAAAGCTCCCACTTATTGGCCTCCAAAAAGAGCTCCTCGACAGGCATCTCGATCCCATAGCGATCTGCCAGCGTCTTCACAATGTTTTGGAATTCCTTCTTGTCAGGTCTGCCGAAGTAAATGGTGACACCGAAGCGATAGGCCAGAGAAAGCTTCTCCTGCACGGTATCGCCGGTATGCATGTCCTCATCCTCCTTGTCGGAATAGTTCTCACGAATCAGGTGTCTCCGATTTGAGGTCGCATAGATCAGCACGTTCTCCGGCTTTTTCTCCAGACCGCCCTCAATCACGGCCTTTAGGTATTTGTAATCCGTTTCATAATCCTCAAAGCTAAGATCATCCATGTAGATCACGAAGCGGTAGCTCCTGCTCTTGATCTGACTGATCACGGCACTCAGGTATTGGAACTGATACTTATTGATCTCGATGACACGCAGTCCCCGTTCATAGTATTCATTCGTCATGGCCTTAATGCTAGAGGACTTTCCCGTTCCCGCATCGCCAAAGAGCAGACAGTTGTTCGCCGGCTTCTTTGCTACAAAGGCATCCGTGTTGTCACGCAGCTTTTTCTTGGCTCCCTCGTACCCCACGAGATCATCAAATTTGACATGCGCAATATTTCGGATGGGCTCGATCTCCACGCCGTTCTCGCTCGGGCAGATGCGGAAGGATTTATGTAATCCAAACTTTCCAACACCAAAGCGCTTATAGAATTCTGCAACGCTTTTTCTCATCTCTCCAGCGTCCTGCACCTCTGCCATCTCCCGCGCCAGCGCACAGATGTGACCGCTGATTCGACGATTATAGGTTCTGCCGCTTCGGTCATCCCTTTGATAGTTCAAGATGAGCTTTAGCTGCGGCAGGGAAAGCTCCGTAGCCATCCCGCTAAAATCCCAGTCGTAATAATACTTCAAAACCGCAAAATCCTGCGCGACAGCCTCCGTGATCGTTCCCAAGGGTTCTCCCTTCAGCTCGCAGGCAAGGCTATAGGCGTTCTCCGCATTGACTAAAAGATCCGCCAGATAACAATGCCAAAGGTTCCCGTCAAAGCCGCAGCGCTCTGCAAGCTCAATGAGCTCCCTGACAATTTCACAGGCCTCGTCCGAAAGCTGTTCCTTCTCCTCTTCCGACGCCTGCTTGATCTCTCCCGCGTCATAGCGCCAGATCAGATGCGTCACCCTCTCAAACAAAGGATCCTTTGACAGTTCACGATATAAAATCAATTCCTTATGCTTCATGTCTCTTCTCCAAATAACTGTCTATTTTGGTTCTCTATTTGGCTTTCTCGTTTCTAAAGCCCTTAATAGTTGCCTAAGATTCTCAATCCAATAGCCTCCTCGCGAATTCCGCGCAGTGCATTCTTTACTGCCTCATCCGCAAGGTTTCCTTCAAAGTCCACAAAGAACCGATACTCCCAGCTTCTCTCAGGAATCGGACGGCTCTCGATTCTTGTCATGTTCAGGTCATTGTAAATAAAGTGTGACAACACGTGATACAGGGAACCGCTTTCATGGGGCACCTCAAAGCAGATGCTAATCTTTTTTGCATCGCGAAGAAAGATTCTCTGATTGGTCACAATGATGAATCTCGTGGAATTGCTGCCACTCTGGTTCACGCCCTTTTTGAGCACCTTGAGTCCGTAAATTTCTGCTGCGTGTTCACTGGCAACGGCCGCCTGATCCATGCGTCCATCGCTCGCCACCTTCTTTGCGGCAAATGCATTATTCTGCATGCTGATCAGCTGCCAGTCATGTTCCGACAGGAACTTGGCGCTCTGCATTAAGGACTGCGGGTGGGAATACACCGTCTTAATGTCCTCCATCTTCGTCCCCGGAAGGCCTAACAGGCAGTGCTCGATCTTAATGATCTGCTCTCCCACAATATACTCCTCGAATTCCGCCAAAAGGTCGTAGTTTTCGCTGACAATGCCAGCCGTCGAATTCTCGATCGGCAGTACGGCAAAGTCTGCCGCGCCCTCATCAATGGCCTCCATGGCCTCACGGAAGGTGTCCACATGAAAGCTCTTAATTTGATTTCCAAAGTACTTCATCATGGCTGCCTGGGAATAAGCTCCATCCGCGCCCTGAAATACCACGCGGGCCTTCTGAATGTCGAGCTCGTCCACGCCGATGAAGGGAAGTCTTCCCTGCACGCCGTTCTCCGTAAGCATGCGGTATTGAAGCTTTCTGCTGACGGACATCAAAAGCTCGAACAGCTCGGCCGCTCCGCGCGCATAAAAATCATTATGTGTCAGGTTTTTTACCTTTGCGAGCTTTTCCTGCTCCCTCTGTCTGTCAAACACCTTTTTCCCTGTGTCAATTTTATATCCAGCGACTTCCTTGCAGACATCCATGCGCTTCTCGTACAGCGCCACGATCTGTCCGTCAATTTCATCTAGTTGTCCTCTAAGTTCTGTTAGGTCTGCCATGTTATTCCTCTTTCTGTCCTTATTCTTCGATGTGATCCAAGCCCTGACTGAGAATGGAGATTACGTGTGCGTCCGCAGGTGCATAAAAGATCGTTTTTCCCTCACGGCGATTCTTGACCAAATCCATCTGCTTTAGGATGCGCAGCTGATGCGAAATGGCGGACTGATTCATTCCAAGGAGCAGAGCAATATCATTAACGCACATCTCCTTGCAAAGAAGCGCCAGCAAAATCTTTACCCGGGTCGAATCACCGAACACCTTAAAGAACTCTGCCAGGTCCTGTATTTCCTCCTCAGGCGGAAGCTTTTCCTCCACCAAAGAGGCATCCTCGGACGTCAAAATCAGATATTCATTTTCCTGCCGTTCTTCCATCGCGCAACCTCCCGCCAATTATACTTATTCTAATAATTTTACACCATTTTTCCATATTCCACAAGGTTTGACGACAAATTATGGCAAAAAAAACGAACTTATTTTATCATTCATAAAAATTTCACCTGTATCGTCAACCACCAGGATTCCTGCCCCCCATTTTTCTGCCAGCGCCATCCCCTTTTCCTTCCCCAAAACAAAGCATGCCGTAGACAGCGCATCACTTAGGAAACCGCTCTTTGACAGGATGGTGACGCCGTGAAGGCCACTTCTCGCTGGATAGCCCGTGGCAGGGTCCAAAAGATGATGATAGCGTTCGTCCTCGAACAGAAAACAGCGTTCATAATCCCCTGACGTGGATACGCACCACTGCCCAGAAAGCGTTAAGGTTCCCAAGGTCTTCTCAGGGTGCAATGGGTCCGTAATGCCAACCTTCCATGGCGTCCCATCCGGCTTTTCCCCGTAGGTCAAAATACTTCCGCCCAAGGAAAATACGCCTGCCATTTTTTGCTTCTCCAAGGTCTTTGCTAAAAGGTCCAGCGCCTCACCCTTGCCCACGCTTCCCAAATCCAACATGGCACCCTCCTGCAGAGTGATTTTCCCATCCTGTAGCGACACCTTAGAAGAACCGCAACATGCTTTTGTCTCCTGAATCTCCTCCGCACTCGGCAAGCCCTCCGTCTCCTCGCCTGCTGCCCGCTCATCCATTCTCCAAAGAGCTACCAAGGGACCGATGGTCACGTCAAATGCTCCATTGGAATCCTCCGTGATCTGCTGACAGCGCCGAAGCAAATCCTCCAGCTCTCGGGAAAGCGCATGCCCCTGCGCGCTTCCCGCGCTCTGATTGATTTGATAAACCTCAGAGGTTTCCAGCTTTCGCGAAAGCGTTGTCTCCTCCAGCGATTGCACCTCCTGGAAAAGCCTTTCAATAAGGGACATCGCGGCAGCCCTGTCTTCCTCTTTTTGGGGATACAGGGTAAAGCTGACCATTGTTCCCATGGCAATGTTCGTGAGCGAGACCTTTTCCGTTTGCTTCGCAGCATTGGCATTCCAAAAGCCATCACAACCACAAAGAATCCCCAAAAGCATGACACAAAAAAAGGCAAAGAGACATTTTGATTTTCCCTTTGCTTTGTTTTCCGCATCTGTTATACTAAAGGCGTGAACTCTATGAAAAGAGGATTCTCTCATGAAACAACTCCCTTTCCCCAAGAGGCGGGCAATCGTTTTGGCATGCCTCATTGCATGCATTTTGCTTGCCTCCCTAGGGTATTTAATCCTTGCCCCCAGCTTCCAGAAAAAGGAGCGTCTGGTGGCCGATATTTATCAAAACGGAATACTCCTTCGCACCATTTCCCTGTTCTCCGTCACGGAGAGGGAAACCTTTACTGTTCATGGGGAACATGGTGCAGAAAATGTCATTGAGGTTCGACCTGGAAGCATCGCCGTCATCTCCGCAAGCTGTCCCGATCAGATCTGCGTCCATCAGGGCTTTCGTGGGGACACCCTGCTTCCCATCACCTGTCTTCCCAATCATTTGGTCATTCAAATTCGTCCAGAAGCCTCCGACAAAGCATCGGAGATGGATGCCCTGACCTATTAACCGAGGAGTCCCCATGAATAAAAATTCGTCTTCCAAAACTTCATATCGATTCCCCGTGCGAAGGCTGACCACGCTCGCCCTGTTGACAGCTGCAGCGCTGATGATTTACGGACTGGAAAGTCTCATTCCGCCCCTTGTGCCCGTCCCTGGAATTAAGCTGGGGCTCGCGAATGTCGTAACACTCATCACGCTAAGGCGCTATGGCGCACGCGATGCATTCTTGGTGCTCCTTGCCCGCATTCTCTTATCAGGCTTCTTCTTCGGGAGCCTGATGAGCATGTCGTACAGCCTCTGCGGAGGCATGCTATGCCTTCTGACAATCTGGCTGATCAATCTTCTGCTGATGGGACATTTTTTGTTTCTCACTAGCTGTATGGGAGCCATCGCCCACAATCTGGCACAGCTTTGCGTTGCTTACTTCATCACTAAAACGGCTGGCGTCTTCGCCTATCTTCCCTTCCTGATGATCAGCGGTGTCGTCACGGGTCTGTTTACGGGCATGTGTGCTCATTTTACCCTGCATTATCTCCCTCGCCTGGAAAAAGAATGACCCCGGTTTCGCCGGAGTCGTCCCACTGTTCTATTTCGCCTTAGGTTAGGCTTCTCTTTTTTTCAAATCCTCCGACAGCTGCGTAATTGTCCTTCCCAGAAGGGGATGGCGATAATTCGGTGCGATCTCCCGCAAGGGCTCTAACACAAACGCACGATTTTCCATGTCCACATGTGGAAGAATCAATCTCTCGTCCTCGTATACCAGCTTGTCATAAAACAAAATGTCCAAATCGAGCGTACGAGATCCCCAACGAAGCTCCTTCTCCCGATTCCGTCCATGTTTTTTCTCAATCTCATGTAATAGATCTAAAAGCTCCAACGGAGGCAGCATGGTTTGGAGCGAAATGGCTGCGTTGATGAAGCTCTCCTTGGCAACGCCGCCATAGGGCTCTGTTTCCAATAGCGAACTCGCCTTAACGCCCCGTATGTCAGGGTTTGCCGCAAGTTCCTCAATGGCCGCCTGAATCGTCTTCTCCCGCTCGCCCAGATTGGAGCCAACGGAAAGATATACCTGATGCCAGCCTCTGTGAATCTTAATCGATACACTCTCAAAGGGCAGGCCAATCGGTGCCTCTGGCTTTCTCACCTCAATGCTCACGGCAGAAAGAGGCAGATAATACCGTAAAAGAAAGGCTGCAATCTCCTCCGTCAATGCCTCCAGCGTAAGTACCTGACGGCCCTGAACAACCTCCGTAATCTTATGGCATGCCTCTCCATAATCCACAAAATTCTTTGCGCCATCCGTCTTTCCCGTCTGCCTCGTGTCCATAAAAAGAACGGCATTTATAAAAAAGGATTGTCCGTTTTTTTGTTCCTCAGGGAACATTCCATGATAGGCAAAGACCTCTAAATTCTCGATTCTGATCTCATCCATGAATCGTTCCTCTTTCCCTGATGGCCTCCGTCATTCGAATGGCCCTCACGTTCTTTTCCACGTCATGAACGCGCACAAAGGAAATCCCCTGCATCACCGCCAAAACCGTTGTCACCAAGGTTCCCTCCTCCCTCTGATCCGAGGGAAGGTCAAGCGTCAATCCAATGACGGACTTGCGGCTGCTGCCAAGCAGCACGGGATATCCCAAAATCTTAAAATCTGCAAGCTTTGCAAGTGTTTCCAAATTGTGCTCATAGGTCTTTCCAAAGCCTACGCCTGGATCAATCATGATCTTTTCCTTGGGGATGCCAGCCTGCTTTGCCAGAAGAAGGCTCTCCTCCAAGTCCTTTAGGATCTCAGGAATTAAATCCTGATCCTTGGGCTCTGGCCGATTATGCATAAGGCAACAGGCCACGCCACCCTCGGCAATCACCTTTGCCATCTGCGGATCTGCCTTGAGTCCCCAAATGTCATTGATCAGGTCAGCGCCTGCAAGGATTCCCTCCCTTGCGACGTCCGCCTTGTAGGTATCCAAAGAAATAGGCACGTCAAAACGCTCCTTCACGGCACGAATCACTGGAAGGACACGCTCCATCTCCTCCTGTGAGGAGACCTTCTGATAACCAGGGCGCGTGGATTCCCCGCCAATGTCAAGGATGTCCATGCCCTGTGCCAGCATCGTCTCCACGTGCTTTAGCGAATTGTCGAGACCCGTCCACCTTCCCCCGTCGGAGAAGGAATCGGGCGTCACGTTCAAAATTCCCATCACGTAGGTATGATGATTTACGTCAAATTCCCGGTTGCCAATTTGCATTGCTTGCTATCTCCCATCAATATGTCATTGTCATGTTTTTCTTTTCGTCAGACCAATTGCATTCCTTTGCGGTCTTGCACAAAAAGCAAGGTCTGCTGGCCTTGTCCGCGCGGAAAATGACGCCGCGAAGGTTTTTATGTTCCTTTACAGCAGGATCCCGGTGACTTAAGATGGCACGCCTGATGCGGAAGATCTCCTCCTCCTGAAAGCCGCAGTCCTTCAAAATCACTCCGGCGATTTCACCGCCTGCGATCTCATGAGAGATGCCCTCGGCATACTGTCTGCCCTTGCCAATGTCATGAAGCAGGGCCGTTGCATAAACCATTTCCCGATCCAGTCCGATGCCCTCCTCGAGGTTGATGATCCAGGCAATTCTCGCCACGTCCATGAGATGCTCCATGCCATGGTTGCAGAAGCACCGGTGCATCTCGGCTTCATTGATGATGCTCATCTGCTTCTTGAACTCTTCATGCTGCAAAATTTCGTCAATTCGTTTCATATGGTATCCTCCCTTTCCCATAATAACAACGACTACTTCCCTAGCATCTGAAAAAACCTTGTCTGTAAAGCTTCATTCTCTTCGAATACGCCTCTGGTGGCAATGGTAACGGTCTTACTGCCTGGCTTTTTAATGCCACGCGCCGTCATACAAGTATGCTCTGCCTCCAAAACCACCATCACGCCCTTCGGCGAAAGATATTCCATCATCGCATCCGCGATCTGTCCCGTCATCTGCTCCTGGATCTGCAACCTTCTTGCAAATACCTCCACGGTACGTGCAAGCTTGCTGAGTCCAACTACCTTTCCATCTGGTACGTAGGCGACGTGCGCCTTTCCGTAAAACGGCATCAGGTGATGCTCACAGGTGGAGTAAAACGTAATGTCCTTCTCTAAAACCATCTCCCCGCCTTCTACGGGAAAGACTCTTGAAAGCGGCTCCTGCGCCGTCTGCTCGTAACCTGCGGCAAGCTCCTGCCACATTCTGGCAACCCGGTCCGGAGTATCTATAAGCCCCGCCCTTTGAGGATCCTCTCCGATCCCCTCCAACAAAAGCCTAACGGCCTCCTTTATTTTTTCCTGATCTATCATGATTTCTTCCTCTCCCGTTCCCACCTGGTTTTTTCTTTGTTTTGCCATCCATGATATCCATAAGCTTCCCCAAATAGGACAGTGAGCCAAAGGCCAGAATCACGCCATCCTCACCCGCCAGCAGCGTTGCCATCTCCACGGCCTCCTCAAGGCTCCCCGCCGCAGTCACGGACGGATGAAACCTGGCAATCTCCTTTGCAAGCTCTATCGCCGGCAGGGCGCGCGGGTTATCAGGCGGCGTTATCGTAATGATCTGCTCCGCATAGCCGTGCGTCAGTTCAATGATCCTGTCATAATCCTTGTCCCTTAATATACCCATTATATAAATTAATCGGCAATTTGTAAAATAAAATTCAATAGATTTTGCAAGTTTTTCTGCAGCATCCTCATTATGTGCCCCATCTGCCAAAAAAAGAGGCCGTTTTCCGAGCAGCGTCAGACGGCCCGGCCACTGCGTTTCCATCAATCCCTCGTGGATCGCCTGGTCCGGAATCGGGTACCCTTTGGCTTCTATTTCGCGGCAGGCATCGATGGCGAGGACGGCATTTGCGATCTGAAACTGTCCTGCCAAATGGATCTCGCATTTTCTCAAGTTTCCATAGCGAAAGATTTGCTTTTCCAGACCATAATGAATGTTTGTAGCCTTAGAAGCCTTCGAAATGACGAGCTTTGCACCCACCTGATCCGCTTTCTTTCGGACGACGGCGAGCACCTCCGGCTTCTGATCCATGCAGACCACAGTAGAGCCAGGTTTGATGATCCCGGCCTTCTGCTCAGCGATCTTTTCGAGGCTGTCCCCCAAAAACTTCACGTGATCCATGCCGATGGAGGCAAGAATCTCTACCAAGGTTCCTTCAATGACGTTGGTCGCATCCAAAAGGCCTCCCATGCCAACCTCCAGAACGCCAAGATCGCACCCCTTTTTTTTGAAATACCAAAAGGCCAATGCCGTCTCTACCTCAAAAGCCGTCGGCTGCGGCAATCCGTCCGCCACCATGCCATCACATGCCTCCTTGACGATTCCCATGCCCTCTGCCAGGTCCTTTTGGGAGATGCTCCTGCCATTCACCTGAATGCGCTCCCGATATTCTCGAATGGTGGGCGACACATATCTTCCGACCTTGTAGCCAGCCTTAGAGAGAATCGTGGAAACGTAGGCCAACGTAGAGCCCTTTCCGTTCGTTCCCGCGACGTGAACCCACGCCACGTCCTTCTGCGGATCGCCAAGCCTTTTGCAGAGCTCCTGAATGCTCTCCAGCCCCGGCACAATGCCTCGCGCAGTGACGCCGCCAATATACTCCATTGCCTGCTTGTAATTCATGTTTTCCCCTTTATCGCTTGATTTCTTTCCTCTTACTCATAAAAACTGTCTGCCCATGGCAGACATCGTCGCTTCGCGACTTCTGTTTTTATTTCGTATACGCTCGGGCGAAATCAAATGCCGCCTTTGGCGTCGCTTGATTTCTTTCCTCGCTATATAACGAATGGGAAACGCAATAATTCCTTGCGTTTCCCATTTGGGTTAACTCATCATGTCATCAATGTCAGAAAGCTCACCAGAACCAATGTCGAGCATGTTCACGGTCCTTCTCTTCAGTCTTGCCTCCTCCGAGGTCTTCAGGATAAAGTTTTTGACCTCCTTGGAGTGCTTAATGTGGAGAAGCACAAGCTTAGGATGCGTCGTATCACCCGTAAAGCATACAACGGTCCCTAATCCAAAAATCCTTTCAAACAGCGTTGCTTCATGCTGTACGTCCTGAATTTTATACATGTAACAGTCGTTTTCCACAACCTTTAACAGTCCTGAACGAATCGTCAGAACATCATCTTCCACGAAATATTTCGTAAAGGTAAAAGGCAATCCAAAAAAGACCCATCGTTTTCTCTCTGTATATCCCATAGGTATCACCCCGCCTTTCTCATGCCCTATGTCAGGCATCCAAAAATTCGAGAAGTCGGAAACTCCCCGTAGATCTATTATACAAAATCTAACAGAGAAGCACAAGCCTTTTTTCGTCAAAAAAATCTTCCGCAAATCCAGAAAAAGACATTGCGCTGATTCCGCAAAAATGATATGATGTCAAAAGAGTAACATGAAGAAGGAGGGAATCAGCAATGACTGCTAAAGAATGTATCGTTGGTCGCAGAAGCATCCGCCAGTTTACGGATGAAAAAGTACCTCACGAGCTGTTGGAGGAGATTATTTCCACCGCCTCCTACGCTCCTAGCTGGAAGAACACCCAGATCACTCGTTATACTGCCGTGGAAGGTGAAATGAAGGACAAGCTCTCCAAGCTCACCTCTATTTTCCCCGGGAACAGCTCCCGCATGGAAAGTGCTCCCATGGTTGTTGCCGTGAGCGTTGTCAAGGGACGCTGTGGTTATGAGAGGGATGGTTCCTTCTCTACCGTTAAGGGCGATGGCTGGCAGATGTTTGACGCCGGCATTGCCAGCGAAGCATTTTGTCTGGCTGCTTACGAAAAGGGGCTTGGCACCGTCATTCTCGGACTCTTTGACGTAGCGGAGGCAACCGCTTTGTTAGAGATTCCCGAAACTCAGGAATTGGTTGCGTTGATCTGCATTGGTTATCCCGCAGAGAATCCCGATGCTCCCAAGCGCAAAACCATTACTGATTTATTAACCTATAAAAGTTGATCACGGAAGGTCGAAGATTTTTATCTTCGACCTTTTTCAAGGCACGCACCTTCCGACTGAAAAAACGAACGCCGCGGACTGCGGCAGAATGAGAGGCACTATGAGACATTTAATGAACCCACTGGACTTTTCCGTGGAGGAGCTTGAGAAGCTCTTTACTCTTGCAAATGACATTGAGAACCATCCCCAGAATTATGCCCATGCCTGTGACGGAAAAATCCTGGCGACCTGCTTTTATGAGCCCAGCACAAGAACGCGCTTAAGCTTTGAATCCGCCATGACAAGGCTCGGAGGCAGGGTGATCGGCTTTGCCGATGCGAACTCCTCCTCCGCCGCCAAGGGCGAGAGCGTTTCCGATACCATCCGAGTCATCTCCTGCTATGCAGACATCTGCGCCATGCGTCATCCCAAGGAGGGTGCACCCATGGTTGCCAGCGAGAAATCCCGCATCCCCGTGATCAATGCCGGTGACGGCGGTCACTACCACCCCACCCAGACGCTGACGGATCTTCTTACCATCCGCAGCATGAAGGGACATCTCGACAACTTCACGATCGGCCTTTGCGGTGACCTGAAGTTTGGCCGTACCGTTCACTCCCTGATCAATGCGTTGGTTCGCTATCCCGGAACGCGCTTCATCTTCATCTCTCCCGAAGAGCTTCGCGTCCCTGACTATATCATCGAGATGCTAAAGGAGAAAAACATCCCGTTCGAGGAGGTGATTCGCCTCGAGGACGTCATGCCCCAGCTGGATCTCCTCTACATGACCAGAGTTCAAAAGGAGCGTTTCTTTAACGAAGAGGATTATGTCCGGTTAAAGGATTTCTATGTGCTGGATACGACCAAAATGGAACTGGCCAAGCAGGACATGCTGGTACTCCATCCCCTTCCAAGAGTCAACGAAATCTCCGTCGAGGTGGATGATGATCCCAGGGCTGCTTACTTCCGCCAGGCACAGTATGGCGTTTATGTCCGCATGGCGCTGATCCTAACGCTGCTTGAGCTTGTCTAACATTGTCTAATGCAGCCAAGATAAGTTGTACAATGGAAGTTCCAAAACGAATGGTAAGATTTAGGAGGTCCCCCTTATGTTAAACGTAGGAAAAATTGAAGAAGGATTTGTATTAGATCATATCAAAGCTGGAAAGAGCCTTTCGATTTATGAGCATCTGCAGCTGGACAAGCTGGATTGTACGGTGGCCATCATCAAGAACGCCCGCAGCGATAAGCTCGGCAAAAAGGATATTTTGAAGGTGGAATGTGACATCAACATGCTGGATCTCGACGTGCTCGCCTTTATTGATCACAACATCACGGTCAATGTCATCAAGGCTGGTGAAATTGTAGAGAAGAAGGAGCTGGTGCTGCCCCAGCAGATTAAGAATGTCATCAAGTGCCACAATCCTCGCTGTATCACCTCGATTGAGCAGGAGCTCCCGCACATCTTCGTGCTGGCCGATCCCGCCAAGGAGGTTTACCGCTGCAAGTATTGCGAAGAAAAATACAGCGAAACCGCAAAAAAATTTTAGATTAGTAAATTAGGCTAAAGGGACGGGGGGCTTGCATCC
The DNA here is from genome assembly GCA_015056795.1 of Lachnospiraceae bacterium. Lineage (GTDB taxonomy): Bacteria > Bacillota > Clostridia > Lachnospirales > Lachnospiraceae > Acetatifactor. Next base: position 51,459 of record SVFO01000004.1, read on the forward strand.
CCCCTGTTTTTTGTAATGGTATGATTGCTAATACGAATTGGCTTAGTTTAACTCGTTTTTTATTTTGTTTTAGGTCAAGTCATATACAATTTTATCGATAAGTTTCTGAAAGAATTTACTTGTTTAGTTGTTGTCGCAGTTCTTCCACGGTATCAGAATACTCTTTGGATCGGAAGGTGGGGTTGGCACGCAGAATTCTCTGCAGTTGTTTCTCCATGCTTTGGAGGCTCTCGGTTTTGCGTCTTTGCAGCTCCGCCTTCTTGCCGTTAATGCGCTCCAACAGTTTTTCCCGAAGCTTTGCAGGTTCTAATTCTTGTGCAGCGCTGCCAGCTTCTTCGAAAAGTTCTGTCAAGGCAACAATGAAATCTTCCTTCTTCTGGGTTAGGGCATTTGTCACGTTTTCTTTTCTCTGCTTTAGCTCTTCTCTGGCATCTCTGATTTTCTGCTCCCATTCCTCTGTCGTCAGTGCGACGTAAACATCCATGCGCTTTTGTATGCGTCCAAGCTCTGTCCTCGCATCCTCCAGCTTGATCAGCAAATCGCGCAGATCCATGGCTGCCTTAAAGCTCAGGGCAAAATCCGCAAAAATGACGGCCGTAAGGGCAAAGGTGACGGCACTTAAAACCTGTGCCGGAATTCGAAAGACAACCGACTCCACGTATCGGTGAACCCAGCCCGTCATTAAAATGGTCAGGCCGCCCCATGCCAGCGTGGACTTAAGGCAAATATGTCCCTGGAAGTTAAACCTCTGCTTCGAATAATCCCAATAGCGTACCTTAAACAATGCTTCCATGGTAACGCCCGTCACGTATTCCAGGATCGTTGCCCCAATGCAGCCCGCAACATAAGTCAAAAACAAATTGTCCTGAAACGGCATGGAGACCAAAAGCAGCATGATGGCACCGCTCCCGTATAGCGGCAAAAACGGTCCATGCATAAAGCCGCGGTTGGTCAGCTTTCTCGTCTTAATGGAGACATACGTAGACTCAAAGCACCATCCAAAAAAGCAATAGAAATAAAAGAAAAAGACCCATTGCGTTACAGAATAATGATACATGATCTTTTACGGTCAACGATAGACCGCTACCTCCACATTGATTTTGCCCTTACGGGTTTCTCCCTTCTCCCCCACAAACACGAATTTCCCGTAGCCTCTGGCATTGACGGTCTCTCCTGCCTTTAACGTCCTGGAATTATTCTCGCAGCTTCGGCCCGCAATAAAGACCTTCCCTGCACGAAAAAGGGAAATACTTTCCTCTCTCGAAAGCTTCCAAACCTTTGCGATCACGGCATCCGCCCTGGGAGAGGCAACCTGAAGCAGCTCCTTCTTGGGCTCCTCCTGCAAAAGTTCCTTCCACTCCTTGACGATTTCACAGGTGACGCTGGTGTGCTTTACCTGACTAAGATTATCCACAATAAACTCCGCCATGGATTCCAGGCAAAACAGATACGCCTGCTTTTCGCCAACGATAATGTCTCCTAAAGTCTCCCGTTCCATTCCGAGGTTCATCAGCGCACCCAAAAAATCCCTGTGAGACAGATCATCCGCAAACCTTTGATTTAAGGGGCTTATATGGATACAAACAATCGGAAATTCCGCTTCATACCCAAGCTCCTCCGGATTTCCAAAGCGAAGCATGACGCGATCCGCGCCCTCTCGTCCGCCCCAAAGCCGGGCTCCTGCGCCTCGAAGCTCTGACTCCATTCTCCAAAAGACATCCTGCTCCGCCAACCCTAAGAAGTCTGTAAACGTAAACAGATTCTGTTTATAGGCTCTGTCAGCCAAATCCTGTAATCTCTTACCAAATTGTTGTAATTCCTTTTCGCTTTTCTCTGCCACGGTTCTTCCTTTCTCAGTCTTCTTCTGTGATTGTCTGCCCTGCCTTGACGCGATGCCCTGGCCCTTCGTCTTTACGGATGCCTTATCCCAGCATGACGTCCAATGTCATCATCAGCGCAAATCCCACTGCAAATGCGATGGTTCCTAGGTTATTCTCCTTCCCTTCATTCGCCTCTGGGATCAGCTCCTCCACCACCACGTAAATCATGGCTCCAGCGGCAAATGCCAAAAGATACGGGAGCAGCGGCGTCATCACGCTGGCAAGCAAAATCGTTATCCCTGCGCCAATCGGCTCTACCACGCCCGAAAGGACACCCAGCCCAAAGGAGGTCAAGCGACTTCTTCCCTCCGCCCGATAGGGCAGGGAAATGATCGCCCCCTCAGGGAAATTTTGAATGGCAATACCTATGGCAAGAAGAATGGCTGCCGCCATGGTTACGCCGCTCTCCTCGTGCAGTGCGCCCGCCAAAATGGCCCCGATTGCCGCACCTTCCGGGAAATTGTGGATGGTCACGGCAAGCATTAGCATTGCCGTCCTTCCAAGCTTACTCTTTCGTCCCTCAGGCTGCTCCTGCCCGACGTGCAGATGTGGCACCAAGCAATCCATGGCGAGCAAAAAAACAATGCCCAGTGCAAAACCGATCATCGCCGGCAAAAACTGAAGTCTCCCCATCTCCTCCCGCATTTCCATGGCAGGAATAAGAAGCGACCAGACGGATGCTGCCACCATCACGCCTCCTGCAAATCCAATAAAAAATCTCTGGAGTTTTCCTGAAGCATTCCGCCGCAGAAAAAAGACACAGGCCGCCCCAAGACTCGTTCCCAAAAAGGGAAGGCACAGTCCTATCCAAACACCCATAAGCATGGATTTCTCCTTATGCTACTCTATGTTATTATAGCAAAATACGCCGCTTTTGTGACAGAAAGCGGCGTAAATCCATAAGGGAAAATCCCTTTTAACTAGCTAAAGCTGATGACCTCGTCCTTCGGTGCCTTGGTCTTTTCAACGCTTACGGCATGCAGCACGGGACCCTCTCCATTGTAATCCTTCCAGAACTCCTTGGATACGGTTGCCGTGACCTTCACCCAATCCCGCTCCTTTAAGCTGCCAGCACCAGGGAATTCACAGACATATCCCAAAAATGCCATATCCTCCGCGCAGCAGGTCATGGCCATTCTGCCAGGCACAAAATACCCTGCAGGCAGTCCCTTGGGCTTCGCCACCATGGCAACAAACTGAAGCTTCTTTCCGACGTAACGCTCCAAATGATCCATGGCATCCAGATAAAAGATTCCATAGCCATGATTGTCCAAAACAATCGGATCTGCGTTCAAGTCAAAGGGCAAATCCTCTTCGAAAATCTCATCAATTTCTCCATTTGCATCCTCAAAGATGACGTCCGCGGCGGCATTGACTGCCTTAATGTTACGCTTGTAGCTGTTCAGCTGATCGCGCACGGTGTCGCAACGGTTGAAGATAATCATTTCAGACTTACGGATCATCTCAGCCACCAATGATTTCATGTTGGTGTAATAGGTCGGGAAGGTGCTGCCATCGATCACCGTGATCTGCTGCTCAATCTTCCAGTGCCAGGGAAGCTTCATGTTCTTATAATTCCACATGCCGTTGTACTCAATGATGATACGCTCCGGCTTATGCTTCTTTTCCAGCTCTACCAGCTTATTCGGATTGAAATCCTCTTCGTTCTCAATCAGCTCTACAACCGTATTGCTGCGACGAAGCAGCACAGGATCATACTCCTTTTCGCCCTCTTCGCAAAGAAGAAGCAGTGTCTTCCCACGAATCTGAAAATAGGGCTGTGCGAGCGTAAAGGTGATAAACTCCGTCTTTCCGCTCTCCAAAAAACCATTAATTGCATATACGGGCTTCATGTTATACATCCTTTCCATGTCGTGCCAAAACGGCACCACCGATTCCTGACGAGCTTTTCGTGCCGCTTGGGCGATTCGCTTCGCCCTACTTGCGGAACAGCTCAGCCAGCTTCTCTTCCTTCAGCTCAGCACCGATGACGCAAATCTTTCCAGTAACCTCAGGCTTTCCAGTTCTTACGTCCTGCTCTTCGGGAACATAATCATAATAAATCCAGGTACCATCCTCTGCGGGAACCATGCCCTTCGCACGAAGGATAACACCATATTCGCCGCTGTCCAGAGCACTCAGGATGCTCTCAATCTCACTCTTAGAATACTTGTTGGGCGTCTCCATGCCCCAGCTCGTAAACACTTCATCTGCGTGATGATGATGGTGATGATGCTCATGCTCGTCCTCATCATCGTCGTCATCGTGGTGATGGTGATGATGCTCGTGCTCGTCCTCGTCATCGTCATCATCGTCATCGTGATGATGGTGATGTCCGCAGCAGCACTCCTCGTCATCGTCATCATGGTGATGGTGGTGGTGATGCTCGTGCTCGTCCTCATCGTCGTCATCGTCATCATCGTGGTGATGGTGATGTCCACAGCAGCACTCCTCATCATCGTCATCATGGTGATGGTGATGATGCTCATGCTCCTCGTGAGCCTTCTCTAACATTTCTGCAAGAAGGTCATCCAGCTTGTCAGCACCCTCAATGGTATCCAAAACAGTCTTGCCATCCAGCTGTGCCAGCGGCGTCGTAATAATCGTTGCTTTTGCATTGTGCTCGCGGATCAGGGCAACTGCCTCCGCAATCTTCTCCTGGCTCGCCTTATCCGTACGGCTCAAAATAATGGTGCCAGCATACTCGATCTGGTTGATAAAGAACTCACCAAAGTTCTTAATATACATTTTGCACTTGGTCGCATCGACAACGGCTACGGCGCTGTTCACCTGTACATTCAGGTCCTTTGCAACGTTCTCTACGGCCTTCAAAACGTCAGAAAGCTTGCCAACGCCAGAGGGCTCGATCAGAATACGCTCAGGTGCGTAGGTGTTGACTACTTCCTTCAGGGAGGTACCAAAATCTCCGACCAAGGAACAGCAAATGCAGCCAGAATTCATCTCCTTAATTTCGATGCCAGCTTCCTTCAAAAAGCCGCCGTCAATGCCGATCTCACCAAACTCATTCTCAATCAATACGGTCTTGGAGCCGTCCAAGGCTTCTGCAAGAAGCTTCTTAATCAGGGTTGTTTTTCCAGCTCCAAGGAAGCCAGAAACTACGTCTATTTTCGTCATGTTCTTCATCCTTTCCTTTCATTACGCTATTCATACTACAGCAATGCTTTGACGCAAAATATCCTGCGCCCAATCATCCCCTATTTTCTACCAAAGGGCTGGGAATGTCAACCCCATTTCTCCCCGAAAACAGGAAATAAATTCTTAAATTTCCATAACTTTTTTATTCGTCCATAATCATTAAACTGATCATGGGCGCCACGGCAACCTCGCCATCCTCCGCTATGCCACAAAGAATTCCAAGAAAGTTCCCTTTCGCATCAAAAAGGCCGCCGCCACTCATGCCTGGCTTTACATCAACGTCAGCCAACAGCATGTAAACTCCAAAATCCTCCAAAAAGACATAATCTTGAAGCAACACTCCCGCATAGGCTTCCTCACCTGCGCCACTCTTCGATCCCATGGCGATCACGGCGTCTCCAGCCTGAATGCCGTCATAGGCTTCCTTGGAGACCAGCGTGCATCGATAATTTTTCCCGTGATCCTCGCCCGTCCCTTCATCCACAAGCGCCGCCCTGGAAACCTTCAAAACGGCGACGTCCTGTTCCTTTGCGCGTACTATAGCATAAGAAGCAGTCACATATCCATCGCGGAAGGTGATTTCCGCCACATCCTCCACCTGTTCCACGACATGCGCCGCCGTGGCGATCCAGACCGAGTTTTCATCTGACTTATAAATCACGCCGCTGCCAATGAGATTCCCAGCGCGAATCCTTACGTTGACATTTCCGCAGGCCTCTTGTAATGCACCTGCGAGATTTCCAGGATCCTCTCCATCTGCAAGGCCATCGGACATTGAAATTTCTGCCAAGGCTCCCTCTGCCTTCTCCTGTGACTGTCCCGCTTTTCCTTCCTCGGTTTGCCCCTCTGATTGCCCTGATGCCGAACTCTGTTCTGCCGAGGTCGTTCCTACGGGAGCGCTCTCCGAGGACGGCTCCTTTCCATGACACCCTGAAAGGAAAAGGCATGTCGTTGCCGCAAGGATCATCCCTATTCTGATAGCTTTTCCGTCCATCCTTCTCTTGTTTTCCACGCTAATTCATCCTCCAAAAATCCAGCTACATCATAGCACAAAACCTGCCACCCGACAATATCCTATTGGCATGATCCTTTTTCTGTGTTTTGTGATTTCTTCAATCATTATTGTCGTTATCTTGGCCTTTTTACTGTCCTCAACCAGCCGCACGAACAATATTCTAAATGACGACTCTCAAAATATCCTGACCTCTGCCGCGGATTACCACGCAAATATCATTGATGACAATTTCCGATACTACATCCCCATCGCCGCAGGGGAGCCCATGTGGATGGATCCCTATTTCAATGCAAACCTTGGCGTCAGCATGATCTCCTACATTATTCCCTACTATTACAAGGGAGTTACGGTCGGCATCATTGGCATGGACATTAGCATGGACCTGTTAAAGGAATCCGTCTCTCAGGTTAGCGTCTATGAGACAGGCCGCGCCTTTCTGATTGACAAGGAGGCACTGGCCTAGGCATGGCCATCGTCAACCGCCTGCTTCCCATGATGGGAAGTGAACTCCACGTGGAAAGCGAGTATGGCGTCGGTTCTGAATTCTATTTTGTGCTGCGCCAAGGAATTGTCGACAGCCAGCCGATCGGAAATTATGTGGAGCGACTCCATAAGAGTGCTGCCCTCTCCAAGCATCTCACGCGCCTGAAGGCTCCCAACGCAAAGGTACTCGTGGTGGATGATAATGAGATGAACTTAAAGGTTGCAAAGAACCTATTAAAGCTCAATTCCATCGAACCTGACCTTGCAAACTCTGGTCCCGAGGCCATCGAAAAAATCTGCGGTAAGGATTATGACATCGTCTTCCTAGATCATATGATGCCCAGGAGCAGAAAACGGCCGCTAAAAATGAGGATATTTCAACGATAGAAGCCAAGATTGAGACGCTGCTTACGACCTATCAACAGGTCGCTGAAAAGATCCAATCCGTCATCTCAGGCAAGCCCTTAATGGAATCTACTGAAGAAGGCGATTTTAGCCGCGCTGGATGACTTTGACGTAGAGCACGCTACGGAGCTGCTCAGCGCCCTTTTAAACTAAAAAATAAATTTACACATAAAAATGCCGTAAAGCAAGGGAGATCCTTGTTTTACGGCATTTTTTATAGCATAAGCAGAACGATAAGCCGGGTTATGTCGTTGAGCGATCATCTATCTAGTACGACTGTTACCAGCCGCATCAAGCGACCCACCTGAGAGCAGGCCGGGCAAGCCTATTGCTCTCTGCTTGGTCTTGCTTCGGATGGGGTTTACATGGCTCCGCCTGTTACCAGACGGACGGTAGTCTCTTACACTGCCTTTCCACCCTTACCGGTGCGTGGCACCGGCGGTATATCTCTGTTGCACTGGCCTGGGAGTCACCTCCACCGGACGTTATCCGGCATCCTGCCCTATGAAGCCCGGACTTTCCTCACCCACGCTTTCGCATGGCCGCGATCGCCTGTCCTGCTTACGCCAAATGTCATTATAAACTGTTCTTGTAAAGTATGCAAGGAAAAATATGCATGGAAAAATCAAACCTTAAAGCAGCTTCCACCGACAAATTCTCTACAAATGGAATTGTTGGGAAGATTCTCACTGCTGACATTCAAGAAATAATCCAAGAATTTCAAAAGGCGCTTTGCCTCATAATGCTCCGTCGTATTCTTGGGAACCTGGAAGAGCAAGGGCTCCGCGTACTGCTTCAATACCGCAAGCTCATAGATCAGCGCGGAATTGAAGATGGCATCTGCCTCCTCCTGGAAAGGAAAGATATTGTTCTCCTCTCCCTTTCGAACGTTGCTCCACATCTGAATCGTGCGCTTTGCATCTGCCCCGCGAGTCTTGGCATCCCGAACCAGTCTCCGCAGCAGTCTTCCGTCCGTCGTAGCGATACGGTTATGTGCGTCTACGTTGATGGATGTCAGGGCGCTCACGTAAACCTTATATTTGCTCTCCTCGGGGAGGGCATAGCTCATCTTCGGATTCAGTCCGTGAATTCCCTCAATGACCAAAATGTCCTCTGGTCCCAGCTTCATGGTGTCGCCCTGATACTCCCTCTGACCAATCTTGAAATTAAAGGTTGGCATTTCAACGGTCTCGCCATTAAGAAGCCTTAGCATGTCAGCATTAAAGCCTTCGATGTCCATGGCTCCAAGGCATTCAAAATCATAATCCCCATTCTCGTCCAGGGGCGTATCCTCTCTGTTGACAAAATAATTGTCCATGGCAATGGGATGCGGCGTCTTTCCAAGGGAACGAAGCTGAATCGAAAGCCTGTGGGAAAGACTCGTCTTTCCTGAGGAGGACGGACCCGCGATCATGACAAATTTCACGTTCTCGTGGCTGACAATGTCCCGTGCAATCTCCGCGATTTTGCGCTCCTGCATTGCCTCCTGAATCAGGATGATGTCGCCCAGCGTTCCCTGACAGATTTGTTCATTCAGGTCACCTACGGTCTCAATTCCGACCTGTCTGCCCCATGTATCAGAAACCTTCAGCGTCTCAAAAAGCTTTTTCCTCTCAGAAAACTTTTCCACGCGATTCGCAGTTTTTCTGGTAGGCAAAAGCAGCATAAAGCCCTCATCGTAGGGAATCAGGTCAAACCATTTGACATAGCTTGTATTGGGCATCATATAGCCATAGAAATAATCACAATAGCCATCGCATTCATAGACATTGACAGCAGAGGTACGCCGATATTGGAATAGCTTGACCTTATCAGTCATTCCCTGTCTCTCGAAAATCTCGATCGCCTCATCAATGGGATAAGATCTTTTGAGAAATGGAATCTTACGCTTTACCAGCTCCTGCATTCTCTCTCTCAGCTTATTGGCGCTCTCCTCATTTGCAGGAAAGGCTCCCTCGGCTGAGAGGTAGTATCCATGTCCGATTGCAAATTCCATGCGACACTGCGCAGCCGCCTGACATCCATATATGTCAAACACGGCCTTCATGAACAGCATCGTTGCCGTTCTGACATAGGTCTTAAAGCCTACGTCATCCTTCAGCGTAAAAAACTTAATTTCGCAGGACTTATTCACCCGTTTGAACAGCTCCCTGATTTTGCCGTCGGAGGAAACCACGGTAATCAAATTTCCGTCCTTCTCCTGATACGGCTCAATCAGCTGCTCGTAGGTTGTGCGCTCTGCGACTTGAATTTCATCTTCGCCAATTTTAACAGTAAACATAACTCCCCGCTTCCCGGAAGCCTACTTCATCAGCTCCATGGCTTGATGAAGCAGCTCCCATTCTATTTTCACCTCCTGAAGGCGTTGCTCGTTGTTCGAAAGCTTTAGGCTTTCAAGAATCCCCTTCAGAATGCGTTCCTGTTCCTTCAAATACTGCATCAGCAGTGGATCCTTCCCTCGGATCAGAAGCTCCCCATAGCGGTCAAAGATGGCTGTATATCCCGTGCCCACCATGTCATCTGCCAATTGTCTTTCTGTTACCGATTGCTCTGTTGGCGTTATCTCGTCCCCTTGACAACATGGCACAACCTTCATGGGAAAATAATACTTTCCGTCCTCTAGGATGATCCTCTCCTCTACTATTTTATAACCCTGCTCCCTTAAAAATGCCCGAAATTCCGTGAGCTCCGACTGCGGCTGCAGGATCATCTCCTGAAAGCTCTCCGTTTTCTCAGGACTCACCGTGAGGATTCGTTGCATCAGCGGACCTCCCATGCCTGCACAGACTAGCTTTTCAGCCTCTCCTGTCTGAAAGGCCTCCAACCCATCAGAAATTCTTGTCTCAATCTGCTCCGAAAGACCAGCCTCCCTGACATGCTCCGTGGCAGCGGCCAAAGGCCCTTTTCTCACGTCCATGGCAAGGGCACCTTGCATCTTTCCCATCTGCACGAGGTAAATATCCAAAAAGCCGTGGTCACACCCTACGTCCGCAACCCTTCCTCCTGGGGAGAGCATGTCTGCAAGGTTCCACAGCCTTTTTGAAAGGGAAACAGGTTTCCCCTGCTTAATCAAGATAATCCTTCAGCTTGCGGCTTCTGCTGGGATGCCGAAGCTTTCTAAGCGCCTTCGCCTCAATCTGACGAATTCTCTCACGCGTTACGTTGAACACGGTACCCACTTCCTCCAGGGTGCGTGCGCGACCGTCATCCAGTCCAAATCTAAGGCGCAGTACCTTCTGCTCTCTCTCGGTCAAGGTTCCAAGCACCTCTACCAGCTGTTCCTTTAAGAGCGTAAATGCTGCGGCATCTGCGGGTACGGGAACATTGTCATCCTGAATGAAATCGCCAAGGTGCGAATCCTCCTCCTCACCGATGGGCGTCTCTAAGGATACAGGCTCCTGGCTGATCTTCAAAATCTCTCTGACACGATCTACGGGCATGCCCATCTCATCTGCAATTTCCTCGGGAGAAGGCTCACGGCCCAGCTCCTGCAACAGCTGACGGCTGACACGAATCAGCTTGTTGATGGTTTCTACCATGTGTACGGGAATACGGATGGTTCTCGCCTGATCTGCAATGGCTCTGGTGATCGCCTGACGAATCCACCAGGTTGCGTAGGTCGAAAACTTATAGCCCTTGCGATAATCAAATTTCTCTACCGCCTTGATCAGACCTAGGTTACCCTCCTGAATCAGATCCAGGAAAAGCATGCCACGTCCAACATAGCGCTTTGCAATGGAAACTACCAGACGAAGGTTTGCCTCAGCCAGACGCTTCTTTGCATCCTGATCACCAACCTCCATCTTCTTAGCCAGCTCAATTTCCTCCTCTGCGGAAAGCAGGGGCACCTTACCGATCTCCTTCAGGTACATACGAACGGGATCCTCGATGCTGATGCCGTCGGGAATGGAGATGTCAAGGTTTTCAACGTCCACGTCCTCTCCGGAGAGAATAATCTCTTCGGGATCAATGTCCTCGTCCACGTCAGTCATGCGAAGCACGTCAACATTGTTTCGCTCAAGCGTGTCGAGAACGCGCTCCATCTGCTCCTCTTCCAGCGTCATGCCGTCAAAGAAATCGCTGACCTCCTGATACTCCAGAATGTTCTTTTTCTTTTTGGCCATGCTGACCAGTTCTTTGATTTTCTCCTCAAATTTTGCTTGTGTGTTTTCGTCCATCTTTGGGTTCCATCCTTCCATACTGTTCTATCAACTGTAATGTCTAATATTTCTTTCCCTAATCTAAACTAATATGCAGCTTTGACAGGCTGATCAATGCCTTTTTGGCCTCCAGCACCTGCGCGATCGCTTCTATGTCGCGCTCGGCCTGCTCCTGCTTGAAATGCTCATAGCTATTCTTCTTGACCGCGTAGATTACGTCGTGTAAGGCCTGTTCCTTCTCCTGCGTCGTCTCCATGGCTGGCAGCTCCTCGTAAAAGAGCTCTGCCGCTTCCTTCTGCGTCTCCTCATCCTCAAAGGTGCTGATGATTTCCGCAGGCTGGAACTTGTCCTTTTCGATCGCGGCGAACATTCGCTCTGCCACCTGCGCATACAACTCTTCCGTGAAATCCTTGGAGGAGACATACGGCTTGATCTTTGGGTAGATTTTTGGATAATCCGCAATCCAAGTGATCAATAGCTTTTGGGCTCTCTTTGCGCCATCCTGCGTGCCATTCTTGGACTGCACGCCGCTCTTCGGCCTTGTGATGGGCTTTCCTACGCCAGCCCCTGCATAGCTTACCACGAGCTTACGCAGATTATCCACGCCGATATAATACTTTTCAGCGATGGCCTGCAAATAGTTATCGCGCTCTACCTCTTCCTCGAAGCCACAAAGCTTCGCCGCAATCTCTCGGTGGAATTTCGTCTTCTCCTCAGGATCCTTGAGATTATATCCGCTCTCCAACATCCGAATCTCATAGAAGAAGCTATTCTCTGCCTGATCAATTCGCTCCTGAAAGGCCTCACGCCCCAATGCCTTCATAAATTCATCGGGATCCTTATGTGGTCGCATGTTAATGACCTTTGCGGTCAATCCCTCGTTTCGCAGAATTCCAATGGCCCGAAGTGCTGCCTTGACGCCTGCCCCATCGCTGTCATAGGCGAGAAGCACCTGCTCCGTATACCTGTGGAGCAAATGCGCCTGTTCAGGCGTAAACGCCGTTCCCAGTGATGCCACGGCCTGTCCAAAGCCTGCCTGATGCATGGCAATGACATCCATGTATCCCTCACAGAGAATCACGTTCCCTGCCCGCGCCGTCCTTGCGTAATTCAGTCCATAGAGATTTCTTCGTTTATCAAAAATGTCTGTTTCCGGAGAGTTCAGGTACTTCGGTTCCCCGTCTCCCATGACGCGCCCACCAAAGCCAATGACCCGATGGTTCACGTCCTGAATCGGAAACATCACGCGATTCCAAAATTGACTAGACAAGCCTCCTCTTTCAGAAAAGGTTGCCACGCCAGCGTCACGGATTTCATCGTCATGATAGCCCTTCTGTCGAAGGTATTGAACGAGTTCTCCGCCATTCTTTCCAGCAAAGCCCAACCCAAACTTCTTCATGGTCTCTTCCGTCAGCTCACGCTTCCGAAAATACGCCAGTCCGATCTCCCCATGAGGATTCTTTCGAAGCTGGTAGTAGAAGAAGGTCGCCGCATCCTTGTTGATGTCCAAAAGTCTCTGCCTGCGGCCAGCCCGCTTTTTTTGCTCCTCCGAGTACTCAATCTCAGGGAGCTTGATTCCTGCGCGATCCGCCAAAGCCCTGATCGCTTCTGGGAAGGAATAATTCTCATATTTCATCAAAAACGTAATGACGCTGCCGCTTTCCCCGCATCCGAAGCAGTGATACATCTGCTTATTTTCCGAAACGGCAAAGGACGGCGTTTTTTCGTTATGAAATGGGCAGCATCCCCAGTGATTACTGCCCTTTTTCTTTAAATTCACATATCCGGAAATCACGGCCACAATGTCACTTTTGGCCCTGACCTCTTCCACAATTTCGTCCGAATAATACATGTGCTTCCTCTTATATCTGCCAGGATTTCGGGATAAAAATGGACTCGTACAGAGAGATCGCATAGCGGTCACTCATGGCGCCCACGAAATCACATACCACCTGCTCCTTTTGCTCTCCCTCGGAAATCAGGTTTCGGAACTCCTCAGGCAATGCCTCCAGATTCTTCAGGAAATGCGAATACAGCGTCTCCATCAAAACCTCAGCCTTCTTTTCCTCCGCCTTCGCCAAGGGGTTAACATACACTCTCTCAAACATAAAGGCACGGAGCTTTTTCATGGCATCCGCAACCTCCTCAGACATCACGATGTCGTTCTTGCCCTGACTGTGTGTCACAATGTCATGAATAAACCGATCCAGCCTTGCACCTGGCGTATTGCCAAGTACGGCGCGTACCTCCGCGGGAACGTCCATCTCAGTCAATATGCCCGCCCGCACCGCATCATCCATATCATGATGGATGTACGCAATCTTATCGGAAAAACGAACCACCTTGCCCTCTAGGGTATGGGGATTTCCGCTGGTCTGATGATTTAAGATGCCGTCCCGCACCTCATAGGTCAGGTTTAGTCCCTGTCCATTCTTCTCCAGACGGTCAACGGTTCGTACGCTCTGGATGGAATGCTCAAAGCCTAAGGGGCAAACCCTGTTTAGGGCACGTTCGCCCGCATGGCCAAAGGGCGTATGACCCAGATCATGGCCAAGGGCAATGGCCTCAACTAAATCTTCGTTCAGCTTCAACGCCTTTGCGATCGTTCTCGCATTTTGGGATACCTCAAGGGTATGGGTCAGGCGCGTCCTATAATGGTCGCCTTCAGGAGTCAAAAACACCTGCGTCTTGTCCTTCAGTCTTCGGAACGCCTTGCAGTGAATGATTCTGTCGCGGTCTCTCTGAAAGACTGGGCGAATGTCACACTGCTCTTCGGGCTTTAATCGCCCTTTGGAATTCATGCTTAGGGAGGCATAGGGACTCAAATATTCCTTCTCCCACTGTTCAAGGTTTTCTCTGATGGTCATGGATCTTCCTTTCTGACGCCTCGCGTCACGTCCTCCTTGAAACCTTTCAAAAACTCACCCTAGGTATAATATTCTGCGTTTCCTTCAAAAATCCTTTTTTCGGCAGAAAAAGCCTTATCTAAAAATGCATCAGCTCGTCGATAATGAATTCTACGTTCTTATCCATGGCCTCATAGGCCGTCTTAAAGGGTGCCATCTGAAAGACATGCCACATTCCAGGGAAGATGTCAAGCTTTGCAACGACGCCTGCTGCCTTCATCCTTTCCACAAGCCTCGTCGAATCGCTCAGGAGGATTTCATTCTCTCCCACCTGAACATAGGTCGGCGGAAAGCCCGTGAAATCTCCGAACAGAGGGGATATGTATGGATCATGCAGGTTTGTGCCTTTGGCATAATCATGAATGACACGCTCCATATAGGCCTCATCCAACACGGGATCCAAATTTTTCTTTTCAGCAAAGGATTCTCCAGAGGAGGTCATGTCCGTCCAGGGTGACATTAACACAAGACCTCTGGGCAAAAATCTCCCCTGCTCCTTGAGCTTTAAGGTCAACGCAAGCGCAAGGTTTCCACCTGCGGAATCTCCCGTAATAATCACGTCACGGGCGCCATACCCCTGTCGCATCAAGTAGTCCCATACCTTCATGGCATCCTTTAGCGCTACGGGATAAGGATGCTCCGGTGCAAGACGATAATCAAAGGACAGTACCTCCATCGCCGTGGATGCCGCCAGCTTTGCCGTCAGAGTCCTCGCATAAAGGCTGCTTCCCGTGGAATACCCACCGCCATGACAATGCATAATGACCTGCTTATGGACATGGGCCCGATTCAGGCTCACCCATTCACAGTGTATGCCATCCAGCTCCATGCCTCGGAAGTTCAAATCCTTTACCCGTCCCAAAAGCTCGCCAATCTGATCCTGCGATTGTCGATGCTTTTCCAAATCCGGCTTATCTACCATTCCATGTGCCAGCTTGATGAGTCTAAGTAACCGTTGCTTTGTCTCCATCAGAAATGTAACCTCCTTCTCAGTTCATTTCGAAGTCTTCTTCGTGACAGCGTAGTAATAATTGCAATATCTACGATCGTACAAACCGTGAGAACCACCGCCGACCAGCTAAGGCTTACCGGAGCGTCACTATGAAGATCAATGATCACCTCATAGCCCACACATAAAATGGCAAGTGCCGTAATGAAATATAGACCTCTGGCCAGAATTCCCTTGGGAAATACGCGTACGGCTAAGGTTAACAGCTCCATGACTGCACAGGTGCAAAGCACCAGCGGCACGCCCAAGCCCTTGAACCACTCGTAGGAATCTACCATTCTGGCGATCAGGTAGAGATATAATACCACGGCTGCTCCATCAAACAACAGATAGAGATACGGAGACCACTTTTGATAGATCACGGCAGGCACCAGCATAACCCAGAGAACAACACAGGCTCCGATGACTGCAAGAGACCATAGGCTTCCCTGAAATGCAAGCCAATTCAAAAGGCCACAGGTCACTGCCGTTGCAAGACACACCATGGATACCAGCCAGCCGAAATCCGCCCTCTGAATCTCCTCCACGTGCGCCTTTTCCTTTGGAAACGGGGGGATCACGCCCTCTCTCTTAATCTCTTTGGGATTTAATACAGGTGTATTACATAAAGGACAACTCTTTGCAGAAGCATCCAGCTCCACGCCACAATTTACACAATATGACATCGCAAGTCCCTCCTATGTCAGTTCCGCTTCCGGTTCTTCCCGGTTGCTTTCAATCTTTACATGAATGCCATCCTTGACCAGCTTTCGGAAGAAATAACGTTCCACGTCAGCCTCGACAATGCTACTGGCAAAATTGACGGTCAACACGTCCTGAAAGCTAATGATGGCACAGTTTGTTCTACTGGAAAACGGCTGTCCCATACAAATGTCAAAGCGTTCGATATAAGGGCGCATGCTCTCATTGACAAACAATGCTCCCATATTGGTCAGGCCTGCAGAGGAATTATGATCCTGTACCTTGGAATAAAACTGCTTTACTACAAAATCCTTGAGATATAAGGGCACGATGCGGATCAGCGGATGACTCTGCGTGCGCGCGTTGGTCGTGACGTCTGCACGAAGGAATTTATCATTTACGTAATATCGCATGTAATGGTGCACCTGCGTAACAATCTCTTCAAAGGTATACTCGCCAAGTCTCGGATCCACGCCAGGATAAATCATGGTAATAAAGTTTCGAAGCGTCTTCGATGGGAAGAAGCGCCGCAAATTAACTGGCATCGCAATCTTAACGGGGCGCAGGCGAAAACGCTTGTCCTTCTCCTGCTTCTTTAGCAGTGCGTACAACAACACCGCATTAAAATACTCCGTGATGCTTGCGCCATAGCGCTTGGCTGCTGCGACAACCTCCGACGTCGACATGATGCCGTCAATAATATTCAGCGTATAAAACGGCTCCTTGGTTCCACGCACGCGATAGGTCCTCTCGCCGGGACGCGGAGGGCAAATTTTAGAATTTGCATAGCGCATGTATGCATCCTCCAGCTCCTCTGGATCTGGCTTTGCACTGACGTCGAGGACAAAACCTCCGTTCTTGATCTCCGTATGACCTAAAAGTCTTAAATATTCTGCCGTCAGAGTCTGCAACACGCACATGCCACCTGTGCCATCTCCAAGGCTGTGATGCGATTCAAAGGAAATTCGATTATGGTAATAATATACGCGAATCAGATACCTGTTATTGTCCTTAAAGCTCATGGGCTGACAGGGATTCTTCACGTCAGGCCGCACAAATGGTCCAGGCCGATGATTGGGCTCCAAATAACGCCAAAAAAGGCCCTTACGCATGGCAACCTTATAGGTCGGAAATCTGGGCAGCGTAATGTCCAACGCCTGTTGAAGAAGCTCTGGCTGTACCTCTTCCTTTAACAGGACGGACAGACGGTAAACAGCCGAGAAATCCCTTCGTTGTAGCGTCGGATATACAATCGCTGACAAATCTAGTTTAAACCAATCCCGATGCTCTGGCACGACAAATGCCTCCTTTTATTGATAAGACTTTAATAAGAACTGAAGCTCCTCTTTTCCCTGATAGGAATTAATGCCTAGCTGATAGGCGATCGTGACGTCAAAAGACTGTCTATTGGAAAGAAGCGCATCGCCGCTTCCCTCTCCATACTTTTCATCCAAAAACTGCAGGAAGGCATCCATGCTTCCAAAGAAGGTCAGGCAAAATTTCTTTCCGTCTGGCGTCATTACCTGAAACCTTCCGTACTTTCCTTCCTTTCCCATGCGGCTTCCCGAGAGGAAGGTCACGTTTCTTTGGGCAAACAGTGGCTTGGGATTGCCAACGCCAAAGGGCTCCAATGCCTCCAACTGACGCATCAGCTCCATATTCACGTACTCCATGGGAAGCTCCATGTCAATATGCAGGGAAGGAACAAAATCCTCTTCGGTCAGCTGGCAGTTCTCGTTCAGTCTCCTTCGAAGCGCCTCGACGTTCTCCTCCTGAAGGGACAGGCCAGCGGCCATCTTGTGCCCGCCATATTTTGAAAGAAGATCTCCCACCTGATTTAGTGCCTCATACATGTCATAGCCTTCCACGGATCGTCCTGAGCCCTTAACGCCATCCTCACATTTGATGAGAAGGAACGCGGGGTGGCCATAATGCTCCTTTAGTCTTCCTGCGATAATTCCTGCAAGGCTCTCGTGAACGTCAGTCAGATACACTACCAATACCTTATCATGCTCCAAATGCTGCTCTTGTATGCTTTTGATCGCCAGCTCCATGCCCTGCACGGTCAAATTTTTTCTGCTGTCATTCAGCTCCTTCAAATCCCTCGCAATAGTCATTGCGGTCACGGAATCCTTCGCATTCAAAAGCTCCAACGCACGCGTCGCCGTATCCAGTCTTCCCGTCGCATTCAGACAGGGGCCAAAGATAAAGCCCAGATGATATCCAGACAGGGCATTTTTGTCAATCCCATGTACCTCCATCAAGGCACGAAGGCCCAGATTCTTTGTGTTCCGCATTCTGCGAAGGCCTTCGCGAACAATGATTCTATTTTCATCCATTAGCTCCATGATGTCGCAGACGGTCGCAAATGCCGCAAATTCTAAGAGCTCCTCTAAGGCTTCTCTCAGAGCATCCGCTTTCTCAACCACATGTGCCAGCATGGCATCCTCGCTTTCCAGTCCTGCGCTTTTAATCCGCTCTAATCGGTGCGAAATTGCCTGTAAAAGCTTAAATGCCACGACGCCACCGCAAATCCCCGTAAAGGGATAGGAATCCTCTGCTCGCTTGGGATCCACGATTGCCAGCGCCTCTGGCAGGATTTCCTTCTTCTTGTCCCCTTCCATCACAAAGGGCACCTCATGATGATCCGTTACGATCACATCCATACCCAGCTCTTTTGCCAGACGAATTTGCCCTGATGCAGAAATCCCATTATCACAGGTCACGATCAGCTTAACGCCATCCTTCGCCGCTTCCTCAATCAAATGGTCATTGAGGCCATATCCATCATGAATGCGGTGCGGAATCGCGACATCAACGATCGCTCCCAGCACGGAAAAGCCCTTGTTCAGAATATACGAGGAACATATGCCATCCACGTCGTAATCTCCGATCACGCGAATGCGCTTTCCCTCCGCGATCGCGTTGATCACCTCCTGAGACGCCCGATCCATATCCAACAAAAGCTCTGGTGCATGACATTCATCCAATGTGCCATATAGGAAGCGCCGGGCCTCCTCCAGATCTAAGACATCCCTGTTTCGGATCAGTCTGGCAACAAAGGGATGAATCTTCAGTTCCTCTGCCCAAGCCTGAAAATCTGCCTTTTTCGCATATACAAACCACTTTTCCATCGTAACCCCTTTATTGTTTTCCTTCCTCTTCACTCATAAAATCCAGCTGCCTTTGGCATCTGTCGCTGCTTCGCAGCTTTTGATTTTATTTCGTGCACGCTCGGTTGGAAACAAATGCCTGCTTCGCAGTCGCTTGTTTCCCTTCCTCGCTACACAAAAAGGCTGCCTGTGACAAGGCAGCCTCGAAAAAATGCCATTTTATTTTGCCTTGCCAGGGAATTTCTGACGAAGCACGAACCAAAGTCCGCCAACGATACATACGGATGAATATGCACCACATACGATACCAACCATCAAAGGCAGTGCGAAGTCGCGGATGCTGGTCACGCCCAGAACATACAGGCAAGCTACCATGACGAAGGTCGTCAAGGAGGTAAAGATGCTTCTGCTCAGGGTCTGGGTAATACTCTTGTTTACCACGTCCTCCACGGTCTCCTGTCTGCTCTTCTCCGCCATGTTTTCACGAACACGGTCGAAGATAACGATGGAGGCGTTGATGGAATAACCGACAATCGTCAGCATACATGCGATAAAGGTGTTACCAACGGAAACCCTTGCTGCCGCATAGAAGGCAAGCACTACCAGCACATCATGCATCAACGCTGCGATACTACTGAGACCAAATCGAATGTCGCTGAAACGAATTCGAATGTAAATCAACATACATACGATGGCAACCACCACTGCGATAATGGTATCACGCTTCATTTCTCCACTAATGGTGGAGCTGATGGTCTCCGTCGTGATCAGGTTGCGATCAACACCAAACTCGCTTACCAATCTGTCCTCCAGCGCTGCTCTCTGATCCAAATTCAAGGAATTCGTCTTAAAGATCACTTCGTTGGAATCCTGTACGGTCTGTACCTGAACGGCACTTCCCGTTACCTCGGTGATGACGGGAGTCACCTTGCTGTCTGCATCCTCCAGCGTCATCTTCTCGTTAAAGGTTACCGTCGTAGCAGTACCACCCTTAAACTCAAGACTGTAGTTCAGAATGTCATTTCCGTTGTAAGCATTAATTCCCATTACCACGAAGCCTGCAACGATTACGGCGAGGGATATGCCAAAGAAGATGCCCTTCTTACCAAGGAAGTTAATGCTCTTTCTGTCCTTACCAACGCCATACCACTTTGCATCACGGATACCGATGGAGTAAAAGGCATTCATCAAAAGTTTTGTGATAACAAGTGCAGTGAACATGGAAATCACAATACCAAGTGCCAAGGTCTGTGCAAAGCCCTGAATGGAACCAGGTGCAAGGAACATCAATACGGCTGCCGCGATCAGGGTCGTTACGTTACCATCAACGATGGCGGACAGAGCCTTGTCAAATCCGATTTTAATGGAACTCTTTGTGGTCTTACCAGTTGCCAGCTCTTCACGGATACGAGCGAAAATAATTACGTTTGCGTCCACGGCCATACCAATGGAAAGGATGATACCAGCGACACCAGACAGGGTCAGGGTCATGTTAAATCCACGGATCAGCAGTACCACCAGTGCCACGTAAATGCAAAGTGCAATGGCGGATGCAAAACCAGATACAAAGTAAACGACAATCATGAATAATGCAACGATGCCAAGACCAATCGCACCAGCCTTCAAGCTCGTCTCAATGGCTTCGGTACCCAACTGAGCACCTACCACCTTGGAATGAATCTCTTCCAGCTCCAGCTTCAGACCACCGATACGAATGGTAGATGCCAGCTGCTCTGCTTCCTCAATGCTGCTCTGTCCAGTAATAACGGCATGTCCGTCCGAAATGATTGCCTGTACTCTAGGAGCACTAATGATCGTTCCGTCATAGTAGATGGCAATGGTCTGCTTGCCATTATTATAGGCTTCCGTGGTCATCTCAGCGAATTTCGTTTTTCCTTCGTCCGTCATGGTCAGCTGAACCACGATCTCATTATTCCTCATGTCATCCTGCTGATAGCCAGCCTTTGCCTCGCTGACGTCCGTACCAGACAGGGTGATGGAGCCATCCTCCAGCATCTCATCAATGCTTCTGTTCAAGGTATAGCCGTAGGTCGAGTAGGAATAGTTATCGCTTCCGTCAGGCGCCTTTTCCTTTATGAAATACAGGGATCCAGGACGACCAAGCTCAGACAGGATCTTATTGGCATCCTGTACGCCAGGAATCTCAATGTTGATACGATTCAATCCCTCTTGGTACACAATCGCTTCCGTGCTGTAGCCCGTAACACGCTGCTGCAGCTTATAGATCGTGTCCTTCATGTCGGTGCTGTCAGGCGTTTCCTCGCCAACCACCTGATAGGTGATGCTGACGCCGCCCGCCAGATCCAAGCCCAGCTTGATGTCAGATGCGCTTCCGGTTCCGCTTGCATCAACGCCAAACAGGTCAATGTAAGTAATTCCTGCCAGAAGAAGCAACAAACAAAGTAAAACAATCCATGCCTGACCTTTTTTCATGTCCTTCATTTCTTTACTCTCCGTTCTTATTTAAATCTTGCGTTCCTACCCAGGGGCAATGTCAATAATTTAGCCTTCCCTATTCCTCGAGGGGAAGGTTTGGATTGTCTTTCTGGGTCAAAAGTCTACCAGAAAGATGATCCAAACCTAGCCCCGAGTTTTTGTCAAATCCTTAGCTTAATGACATTGTACCTGTGGGAACGGTTACTTTCTTATTCTTCGGAGGACTCGTCCTCTTCCTCCATCATCTTCACGGCCTTTAATGCGATGGCGCATTCCACGCGCTTCCGCTCCAGCTCACATCCAACGTCATAAGCATCATTAATGTTGCCATGAAAATTATAAGAGTTTGCTGCGCATCCACCGCTACAATAGAACTTTGCGAAGCATTTCTTACACTTTTCCTTCGCATAAACATTACAGCACTTGAACTGATCCCGAAGGTCTTCCCGTACAATTCCCGTATCGACATTGCCCATCAGAAAATCCTCGTTACCAACGAACTGATGGCAGGGATAAAAATCTCCCCAAGGCGTCACGGCAAGATACTCCGTTCCTGAGCCGCATCCCGACAAACGCTTTGCCACGCAGGGGCCGCCCTCCAAGTCGACCATGAAGTGGAAGAAATTGAAGGGTCTGCCCTCTCTTCTTCTCTTGATCATCTCCGCCGCCAGCTTATCGTACTCGTCCTTTAGCTTCGGAAGATCCTCCTCGGTAATTGCATAATCATCCGTCGGCTGAGCCACGACAGGCTCCACGGAAATCTGCTGAAATCCCAAATCTGCCAAGTGAATGACATCCTCGGAGAAGTCCAAATTGTGATGCGTAAAGGTTCCTCGCACATAATAATTCGTCTGATTTCGGCTTTCTGCAACCTTCTGGAACTTCGGAACAATCAGGTCATAGCTACCCTGTCCGCCACGGAAGGGTCTCATCTTGTCATGAATTTCCTTGCGGCCGTCAATGCTGAGAACCACGTTCGCCATCTCTTTATTGGCAAATTCCAAAATCTCATCATTTAAAAGCACACCATTGGTCGTCAGGGTAAAGCGGAACTTCTTGTTATTTGCAGTCTCGATGCTACGCCCATAATTCACAAGGTCCTTTACCACCTGCCAATTCATCAGCGGCTCTCCGCCGAAGAAATCGACCTCCAGATTGACGCGATTTCCAGAGTTGGCAACCAAAAAGTCCAACGCCTTCTTACCAACCTCAAAGCTCATCAGAGCCCTGCGTCCATGATACTCGCCCTCCTCGGCAAAGCAATACTTGCATGCCAGGTTGCAATCATGAGCGATGTGCAGGCAAAGCGCCTTCACCACAGTCGTTCTCTTTTTAAAATCGAAGACATAATTCTCATAAATATCCTTGGCAAAGAGCTGACCGCTCTTCTCCAATTCCAAAACCTCATCCACGGCCTCCCTGATCTCCGCCTCGGGATAGGGAATTCCTGCAATGTGTACGACGGCAGCCTTGATCGTGTCCGCATCCTTGATGCCCTCTCCAATCAAGGGCTCTACCAACGGGATCATGTCATATACAATGTCATCCACGACATGTACGGAACCACTGTTGACGTCCATTACAATATTCAGGCCATTACTCTTATATTGGTGTATCACAAAAAAATCCTCTCAAAATCGTGAAACTCAAAAGATAAGCAGCGACACATGATCGCTGCTTATGATGGTTTTTTCAGTTCAAATACGCAAGAATCAATTACTTTAACTTCTCGCAGCTCTGATTACCAACGGTGCAGGAAGTCTTGCATGCAGACTGGCAGGAAGTCTGGCACTCGCCACATCCGCCCTTCTTCATGGACTCCTTCAAATCTCTCGTCGTTAACGTCTTAATGTGCTTCATATAAGAAACCTCCTTGTGAAACTATCACATACATTCATCTAGTAAATCTATGCTATTGTAGCATAACTTTCCAATTCTGTCAATCACCACGGCGATTAGTTCTCTCGTTCCACGGCAATTAGTTTTCTCTGCCTGGTTCAGAATGTGTTTCTTCCCCACTTTCCTTCGTGCGAAATGCCCAGAATTTATTAATAAGGAAGTTGATGGGAACACTGATAACAAGATTGATCATGGGGGCAATGAGCTTCGAAATGCCTAATAAATCAATCCAAACATAGGATAGTACGTTGCAGAGAAAGATGCCCGTAAAGGAATAAGAGATATAGGTTTTGAGCAAGGCCTTGCCAACGTGCCTTTTCTGTCCCTTTTCCAGAGTAAACACAAGCTTATTGTTCCAATAAAAGGACCACAGGACGCTCAAAAAGAATCCCACAAGATTACCGATGACATAATCCCATGAGATTTCATAAGGCCTTAAAAGCATCAATGTCATGACATTGAGCGCGTAGCTTAACAGCGTATTGGTTACGCCGATCACTCCAAACTTCACAAATTGAACCAGCGCCTCAATGACCTGATCCGAAAGCTTTATCGGTGAAAGCTTTAGTATTTTTCTCGTTAACTCTTCAACGAATTTCATCTTTAAATCCTTCCACGTGTCATCACGACATCTCAAGAATCGTATCACGTTCTGCGCATGAAGTCAAACCCCTCTCGTCAGGCTTTTTCGAAGAAGCCGGACAAAATTCCTCCAAGGGTTCCTCCCGTCACACAGAATAAAAAGGAAGGGAAGATTCCAGAATTCCCGTTCCCCATGCCGCTCGCAAGGGACAATGCTGCCAAAACAAGAAAATAACACGCTCCCATCAAGGCCCCCCAGAGAAACCTTCTGCTTTTCGCCTTTTTCCCAGCCAGTACTCCCGCAAAGAGTGCTGACACAAAATAAATGGCATCAATTGAGGCCGAAACCGCTCCACTGCCTAGCCTAAAACGATAGAGCAAAAACGCTAACAGCAACAGCAAAAGTCCCGTCAGGACATACGATAATAATAGAAAAAACAGGTATGCCAATGCTGATCCAGCCCCCTTTTTTTGTTCTCCCCTCACCATCTCCATATTCCGATCCTCCCATTTCTCATAGATTCGCCCCGTTTGGGCGCGCCCTCTTATCACTTATTCTATGCTTGGTTACTTGAAAACTTGACAACTTGCCATCTCTTATTGTAAGATACATTCTATATATGATTACAAAGGAGTGTGGTTTTACTTGGTTCCCCCAGATGACATACAGCTATTTGTCATTGAATGTATTATTTTAGTAATTTTAGTGATTCTGTCTGGTTTCTTCTCCTCTGCGGAGACGGCGCTGACCACGGCAAACAAGGTCAAGCTTCGTTCCCTTGAAGAGGAAGGTAATAAGCGCGCTGCACGCGTGAATAAGATCCTGGATCATAACAGCAAGATGCTGAGTGCAATTCTAATCGGCAATAACGTCGTAAACCTGTCGGCTTCAGCTCTGGCAACGACTTTGGCGCTTCGCGTGAATTTGGCCGTCGGCATTGCCACTGGAGTCCTGACCTTTCTGGTTCTCCTCTTTGGCGAGGTGATTCCGAAAACCTGGGCCATGCACTACGCAGATAAACTTGCTCTCGCCTACAGCGGTATCATTTATTCGCTGATGCAAGTGCTAACCCCCATCATTTTCTTGGTCGACAAAATCGCTTGGTTAATCCTCTTTTTACTTCACGTGGATCCCAACGAGAAGGTCAGCACCATGACAGAAAATGAATTAAAGACCTATGTGGACATCAGCCATGAGGACGGTGCCATAGAGTCCGAGGAGCGCGAAATCATCTACAATGTATTTGAGTTTTCGGATGCACTCGCAAAGGACATCATGATTCCCAGGGTCAACATGGTCACGGTCAACGTCAATGATGATTATCACGAAGTCCTCTCCGTCTTCCGAAAGCACATGTATACGAGACTTCCCGTCTATGAGGAAGACAAGGACAACATTATCGGTCTCATCAACATTAAGGATTTCATCCTGACGGATGATCCTGAGCACTTCCAGATACGCAACATTTTAAGGGAAGCGCATTTTACTTATGAGTACAAAAAAATCTCCGATCTTCTGTACGAGATTCGAGAGAAAACAACCAGCGTTACCTTCGTGGTGAACGAGTACGGCGTTACCGTCGGCATGATTACGCTGGAAGACCTTTTGGAAGAAATAGTTGGCGAAATTCGCGACGAATACGACGCGGATGAGATGGAAAAGATTAAGAAGCTTGATGACAAGACCTATCTGATCGAGGGAAGCATGAATCTGGATGACGTCAATGATGCGTTGGAATGCCATCTGGAAAGCGAGGAATATGACTCTCTCGGCGGTATCCTGATTGAGCATTTAGGTCACCTTCCTGAGGACGGCGAGTCCGTCACCTTAGAAGACGGCATGACCCTCAAGGTACAGGGCGTGGATCAAAACCGCATCGAGAAGGTGCTCCTGACCCTCCCCGAGCCCGCCGCGGAAGACACTCCCGACGAGCCGACAGCCTCATCAACAGATCCGTCCTAAAACACTAAAGTCAAGATAGCTTAGAATACGAACATACAATAAAGACCAAGATATGCGTCACTCTACATATCTTGGTCTTTTACTATGGCTTATGCCAACCTCGAGGGGAAGGTTTGGATTGTCTTTCTGGGTCAAAAGTCTACCAGAAAGACAATCCAAACCTAGCCCCGAGTTTTCATCAAGCCTTAAAATAGCTCTCCTCGGGTCCGAGGTACGATGCTTTCAGCTTTTTGCCTGCAGGATAAATCACAATTCGTTCCAGCACCATGCCTGCCTCGAGTGCCCCAATGCTCAGCGTCTGTACGCCTTCCTCAAAATTCAGCTCCGTTCCTACGACGTGAATCTGATTCATGACTGCAGCAGACCACTTGGGATCATTATAATCTCCGCCTCGATAGCTGGGATTCAGAATATTCATGTTCTTCGTCTGCGCCCCTGTTTCAAGATGCACCCTCAGTGCCCTATTATTCACAACGGAATTGACGGGGGAGGTCCAAAGCTCCACGCGATACTTTCCTGCCTCAGGAATCACAAACCGATAAATCAGTTCAGGCTTTTCCTCCTTGGGAAGGAATTCCGCCGTAGAAGGAAGCACCTTCATGCCGTTTCCGCTTCTTCCGTGTCCCTCCAGGCACACGAAGCCCACGCCGTCAACATCCTTCTTTTCTGCATAATGGTTGGCCTCCATGACAATCACGCCTTCCATGGGATCCGGCAGGAACGTGCCCTTTTCCAGCCCGTCCAGGTTCACGTTGACTGCCTTAACCTCAACGGCAACCACCGTGTCTCCGTCGCTGATCAGAAGCCTTACCGTCTGAACGCCGTCATTGAGGATCACTCCATCTTCACCCTTGGCATCCTCCATAGCCTTCTGCAATGCTTCCCTGTCGCAGGTCAGTGTCACCTTGGATATGGTCTCCGTAACTCCCTCCGTAGAGGAAACCTGTAACCATGCGGGAATCTCTCCTTGCTCGACCTTCACGGTGTAATTGAAGCTTCCGATGCCATCATTACTGATCTCCAAGGCAACCTGTTGTTTTCCCGGATCCAGGAAATCATGTACGCGGATGCACTGCGGCGCCCCATAATTCTTTGTTGCAAGCCAGGGATCATCCGCTCTGGAAACACTCATCCTAGGTGCCGTCACGGGCTCCACAAAGCATCTGAGCGGATATTTCCATCCGTCGTCATTCCACTTGGTAAAACCAACGTGCTTCTCCATCTCCATGCCAGCCCATTTTCCGTTTCTGAATTCCCGGAATTCCTCACAGAGCCTCTTATCCTCATCAATACACTGCTTTACCAGCTCTCCGCAGACATTGGCCGCCGGTCTTCCCTGCTGTGCATAATACTGATTCTTTCCTGCATAAAGCTGCATTTTCAGAAGGTTCATGCTGATCTTTGCAGGATAATAAATCATGCTGTATGCCGGCAGTCTTGAAATCCTGTCCAATACCTCAAAGGTTCTCTCATTGAGCGCCTCAAGCTGATTGATGGTCTCCAACATGCGGAAGGTTTCGTTATAGTTGCAGGGATGATACAAGCCCGCATACAGAGCCTCAGGCCTTCTCATGAAATTCAGCCTTACAAAGCCCTCGTAAATATCTGCAAGTGCCTGCTGCAGTAGCTCGGACGTTCCAGGGAACACCTTTTCCGTCCACTGATTCAGCCATTGTCTCCAGCTATTAACCGCACTGCTTCCCCATTTTTCAAAATCATAGGCGAGATCCAGGAAATAATTCAGCGCCACTTCATTTCCCTTGATGTCACCGACATTGACAATCCAGACATCCTTAATGCCATACTCATAGGCCTCCGTCATCTGCTCCCAAATCAGGGACAGTGGCGTAGAAGGCATCCACTCATAAGACACGGGACCGCCGTGATAATCCAAATGATAATACATGCCGAAGCCGCCCTTATGATTACGAATCTCCTCCGTTGGCAGCGTGCGCATGTGACCATAGTTATCCTCACAGAGCATGAAGATGACGTTCTCCAGCTCTTCCCAGTCCTTTAAGCCTTCTGTCTCATCATCGCCGTAGAAATACGCCTCAACCTCCTTGTACAGGGCAAGCAGCTGCGGAACCTTGTCCAAATCAAAATTCACATAGTGCATGATCAGGCCTCTCTGCGCCTTGATCACGCTCTTTAATAAATCAATGTTATCCTTCAGCGTAGAATCGGGGCCCAGCATGGAGCTGTCACGCTCTCCGCGCATGCCAATCGTGATCATGTGCTGGTACTTTCCGCTTCTCTTCAGGGAATCCATCCAATAGTTCAAAAGACCTTCCTGATTGGTATGGAAATTCCACTCATTGCCATAACGAGAATCGGGGCCCTTCACCTGATCCCACTCCTCGCTGGCGCGAAGACAGGGCTCATGATGCGAATAGGCAATGGTAATGCCATACATGTCCGCCAACTCTTCATTTGCACTTCCAGGACCATCCAGTGGGAAGCTGGACGCCCACATGGCAGGCCACAGATAATTTCCCTTCATGCGAAGCAAAAACTCAAACACCTGATCATACAGCTTTGCATTGACTCCGCCAAAATGATTCACCGCCCAATTGCCAAAGCAGGGCCACTCATCATTGATAAAGAATCCGCGGTATTTTACGCTTGGTTCCTTAGAGACGATTTCAATGTCCTCCTGCGCAGTCAAAATCTTGCGCGGTTGCGGAACGGCATCGCCAAACTTCACCATGGGAGAAACCCCAATATATTCTGACAAGGCAAACAGACCATAAATGGTTCCCAGCTTATCGCTTCCCGCGATCACGAGGGAATTGCCGATCATGGTAATGCTGTAAACCTCTCTCTTTCCACGGATTTTCGACAAATCCAAAACACCGAACTCTCCCAAATATCCCAGTGTCTCGCTATTTCCAAGCGTTCCAACAAAGATCACGCTTTTATCAACGAAATCCTCCAGGGCCTTCAGTCCGCCTTCTCCAGCCTCCTGATCCTTGGGCAGGTCCTGCACAAGAACCTTAGGGAGCTGTCCACATACGGCCTTGATGTCCTTGGCAACCTTTTCCGCGATTTTCTGAACGCCCGGAAACGCCGTCGTCTCCAAGACAAAATTTGTTATTTGTTCCTCATTGGCTATTACAAAAGAACGACTCATTTTGATCAAACCTTCCTTGTATCAAAAACTTGTAGAAACCTCAATAGCTATCTTACCACGCCGAAGCCAAGGATTGTCATCTTCTTCTCCTCGTCTCCGGGAATCATCTGCACCTCGATCAGGTGCTCCTTCGTTTCCTCACCGCGGCAGATGATCTGCGGCGTGCAGTGTGTCCAGCCGACAGCCCTGGGATCCAGCGTCAAAACCTCTTCGCCGTCCACCTTTACCGTTGCCTTGCCATATTCTGCAGAGCCAGAATCCTTGCTGACAATCAAAAGAGACTTGCAGGTAATCTTTACGCTAAACGGATCGTTTCCGCTGACGTGCGCCCAGTTGTTCGGGAACTCAGGAACAGGCGCCAGAACGTCGTCCATCTCCACCCTCTGCAGATCCTCGTCAATCTCGCAAAAGCTTCCAGCCTTCAGCTCCTGAAGGAGTTCTGACTTCCAAGCCTTGTCAACAAGCTCTACCTTTTCAAACGTCGTGCCAAACACAGGCTCCTTGCTTCTCCAATCCGTATCTGCCATTGCGGGTGCCGCGTCAATCTGCTTCATCAAATAAATCAAGCAGTCTGCCATGATCGTATGACCCATGTTGGTCGGATGGAAAACGTCATAGAAGAACTGGCTCTTCGTAAGCACCCTTCCCGTTTCGGGCTTTAAGTAAAACTGTGGAACGACGCCCTGTCTTACGCTGACCATGGGAACCTCGTAGCGCTCACCAACTGGTCCAAGGCGCTCCTCCAGGTTCCAATCATTTGCAAAGACGGCATGAATCAAAATGACCGCCGTATCGTCAGAAAGCGCAAGACACTTGCGAACCAGGCTCTCATAGCATAGGCCTTTGGTCTCATCTCCCTCATCGTTTACGGAGAACTCAATCACGATCAGGTCAGGCTTTACCGTAAAGCTACGAAGGACGTCTCTCTCAAAGCGAATCATGCCAAGCTCGGAAGGCGTACCGCCAACGCCGGCTTTAATCAGCTTTACGTTCTTCCCAAAGTTTGCCTGAAAACGCTCCCAGGTCTGATAGGCATAGGACTTTAGGTGAATGGGTGTCGCGCCTGCACCCTGCGTGATGGAACCGCCGATAAAAGCAATCGTAACCTCCTCGCCGCGCTTTGCACGATCCAAAACCTTCTTTACTCTTGCATAGTTTCCCATGCTCATAAGGGAACGCTTCAAAATGGCCTGATAAGCCTCGCCTTCCACGTTAATCTCCGTGCGCTCCTCCTGCTCCGGCGCCGTAAAGCCCTCGCGAAGATATAGCTTTACGTCCACGGTAGCCAGTCTCTCCGGGCGGTCAAACTCAAATCTCATCTGACCTACCACGCCATTATTTTCACTCCACTGATAGTCATCTAACCAAATAATCTGCTCCATGCCGTCAGGCTTGCAATGTACCGTGATGGTATCGCCTTCCGCATAGGTATCTTTTTTCCCATACATCTGGAACGCAAAATCAACAACCTGATTTTGATCGTCCGCCTCCACGGTGACGCCGATGCCGGCAACCATGTTAAGGAAGCCCTCTGCCGTCTCCAGATTCTGAATCATGGTCTCGTCCGTAATGGAGCCCACCATCCTCGCAAACGTCGTCAGTCTGGAGCCATCCAGATAAATAAACTGAACGCCTCTTCCGTCTGGCGTGGGATTTCCTGCCACTTCCTTCTGTCTGCAAATATAAAAGCTGCTACCCTTCGCAGTTGGATCCTTTGGTGCTTTTGGTCCTGTCATGTCTTTCATCCTCCGCTTTTCTATTTTTCTGATCAACGGCTCACTGCGCCTCGCGCAGCATAAACCTTAATACATCCGATAATTTCCGCTCAGTGCCAGGAATGCAAATAAGTACAGGCAATTGTCATAATATCTGCGATCGCCCTTGCGCAGCGGCTCCTTCCAAAAACGAGATACCCACTGTGCTGCCAGCGCCTTCGTCTGATCAGGGCTTGTCAGGGAGATGGGGCCCTCTACTGCCAGCGCGCCCTGCGCCGTCGTCACAAGGATTCCCACGGGATGCAGTGCCTTAATGTCAAGCGGCGTTCCATCCACCTCGTATACGCGGAAGGGGTTGTCGCGATTGACCACGCCCAAGGTATACTGCAGACGCTCTGCGGCAACGCGCTGCCCTACGTCCACGTGATTCCACTCATAATCCAGTCCAATGTTTGCAACCGTACGGTATGCATCACTGTAAAACCAGTCATGTCTGTCCTTCGTCCAACGAAGCGGTCTTGCCATGGGACTTCCGTCAAACTCTGCATATTCCGAATTCATGCCAGAAACGGGATGGCAGGCCTTCGCAAGATAAGCACGGCTGGCCTTTGCGGCCTCCTTCCAGAAGGGTCTGTCCTCTTCATAGGCCCACTCGGCAAACAGCTCATAGAAATGAGGCAGATGATAGGATGGATCCGTATAGTCAATGCCCGGCACAAATAGAATCTGATGATTCTCATGATTCCACATGGGATAGCCCTGACGACCATTCTCGCCCTTGTGAAGCACGGCCCTCAGAATCTCCTTCGCCTCATGGGAATAGTTGAAAATTCCTTCGCCGTCGCCCCATCTGTGAGAGGCAAAAAACAGCGCCATTGCAAAAAACTCCTCGCCATCCGGTGCAGGACCCATGGCGTTCTTCTTTCCGTCCACGGCACAGGACCATGCAAAATATCCCTCGTTATAGCCATCCGACATGTACATATAGGTCTTCGCCCACTTCCAAATACGGTCGAACTCCTCCTTCATGTCCATCTGAACGCACATCATCATGCCATAGGACATGCCCTCCGTACGCGCGTCATGGTTTCCCGTATCCTCAAGATACCCCATGTCATCGCCAACGGTAAAATAGACCTTGTCTGGTCCATAGAAAAACTCCTGCTTAATCTGTTCTAATCGTTCCTGAATCTCTTTCTCCGTCTTTCCAATTTCCGCAAACACGTTGCGGTATGTCTGCTTCTTCAACTCTTCTTCCTCCAAACTGTTATAATAACCCACTTTCCCTTATATACTATCTTAATATGCCTGCCCCAAAAGGTCAATGCCAATCCTACTTAAAACATGCCAAAATCTTTACAAAAATTGCGGATTAAAAAACCCGAGGCGTAAACCTCGGGTTTTGACTTAAGCTTTATTGTTCGTTTCCGCTGACAATGCGGTAGTATACCTTGGCGGTGAGTCCATAGAGGATTGCATAGAAAACGCCAAACAGCAGGAAGGCTGCGATGGTAAGAAGAATCAGGAGCTTCAGGTTCTGTATATACAAAAGCCTCAAAATTCTCCAAATCATTGGGAAGGCAAAGGCCGTGTGAATCCCCGCAAGCACCAGCGGCGCGAAGAAAACGGTCAAAACCTGCGAGCTAATGCTCTTTTGGATGTCCTTCTTCGTCATGCCAACCTTCTGCATGATTTCGAAGCGCTTTTGATCCTCATAGCCTTCGGAAATCTGCTTGTAGTAAATGATGAGTACCATGGCAAAAATAAACAGAATGCTCAGGATAATGCCAATAAAGAAAACGCCTCCATACAGTCCAACCATTTCATCAAAATCCGCAATCTTACAGGTGCTGTAGTAGGAATATCCACCGCTCTCCTCCTTGATGAAGGAAAGCTCATCTCTACGGAACAGACCACTGCGAAGGTGATTATATACCTCGATAACCTTCTCCTTACTCTCATCCAAATCACATCCGTAGTACCAATTGAGCACCATGTCGCTCGTTCCGTCTTCCTTCACCTGAAGCAAGGGATTGAAGATACTAAGGTCAGGCACGACCAGAACAAACACGGGAATCACGGATGCCTCCAGCTCGCCTATTGGGAACATCTCCTTTAAGACCTGTTTGATCCTCCAATCCTTTCCCCAAAGGGAGAAGATTGATTCGTGATACTTTCCGTCGGTCGAATAAATTAATGCTTCGTCGTCACTAAGTGTAACATTGGTTTCCATGATGCGATTATAATCATCACTTGAGACTACGACCAGATACTTTAATCTGTCGATCTGTGCAATGTCACTGATTCCATTCAGCTCCTCCTCAATATCCCTTCCATCCAAGACCTGCGTGCCCTCAATCACAACCGTTGTCTCGAGATAAATATAATGCAAAACATTCTCTGGGGTCACGCCCTCATTTTCAAAGATTTGATTGATCGCCGTAAACAGCTGTTCATTTCCGTCGTTTTCCAAAACGGACAGCTTGGGCGGATGCAGGGAAATCTCCATGTCTCTGCAAAAGCGTCCATTGATCGTATCCTGCAGTCCAAAATACATGCAGCTGGAGGCGGAAAGCATTACCAGCACCATGGTACAGAGAACGCAGATGCTCGCAAGGCCTGCACCATTTCTTCTCATGCGGAAAATCATGGAGGAGACGGACACAAAGTGGTTCTTTTGATAATAATACTTCTTATTGTTCTTTAAGATCCTGCAAAGGGCAACGGAGCCTGCGATAAACAGGAAATAAGTCGCCACAATTACCATGATCACCGCAATAAAGAAGGCAAACAGCGCAGTCAAGGGTGCCTTGATGGTACATGAGATGACATAAGCAGTCACAAGGATGATCAATCCTAGGATCGCCAGCACCCAATTTGTCTTAGGCGGCTTTTCCCCGAGCTTTTCACTCTGGAACAGCTCTAGGGATTTCGTCAGCTGTACGGTGATCAGGGATTTTACCATGAGAAGCAGGAAGATAAATCCAAACATGCCTGTGGTAAAAAAGATGGCCTTTCCATCCACGCGGAATGCATAGTCAACTTCACTCAGCACAATGTTCGCCAGCAGAAGCTCCGCAAGCTTTGAGAATAGAATTCCACAAATCAATCCTCCGCCCAGTCCTATGATCCCAGAGAATACGGACTCCCAAAGAACGATCCTGCGTAGTCCGCGCTTTCCCATGCCGAGGACGTGATACAAACCAAATTCCTTATATCTGCGACGATTCAGAAAGGAATTCGAATACAGTAAAAACAGAAACGCAAACACCGCAATAACAAATTTAGCTAGTCCCAGACAGGTTGCAACATTACCGCCGCCCTTGAATTCCTTCATCAGGGGGCTGTCGCCCAGGCTGTGCATGATGTAAAACATCATCACGATAACGATACAGGTCAAAAGATACGGAAAATAGATTTGTCCGTTCTTCTTAATTCCGCTTAGTGCAAGCTTTGGAAAGAAGGGCCCTCTCATGCTCTCTCACCTCCTGCCTGAAGTAAGGTCAGGGTGTCAGAGATTTTCTGATAGAACTGCTCTCTCGTATTCTCACCGCGATATACTTGATGGAATACCTCGCCATCCTTGATGAACAGAACCCTTTCCGCATGGCTTGCTGCCTTGACTGAGTGCGTTACCATGAGAATGGTCTGTCCATCCTTGTTGATTTCAGAAAACAGACTCAAAAGCTCGTCCGTAGATTTGGAATCCAATGCGCCAGTCGGCTCGTCCGCAAGTAGGATCTGCGGATGGTTCATCAGCGCTCTTGCCACGGCAACTCTTTGCTTTTGACCACCTGAAATTTCGTAGGGATATTTCTTCAGAAGCTCTGAGATGCCCAGCTTTTTTGCGATGGGCGCAAGGCGCTCCGTCATTTCCTGATGGCCCTTTCTTGCAAGCACCATAGGAAGAAAAATGTTATCCTCCAAAGAGAAGGTGTCCAGCAAATTGAATTCCTGGAACACAAATCCCAAATGATCTCTTCGAAACTCTGCGAGATCATTCTCCTTGATCTTCGAGGTCTCCGTTCCATTGAGGATGACCTTGCCTGCCGTCGGCTTATCCAGCGATGCCAAAATATTCAAAAGGGTCGTCTTTCCGGAACCAGACTCACCCATGATGGCAACATACTCGCCCTCTTCCACGGTGAAATTCACGTCCTTTAATGCTTCCACCTTATTGCCACCAAATCTTGTGACGTACACCTTCTTCAAATGTTCAACCGTAAGTAAACCCATTACCTTATGCCTCCTTGCTTTGCATTCCCTTGATGAATGCCTTTTGTTTTCATTTCTTTGCCTTACAACGAAAGCTTACCACGAAAAGCATCCCATCTCCATTGCATCATCTTACAAAGCAAGTTCCAATTCTAACGTTTTTGTCACGTTTCCTGATTTATTCATGAATCGTCTTTTTCTGACTTAAGTCAAGATACATGGTCGTTCCCTCGCCAAGCTTGGATTCCGCCCAGATCTTCACGCCAAGGTTATCACAAATCTTTTTGCATAAGAATAGGCCAATCCCGCTGGCATGCTTGTCCTCCCTGCCTCGAAAGCCCGTGTAGCCCTTCTCAAAAATTCTTGGAAGATCCTCGGGCGTGATGCCAAAGCCCGTGTCCCTAATGGATAGAACCTGCTTCTCCGACACCTCAATGGTAATCCCACCCTCGGCCGTATACTTGAGCGCATTGGACAGGAGCTGCTCCAAAACAAAGGCCAGCCACTTTTCATCCGTCACGACTGTTTGCTCCGTGCCTTCATAGCTAAGGCTTAAGGATCTGCCAATAAACTGACTGGCAAATTTTCTAAGGCATCCCTTGATCACGCCATCCAGCGCAATCTCACGGAACACATAGTCCGTGGATTCACTGCCAAGCCGTAAATAGGTCAATACCATCTCCACATACTGTTCAATGCGGAACAGGTCCTCCGTCAATGCTCTGGCCGTGGGGCTGTCTTCTGCCTGCAGGCGAAGGCGCATGGACGCAATCGGTGTCTTAATCTGATGCACCCAGGTCGTGTAATAATCGATGGAATCCGTCATCTTTTTCTGGTGCTCTAAACGCTCTTCCCCTGCGCGCTCCATGACAAGCCGTATCAGCTCGACATAGTCCTGATCATCCTGCTTTTGATACTTTTTTAGGCTCTCCATCAAGTAATCCGGAAGATTTTGGAGCAACATCAATTCTTCGTGCTTTGCCCGATATTTTCGATACTCATAAATGAATGTGCCCATAAGTAGCAAAGCGCAGAAAACCGTTGGATACAAGACTGCCTCCAACGGAAAATGATATAACGCAAAGGTTACAAAATAGATGCAGGCGCAGGCCAAGAACACGATCACGATGGCCTGCTTCTCCTTCAAGTACCGCCACATGTTTTCTTCCTCCTTATGCTTGAGGAATGATATAGCCTTGGCCGAATTTGGTTTCGATGAAGCCTTCGAGGCCGGCGGTTTCGAGCTTCTTGCGAAGGCGGCCAACATTGACGGTGAGGGCGTTTTCGTCCACGAAGGCGTCGGTCTGCCAGAGGGCTTCCATGAGCTTTTCACGGCTGACAATCTTGCCCTTGTTTTTCATGAGCACTAAAAGAATACGGAATTCATTTTTAGACAAGGGAATCTTCTCTCCGTTATAGCTCAGGCTTCCTTCCTCGGTATTGAGGAGCGCGCCGCGATGCTCCAGTACGGGAACGCTGTCTCCAAAATCGTAGGTTCGTCTAAGAAGTGCTTGTACCTTCGCGACAAGCACGCTCCCGTCAAAGGGCTTCGCGATAAAGTCATCCGCACCCATGGTCATGGCCATGACGATGTTCATGTTGTCCGCTGCTGAAGATACAAAGATGATCGGCACCTTGGAGGTTGCACGGATCTCCTTGCACCAATGATATCCATTCATGAAGGGCAGGGAAATGTCAAGAAGCACAAGGTGCGGATCATACTCCGCAAACTCTGCCGTCACCTTGCGGAAGTCCGTGACAATGCGTACGTCCATGTCCCAGCTACGCAGCTGCTCGGCCACTGCCTCCCGTATTCCTGGTTCATCTTCCACAATTAAAATCTTATACATCGTATCCCTGCCTTTCTATCTCGCAATTTCTGTATTCTGTCCAAGGCCAATTATTTGCAATTGCTCCCTACAAACAAGCAATAGAACCTCTCCTAAGTATAAGGGATTTCCTGCTTTCTTGTCAACTTACAGGCTCTCTAAAATCCCCGTTGCAATCGCCTTTGCCACATCATCAAAACGGCTGTCCAGCAAGGCATTATCTGCATCCGTGTTAATGAATCCAACCTCCACGAGAACCGCTGGCATACGGGTTCTTCGAAGCACGGCAAGATTCGGCCGTTCCGTAATGCCCTGATTGGCAAAGCCCACCTTTTCCAGCTCCGCATTGATGTTTTTTGCCATCCGCGCCGCCAGCCCATATTTATTATAAACAAGGCTCTCGATCCCTGTATATTGATTGGGATAGGGGCTGGAATTGCGGTGAATGGAAACAAAATAATCCGCGCCGACCTGATTCGCCTCCGCCGCCTTCTGCGCGGGCGATTCATAGACGTCCGTCGTTCGTGTGTAATAAACCTCCTGCCCGTTCTCCTCCAAGATTCTCCCTATTGCCAACACCAGATTTAGCGCGTCATCCTTTTCCTGTCTCCCCTGATAGGTGGCCCCGGGATTCTCGCCCCCGTGCCCCGCATCTAAAGCTATCAAAGCCATAAAAAACCTCCTGCATCTCATAAGCCAAAGCATCGCTTCACCCCTATGATATGCAGGAGATTTCCTACTGTTACAGTTTGTTTTCATTCTTAGTGAGCAGGGCTGGATCATCTTTCCAGTAACCATTTGACCTGAAAAGATAATCCAGCCCTGCCCTAAACATGAAATTTGATGTCTCACCCTGCGAACTGGCTTTGATACAGGTTCGCGTAGAATCCGTTTTGCGCAAGCAGTGTCTCATGATTACCCTGCTCGATGATGTTTCCATCCCGCATGACAAGGATCACGTCAGCCTCGCGAATGGTGGAAAGTCTGTGTGCTACGATAAAGCTGGTTCTGCCCTCCATCATCTTTGCGAATGCCTTCTGAATCCTGATCTCCGTTCTGGTATCGATGGAGCTTGTCGCCTCATCCAGAATTAACATAGGCGGCAGACAAAGCATAACTCTTGCGATACAAAGAAGCTGCTTTTGCCCCTGAGAAAGACTTCCGCCATCCTCGGTAATCACAGTTTGATAGCCCTGAGGAAGACGCTTGATAAAGCTGTGTGCATGTGCTGCCTTTGCAGCCGCCTTGACCTCTTCCTCCGTGGCATCTGGCTTTCCCATGCGGATGTTGTCTAAGATTGTTCCGCTTCGAAGCCAGGTCTCCTGAAGCACCATGCCATAATTGGTTCTTAGGCTTCCTCTGGTCAAATGCCGTATGTCATTTCCATCCACGGAAATGCTTCCGGAATTCACGTCGTAGAACCGCATCAGCAAGTTAATGACCGTCGTCTTGCCACAGCCCGTCGGACCAACGATGGCAACTCTCTGACCAGGCTTTACGGACAGGTTGAAGTTCTCAATAAGCTTCTTCTCAGGCACATAGGAGAAGTAAACATCCTTCAGCTCCACATTGCCTTTTGCCTCGCCCAGTGTCACCGCATCCTCATCCTCGGGAACCTGCGGCTCCTGATCAATCAATGCGAATACTCTGGAGGCACACACAAAGGCATTTTGCAGCTCCGTGACAACGCCAGAAATCTCATTAAAGGGCTTCGTGTACTGATTTGCATAGCGCAGGAAGCAGGATAGCCTACCGACGGAAATACCGCCGCGAATGGCCAGGAATGCGCCAAAAATACCT
This sequence comes from Lachnospiraceae bacterium, assembly GCA_015056795.1. GTDB lineage: Bacteria > Bacillota > Clostridia > Lachnospirales > Lachnospiraceae > Acetatifactor. Next base: position 89,860 of record SVFO01000004.1, read on the forward strand.
ACGCCCGCATATACAAGGCTATTGACAAAACGCGTACAGGGGTTCACCAACGAGGAATAAAAGGTCGCCTTTAAGGAACACTTCTGCAGCCTTCCATTGATTTCTCTGAACCGTTCCTTCACCTCTTCTTCGCGAGAGAACATGCGAACGACCTTCTGGTTCCCTACCATTTCATCAATCAGAGCCGTCTGTTCTCCCCTGGTTTTGCTCTGCTCCTGGAACATGTCATGCGTGTGTGTCGCAATAAACTTTGCGACAAGGAAGGATACGGGCGTCAGGCACACCACGACGAGCGTAATGGGGATATTATAAATCAACATGAAGATCAAGGTTCCACCGATCGTAAGCACTCCCGTAAAGAGCTGCGTAAAGCCCATGAGAAGTCCATCCGCGAAGGTATCTACGTCCGCAATCACGCGGCTTACGATGTCTCCTGCGGGATGCTGGTCAAGGTAGCTAAGGGGCAGGATTTCCAGCTTTTGAAAGGCATCTCTTCGAATATCCTGCACCACATGATAGCAGGTATAATTGTTGCAGGTATTCATGATCCATTGTGCAAGAGCCGTCACCAGCATGGCAATTCCAATTTTCTTCACAACCTCTAAAATTCCTGCCATATCAACCTCATCAGGTCCAATCATGAGGTCAATGGCATCTCCCGTAAGGATGGGAATGTAGAGGGTTAACGCTACCGTCACTGCCGCCAACACAAAGGACAGTAGCATTACGAACCAGTATTTTCGGATATAGTGAAAGACCTTTTTCCAGGTTGCTTTCTTGTCATAAGAGGATTTTTCCTTAGCCAACGCTCACCGCCCCCTTTCTCTCCTCGGGATACTGGGAATAATAGATTTCCTGATATACCTCGCAGTTTTCCAACAGCTCTGCATGTGTTCCAATGCCAGCCATCTTTCCATCATCCAGCACGATGATCTGATCTGCATGGCGAATGCTGGAAGCTCTTTGGGAAACAATAAAGGTTGTCGTCTCCTTCTGAATGGTTTTCAAGGACTCGCGAAGTCCTGCATCGGTCGCATAGTCCAGTGCGGAGGCGCTGTCATCCAAAATCAGGATCTCAGGCTTGCGGACCAGGGCTCTTGCAATCGTCAGGCGCTGTTTTTGTCCACCAGAAAAGTTCTGACCATTCTGCGTGACCTTCGCATCCAGCTTTCCGTCTTTTCCTTCAACGACCTCTCTTGCCTGGGCAAGGTCGATCGCCCTCCAGAGCTCCTCCTCCGTCGCATCAGGCTTACCCCAAAGCAGGTTGGAACGGATGGTTCCTTTGAATAAAACGGCCTTCTGAGGAACCACGCCCATGCGTCTTCGAAGCTGCGCCTCGTCATATTCCTCTAGATTCCTTCCATCCAGCTTAATGCTGCCCTCCGTGATATCATAAAATCTCGGGATCAAATTTACGAGGGAGGACTTGCCTGAACCAGTACCACCAATGACGCCAATGGTATCGCCCTTTTTCACCGCAAAGCTGATATCCTCAAGGGTCTCCTCTCCTGCACCGCTATATTTCAGAGAAACATGATCAAAAACAAGATAAGTCGCATCCTGTCTTGCCTTGGCAGAGGCGCCAATATATGTCTCCCAAGGTAAATCTTCCTTGGTTTGCAAATTGTCCTTCTGACGATCGTCCCCTGCCTTTGACTGCGCGTCATCCTGCTTTCCAATCTCCAAAACGCCAGCCACTCTGTCTGCGCAGGCCATGGCCTTCGTCATCAAAATGATCAGGTTGGCAAGCTTAACGAGCTCAACCAGAATCTGGGACATGTATTCCAAAATAGCGATCACCTGACCCTGCGTAAGCTCACCTGCCCGTACCTTAAGGCCCCCTTTATAAATCAGCAGCATGATGGCCGCGTTTACGATCACGTAGGTCACGGGATTCATGCAGGCACTGATTTTTCCAACGAATTTCTGCATGACCGTGAGAGCCTGATTGCTCTCCTGGAACCTTGCATTCTCCGTCTCTTCCTGATGGAAGGCACGAATGACGCGAACACCCGTCAGATTTTCTCTCGTAATTCCAAGAACTCTGTCAAGACTGCTCTGCACCTTCTTGTACAAGGGCATGGTGACAAGCATAATGCCGAAAACGACAATGGCCAGAATGGGGATCGCCACCACAAAGATCAACGCCATTTTGACATCGATAAGAAATGCCATGATCATGGCACCAAAAACGATAATCGGCGAACGAAGGAACAGGCGAAGCGTCATGTTTACGCCAGATTGTACCTGATTGACGTCACTGGTCATTCGCGTGATCATGGTCGAGGTTCCTGCCAGGTCCATGTTCGTAAAGTTAAGATCCTCTACATGACTAAACAGCACCTCACGCAATTTACTGGAAAATCCCACGGCTGCCTTTGCCGCAAAGAACTGTGCCGTCACGGAACAGGACAGTCCGACAATCGCCAGTGCAATCAAGCAAAAGCCCATTTTCAGGACATACGGTCCGTCAGAATTTACGATGCCGACGTCAATGATCTTCGCCACAACCAGAGGTACCAGCAGTTCAAATGCCGCCTCTAACAGTTTAAACAGCGGTGCGATCACACACTCCTTTCGATATGCCTTTAAGTAAACCAATAAACGCTTCATTTTTCTCTCCCGTTTACTCTGCCCTTACAAAGGGCGAAACAATACTCATTGCCACTAAGTTCAAGCTCTTTTTCGAAAAACACTATGTTTTTGAATTCCGTCGTTCGTTTACATAGGTATGGGAGAACCCCCTCTCCCGTCAGCTTTCCATAGCTCTCCTTCTGACACCACAGCCGAAAAAATCCCTTTCGTCCTAGCTCCTCAGATTGTTCGCAAAGCCCCCAAAGCTCCTCTTGCTCCTCAACTGAATAAAAGCGTTCTGCCAGCTTCTTCCAATCTGTTCCTGTCACCCTTTGGACATCCAGCCCAAGCTCCTGCTCTGAAACGGCAAGGCCAACTAAGTCTCCTGAATGCGACAGACTAAAGAATAATGGAATTCCATCCCAATACGGCTTTCCTGCCTTCCCATAGTGATAACGCAGCTCCAGCTGACACTCCGAAGGCAATTGCCGCATGCGTTCAAAAATGTCCTTGGGTGTTAATATTCTCGGCTTCTCACTGATTGACCTCAAGGCTTCTCCCACACATTTTGACTTGCTTTGCCATTGCTTTTCCCATTTACTGTGTTCTTCCCAGAAATCCCGCAACAACCCTCCCGATAAGTCACGATTTTCCTGTAAGCAAGCTCTACGAAAATACTCAAATTCCGTAGCTGCAAGACGAAGAAGAAGCCCTGCCCCCAAGCAAGCACCGGTAACCTTTTTATTCTGAATACCTTGATATTTAGAAAGGCGCTCCTCGTCCAGAAGCGCCTCCAATTTCTTCAAGGTCACTTGCCCTCCTGAACGTTCCCGTCCTTCCGTATGTTTCCCACCTTCGAATCGCTCCTCCAGAAGGATTTCCAGACTGCTTACGTCCAGAAAATAGCAAGCTTCCCACATATGTTTTTATGACTCCTTATCTGAAACAACCTCCAGGCAAAGCTCCTTGAGCTGAGCGGGATCCACGACATTCGGGCACTCGCTCATAAGGCAGGATGCATCCTTGACCTTCGGGAACGCGATCACCTCACGAATGCTCTCTGCTTTCACGAGCAGCATCACGAAACGATCCAAACCGATGGCCAGACCTGCATGAGGCGGTACACCATACTTGAAGGCATCCAAGAGGAATCCGAACTGCTCATGTGCTTTCTCATTGGTAAATCCAAGGGCACGGAACATTCTTTCCTGCACGTCATCCTGGAAGATACGAACACTTCCGCCGCCAAGCTCCACGCCATTCAGCACAATGTCATAGGCCTTTGCACGAACGGCACCAGGATTGCTTTCCAGCATCGGAAGATCCTCCTCCATGGGCATGGTGAAGGGATGATGCATGGCAACAAACCTCTCCTCCTCGTCGCTCCACTCAAACTGAGGGAACTCCGTCACCCAAAGGAAATTGAACTTGTTATCATCAATTAAGCCCAGCTGCTTTGCCAGCTCACAGCGAAGTGCGCCAAGCACGTTCCAAACAATCTTCAGGCGGTCAGCCGCGAACAGCAGCAGGTCTCCTGCCTGTCCCTCCATGGCATCTACCAACGTCTTTAGCTCTTCCTCGCTCATGAATTTTGCAAAGGAGGACTTATAGGTTCCGTCAGGCAAAACGGCAAGGTATGCCAAACCCTTTACGCCATAGCCCTTTGCGAACTCTACCAGAGCGTCAATCTTCTTTCTAGGCATCTCTGCCTGACCCTTTACGTTAATTCCGCGAACGCTTCCGCCATTTGCCACGGCACCAGAGAATACGCCAAAGCCACAGTTCTTTACGACCTCGGAGACATCCTTCAGCTCTAAGCCAAAACGGGTATCAGGCTTATCAGAGCCGAAACGATTCATGGCCTCATTCCAGGTCATACGCTTTAAGGGAAGCTGCACGTCAAGGCCAATGGCCTCCTTGCAAACCTTAGCAACCATGCGCTCGGTTGCATCCATGACATCCTCTTCCGTCACAAAGCTCATCTCTAAGTCCACCTGCGTAAACTCAGGCTGACGGTCCGCACGAAGGTCCTCATCACGGAAGCACTTGGCGATCTGGAAATAACGATCATAGCCAGAGCACATAAGTAGCTGTTTGAAAATCTGAGGGGACTGGGGCAGCGCATAAAAGGTACCAGGATGCACGCGGCTCGGCACCAGATAGTCTCTTGCGCCCTCAGGCGTAGACTTATTCAGGATCGGGGTTTCGATCTCTAAGAAGCCCTCATTTGCAAGGAAGGCACGAATCGTCGTCGCAATCTTGCTGCGAAGAATCAGGTTCTTCTGAATGTCAGGTCTTCTCAGATCCAGATAGCGATACTTTAATCTCAGCTCTTCCTTGGTCTTGGAATCTGCCTCAATCGGGAAGGGCGGCGTCTGTGCTTCAGAAAGAATACGAACATCCGTTGCACGCACCTCAATGGCACCTGTTGCCATCTTCTCATTGACGTCACTATTTCTGTGTACCACCGTACCAACCACTGCGACAACAAATTCACTACGCAGCTTTGCAGCCTTTTCAAAGGCTTCGCTTCCACAGGTCTCTTCCTCAAACAGCACCTGCAAAATGCCAGAACGGTCGCGCAGATCCACAAAGATCAAACCTCCCTTGTTTCTCTGCTTTTGTACCCAACCCATCACGGTAACGATCTTGCCTACGTTTGCAACGGAAAGCTCCGCGCAGCGGCAAGTCCTCTTCAAACCCTTCATTGACTCTGCCATAATTTCAGTCCTCTTCTAAATCTTATCTTTTCAATTCTTCTTTGTAGAACTCCTCGAATTCCGTATAGCCCTCAGCTTGAAGCTGATCCTTCTGGAATTTCTTGTTCTTATTCATTCTAGCGACAAGAACTTGCTTGCCGTCAGCGCGGGCTGCCTGAGCCTTCGCGATAACCTCGCAAAGTCTCTCGCCAGCCACACCCTTTTCAACAAGGTAAGCGATCTTAGCGGGTGCGGTAGGCACCTTGAAGCCACTCTCGAGAAGGAGCAATACGATTCGTTCGAAGCCGATGGAGAAGCCGCACGCGGGAACGTCCTGCCCCGTGAACTTTCCAACCATCTTATCATATCTTCCGCCGCCACCGCAGCTTCCGCCGAACTCGGGCATTGCAATCTCAAAAATGGTTCCCGTATAATAGCTCATGCCGCGAACCAACGTGGGATCAAACACAAGCTCAAAGGTATTTGCCTGCGTTGCCTTAACACTGTCTACGATTTCGCGGAAGGATTTCATAACCTCAGCATCAAGGAAATCACCCAGCTTGTCCATCAGGCAGGCAATACCGTCCTGTGCATTCTGGATGTCCGTAAAGAGCTCCAGATATTTCTTGCACTGCTCCTCGCTGCCATATTCCTTCTCCATCAGCTCGGCCAATACGCCTTCCACGCCAATCTTATCCATCTTATCTAAGGTGATGAATACGCCGTCATAATCCTCCTCGCGGAAGCCTGCGTATTTCGCCATTGCCTTCAGGATACGACGATCATTGATGCGAATCTGGAAATTCTTAAAGCCAAGCTTGCTGATCGTGGTCGTCGTCGCTAAGATCAGCTCGATTTCTGCCAGATTTGAGGGCTCGCCGAGAATGTCGATGTCGCACTGCATAAACTGACGATAACGACCTCTCTGAGGTCTGTCAGCACGCCATACATTACCCATCTGCAGTGCCTTAAAGGGCGAGGGCAGATTTGCCGCATTATTCGAATAGTAGCGCACCAGCGGAACGGTCAGGTCATAGCGAAGACCACCGTCTACCACTTCCTCCTCCGTCGTTGCTTCTGCAACATTCAGCTTTTCTCCGCGCTTTAAAATCTTAAAGATCAGCTTCTCGTTATCGCCGCCCTGCTTATTGGTCAGGTTGGCAATATTCTCTACACAGGGAGTCTCAATGGAGGTAAATCCAAACTTTCCATAGGTTTCCTTGATCACGCCAATGACATAATCACGGACCTGCATCTCCTCTGGTAAAATATCCTTCATGCCCGTCACGGGCTTTTTGCTAAGTGCCATGAATTCTCTCTCTTTCTGCTTCGCCAGGCTAACGTATCTAACCAGCAAGCGATTATTCCACCTTTTCCATGGGGACCTTCTTCCAGCCCCTCTCCTTCTTGAATCTCTTGATGTCTTCCTTGGAGATCTCACTTGCGATGCAAATGTCCTCACCAGAATTTACGTCCTTCATCCAAAGCTCATAGCTATTATCAGAAGCCAAAAGTCCCTTCGGCTTGTTTGCCAGAATATGCTTTGCGTGCGGCTCTAAGGTCTGTACGGTGCCATCACCAGGAGTCTGCATCTCCGTCTTTGCATCCTGCTTTCTCAGCTCAAAGCCTGCGCCGCAAATGGGGCAAGACTTAAAATACTGCGTCTTCGTAGGAATCAAAGGAATATAATCGATATGGAACCAAGACTTAAATCTTACAATTGCCTTCTGATAGGTTCGATGGCAGTTTTGGCACTCCTGCTTCGGTCCAAAATACCCCATATGCTTTGAAAATGTTCTTGTTCCATAATAAATTGCTCCCACGTTCTTTTCCTCCCTAATCTCATTGGTTGATATACTTTGTCATATTTCGCTTGGTGCCATTTTCAGCCTTTTTCCGAAATATAGACCTATATATATTAAACCATTCAATCAAAAAAAGCAATACCCTCCATGCAAGAGGGTATTGCCGAAAATACGAAAGTTTTAGAGTCCTTTTTGTTCCAGATACTTTTGAAAAACGGGGCGAATCGGCGGTGAAATCATGTCAAGGGTGATCTCCTCTGGAGCAAAGAACCGAAGCTCCTCAATCTCCTCTTCCTGCCTGCGCAAGGTACCATGATACTTTTTGCAGAAATAGATGATCTCGACATTATAAACCTCGTCGCCATTCGGATAGACATAATGCGCTTCCATGCCGGAATTCACCATGAAGAATTCCATCTCATCCGCAACAAGTCCCATCTCCTCAAAGAGCTCTCGCTTTGCGCTTTCCTCCACGGTCTCCGTGAGCTCTATGGAGCCTCCCGCATATCCCCAAAGGTGATTGTCCGTCCTTCTGCCTAAGAGGATTTCCCCCTTCTCGTTCTCTATCATAATGCTTGCCGCACACTGTAGCAGGGGTCTGTGACCCACAATCTGTCGCAAGTCCATAATGTAATTACTCATGCCCGCTTCCCTTTCCAGCCTCCTGATTCTTTTGATATCGAAAGAATGGATGCTTTGCAATAAAATCCTCCATCGGATTGACCAATTAGCTTGTCCGATGGAGGAATCATGGGCGGCTCATTGCACGCCTTTCTCTCATCTGGTGAACTTCGAAATGAAATTCCACGCCGCCTCATTGGTATGGTGACGGCACTCATGTACCTGACCGCTGATGCTTGCAAACGCCGTCCTGCAAACGCCGTCCTCACTGTCATAATAACGGATCGTCAGATCGCTTCCGCGGCTGTCGTCATGAAGCACCTCCACGCGATCTCCCGGCACGCCATAAATGGGATCCTCCCACTTGTCCTTGTCAGCAAAGGATACGTCGAATTTGCATTTGCACTTGTTAACCTGCGCAGCATACTGCACGCGCTCAATGCCCTGCTCCGCCTGGAAGGGAAGCTCAGGAAGGTGAGACTTCTCACCGCCGGAATAGAACAATGCCACGGGTACGTCCATGTTGATGCCATCGCCTAAGGACTTTCCGAACATGTTATTCTTTACCGGGAACAATGCGCTCGCGGGTGCAAGGCCTGCAAACAAGGACGGGAACTCCTGGAACATATCCCAGGTCTTGCCACTGCCCATGGAAAAGCCAGTTGCGTAAATTCTATGCTCGTCCACCTTGTAGCGCTGCTTCACTGCTTCAATCACCTGAACTGCCTCTGCCGCAGGAACGTCCTGATGATTATCAATGGCAACATACAGGAAGCCATATCTGTGACAGATCTCCCACCAGCCAGACACAAAGGTCAGAAACATGGAGGAATCTCCGCCGCCGTGGAAGCCCATCAGAAGAGGTGCGGGGCCATTGTCAAAGGCATTGTTGTTATAATATGCGAAGTAGCCAACCTTGTGCTCCTTCGTATCCTTATATCTTCCGTGATTATCAGGGGAGGTCTTTACGACAACGCAGCCAGCCTCCTCCGTCATGTCGAGGGCTTCGAAATCAGGCTCGATCTCCATGTTGCCGCACCACATCTTAAACTTACGAACGAAAGCCTTAAAATCAGCCTGATACTCTGCCTTATCCTTGATCAAAAGATTCTGACAGCCTGCAAAGCAAGCATTGATCGCCTCGGAATTGCCAACGCTGATCACGCCAATGTCCTTTCGCTCAGGTGCAGGAACAACGCTCAATCTCTCCATGGATACACAAGCAGGCGTAATCTCGCCAGGTCCCCACAAATACTCGCCCTGAAGGGTCTTCAGCAGATTCTTTGCGATGTAATCAGCAGACTCACCAAAGCCATAAAGGTCTGCGCGGAAAATTGCGCCACGCACAAAATAGCCCTTGAACTCTCTCGTAAAGAAATCCGTAATTTCTACGATGCCGTCCTTGTAGAACGGATTCATTTTAATCTCAGCAATGATTGCTGCATACAGCTCTTCCGTCTGGCTCTTCCAGCCATCCTCAGCCGTAGGATAAACAAACAGGACGCCTGAATCTACTGCCGATGCTATGTCAGCCAGTCCGCTCGTCTTCGCAAACGCAATGGCTTCCTCCATGCTCTGCTTCTTTTCCTCAAGGATCAAAAGAAGCGGTGCACGGAATGTGTAATTGTTTACCTCACCGTCAATGTCCGTCGCAGGAAGGTACATTTTCAGATAAAACTTTTCGAATTTGTGCTCCCAATATTTTCCCCCGTCTGGGAACACGGTTACGTTGGGTCTTTCCATCATAGCCATAAGAAGCTCCTCCTTGTAAATCGTTTTATGAACAACTGTTACCATTCTAACATTATTTCATGGAAAACACAACAGTTCATGTAATGAACAATTTACTGAGGAACAATGATGCCACCAAAATACTCTGGATTTCCCTGATCATCATTCAAAATAAAGGCTCTCGGCTTGAGCCATACATAGGTTCCGTCAGGCCTGCGGGCACGATAACAGAGGTATTTCATCTCGCTCTTTCCGTTCACGACGGCATCAACTACCTTCCGATACTGTGCCAAGTCATCTGGGTGAACAAACTGTTGCCATATTTTTCCGGCATGGTACATATATTCTGACTGCATGCCAAAATCATCTATGAGGGAAAGTGCCCATCTGGAATAATCATAACGCAGGTCATTGAGAAAGACATAGCCTTCTCCTGCCGTGGTAAAGAGCGCCCCAAACAAACCGTCCAGCTTGCGCTTCCGATCCTCGGGAACAGGAATTTCCATGATCGTTGCATTACTTATGCCTCCACTGGAATTTCCAGATTTCAATAGCTTTTTATTTTCATACATCTGGGCATCTGCCCGGTTAAAGACATCTGCAAATTTCGTATCCTTCTCTGGATCGAACACGGCCATTCCACTTGCAATCACAGGGCCCGAACGCATGCGCCCATTGGCGTAGGATTCCCTTCTGAGGCTCTCCAAAAGCTCCTCCCGAATCTCATAGTCCTCTCCCATGAGTACAACGACAAATTCATCTCCGCCAATCCGAAACATCTGACTGTTTTGGAAAATGGCGCTGATCATACGGCTTGCCCTTCGCAAAACCTCATCTCCAAAGCTATGACCTCTCGTATCATTAAAACGCTTCAAATCATTTACGTCACACATGACAATTCCAAAGCTTAGCTCTTTTTCTACGGCTTGAATTCGTTTGTCAATCGAGCGACTACATTCAACACACGCGTTCTTGTTCTTAATGCCCGTCAGCTCATCCACGCGCGCCTTTCGCTCCGCAGATAACAGACTCTTCCGTTGCTCCTCATTTTTATGCACCTCATCATCAATGTTTTCCATGCAGAAAAGGACATGCTTTTTATCCTCGCAAAGAATATTAACATGTCTGACATGCGCTATTTTCCCATCTATGACAAGCCGGCAGCTGACAGAAAAGGAAAAGGCTTTCGCAAGCTTTTCAAGCACTACCTTTTTTTCATGCGTATGCAATACAAATTTTAAATCATTGGGATGGACATATTTGGGAGCATTTTCCCGAAACATCGTAAAGAAATCATCCCCCTCTCGCGGAATGTGCAGCTCCTCAAACAACCGCGTGGGGACAAATTCCGTATACCATCCAGATTCCATATCCACATAAAACAGACTGTCAAAATGCCCAGACAGCGTCGTTGCAATCTGATTAAATGCTGACGAATCTATCTTCATGTTGTAACCTCCCCTGTCAATTCTCCCTATTATTTTCTCACTTCTTTCTTATGATCTTACCAAATACTCACATTTTTGTCAATTCCCGTCAATTGTTTGTCTTTTCAAAATCGACTTGTGGAATATCAAAAAACAGGGCGCAATCCAGCGGATCACGCCCTGTTTTATCAATTAAGTAAATTTCTTAAAGAATATCAATGTAAGCCAATGTTAGGAAAGCTTCAAATCTCCGTCCTTAACCCACCCAAGCTTCTTCACGCCCGCATGAATGATCAAAGAGAAGACTGCGGGAAGTACAAAGGAAATCATAACAAGGCCCACCCAGTCAAAAGCGGTGATAGCTTCCTTGGTTCCTTCTGCAACATCCTTAACCCATCCTGAATATACACCGATCTGACCAACCAGACCACAGGTTCCCATACCAGAGGATACGGGTGCACCGTTCATTTTCAGTTTGAATACACAGGTTGCAATCGGTCCAGTGATTGCGGAAGCAAGGGTAGGTGCAATCCAAATCTTTGGATTCTTTACAATGTTACCCATCTGTAGCATGGAGGTGCCAATTCCCTGAGATACCAGGCCACCCCACTTGTTCTCCTTAAAGGAGATCACAGCAAAGCCAACCATCTGTGCACAGCAGCCTGCGACAGCCGCACCGCCTGCAAGTCCCGTAAGCACCAATGCCGCACAGATTGCAGCAGAGGAAATGGGAAGCGTCAGTGCCATACCAACGACAACTGATACCAAAATACCCATGATAAACGGTTGCTGCTCCGTTGCCCACTTAATGAAATCGCCAACCCTCATGGCTGCCTGGCCTAACGCAGGTGCGATCAGCCAAGAGAAGAAAATACCAACGCCAATAGTTACAAGAGGCGTTACCAAAATATCTACCTTCGTCTCCTTGGAAACGGCCTTACCAAACTCAGCAGCAATGATTGCTACAAAGAGAACTGCCAGAGGGCCGCCTGCTCCGCCGAGTGCGTTCGATGCAAAACCAACGGTAATCATGGAGAACAAGACCAGTGGCGGACACTTCAGTGCATAGCCAATCGCCACCGCCATGGCCGGACCGCTCATTGCTGATGCAAGTCCTCCAACCGTATAATTCGTTCCAGAAATCGTTGCAACCGTAGACGTCAAAAACGGAATCTTGAACTGAGTACCGATGGTGTTAATAATCGTACCAATCAATAGGGAACAAAAAAGTCCCTGCGCCATTGCTCCCAATGCGTCAATTCCATAACGCTTCAGGGAAATCTCGATGTCCTTACGCTTCAAGAATGCTTTCATCTTTTCCATGTTTCTCCTCTCCCTTGCGTACATGGGCCAGCACCATTGCCTTTCTCACGTCGCAGGATTGATAATAATTTATCAAAAAGTTATTGTGCCTATCATAATACCAAATCGATAAAAACACAAGAGCTTTTTTAAAAAAATTGTGACTCCTTAACCTACAAGGAGTCACAAGATATTATTATGCTTCCAACGCACGGCGGAACTGGGTTTCATAAAGCTCCGTATAGGTGCCACCCGCCTTCACCAAATCGGCGTGCACGCCACGCTCTACGATCTCTCCATCCTTCACCACTAAAATCTCGTCAGCCGCAAGAATGGTCGACAGTCTGTGCGCAATCAAAATGCTCGTGCGCGATTCAATGATCGGGTCAATGGCCTCCTGAATCTTGCTCTCAGAAATGGAATCAAGAGAGGAGGTTGCCTCGTCAAAAATCAAGAGCGCAGGATCCTTCAGCAGCACTCTCGCGATGGAGATTCTCTGCTTCTCACCGCCAGAGAGCTTTAAGCCGCGGTTACCAACAACGGCATCCAGCCCAAGCTCCTGCTTTTCAATAAAGTCATAAATGTTTGCCTTCTTACAGGCTTCAATAAGCTCAGCCTCCGTCGCCTCAGGCTTCGCATACAAGAGATTCTCACGGATGGTGCCGTTAAAGAGATAGGTCTCCTGACTGACAATTCCAATATTTTCCCGAAGGAACGCAAGGTCTAGCTTTCTAACGTCAACGCCATCAAACCTTACCTCACCAGAGCCTACGTCATACAGTCTGGGGATCAGATTGATGATGGTACTCTTTCCGCTTCCCGACGGCCCGACGATGGCAATGCTGTGCCCACTGTTTAGCTTGAAATTCACATTCTTCAGAATCTGCCGTTCCTCACTGTAGGAGAAGTTCACGTTACAAAATTCCACATTGCCATCTGCCCTTGCAGGATGAATGGCATCGGGACTATTCTGAATTTCAATGGGCATGTCGTAATACTCAAAGATTCTTGTGAACAATGCCATGGAACGGATCCATTCCACCTGCATGTTCAGGAGCATGTTCACGGGGCCATACATTCTTCCAAGCAGCGTTACCAAAACAGTTACGTCACCGACGGTCAGGCTGGAATCATATTGAATCATCAAGATGCCGCCAACCAGATATAACAGCATGGGGCCTACGCTTGAGAAGGTAGAAATGACAACCCAAAACCACCGTCCTGCCATACTCTCTCGAATGTTCAGACGAATCATTCTGTGATTGACGTCCTTGTACTTCTGGTATTCCTGCTCCTCCTTACAAAAGAGCTTTACAAGAAGCTGACCTGAAACGGACAGTGTCTCATTCAATATGCCATTGATCTCATCATTACATTCCTGAGATTCCTTCGTCAGCTCCCAGCGCTTTTTTCCTGCCAGCCTCGTCGGAATGACAAAGAGGGGAACGATCGCCGCCCCCACCAGCGCCAGGATCCAGTTCTGACGAAACATAATGACCACGGCCGCCACCAGCGTAATGCTGTTGGAAAGGATGGACGTGAAGGTGCTCGTAATGACTCTCTCCACGCCGCTGATGTCACTGGTCATTCTCGTAATGACGTCACCCTGGTTATTTGAGGTGAAAAATTTCTGGCTCATCTTTTGCAAATGACGATACATCTGGTTTCGCATGTCATAGGTAATATGCTGCGCGATCCAGTTGTTCAAGTAATTCTCTCCCACACCGATTAGGTTCGATCCAAGCGTCACTCCCAAGCTTAGGATAATGAGCTTGATCAGCATGTCCAGATCCCGTCCAATCAAGCCTTCGTCAATGATCCGTCCAGTCAATACGGAGGGCAAGAGCCCCAATACGGAAGACAGAACAATTGCACAAAGCACCAAGAACATTTGCTTCCAATAGGGAAGCAGATAACTAAACACGCGCTTCAAAAGTGGCCATGTAACCTTAGGCCTGTTGGCCTTCTCTTCTTCCGTCAAAAAGCCTCCGCCCATCGGGCCTCTCGGCCCGCCTCCTCTTGGTGGCATATGCTTTCTCCTTTTTTCTAAATCAAATCGCTTCGCGATGCTATGCTCCATTCCACTCGGCTCCGTGACAGCGAAGAATATTTCGCTGCAAATTCAGCATCGCAATATTCTTCGGTCGCCTCACTTCATTTCGCTTCTAGTCAAATCGCTTCGCGATGATCGGCTCCATTTCACCCGGCTCCGTGACAGCGAAGAATATTTCGCTGCAAGTTCAGCATCGCCATATTCTTCGGTCACCTCGCTTCATTTCGCTTCTAGTCAAATCTCTCGTCAATCACGCGCTTTGATTTCTTCTCGCTTCTGGGAAGAAACCCTAACTCAACGACATAGACAAGAGGCGTAAATCCAATCTTACTCTTAACGGCATCAGCCACCCTCTTCTGCAATTCCTTAAAGTCATTGCTGCCGCTGGCCTCAATGTAGATACGCATGCTGTCCTTGCCATCCAAGTGAGAAATACGAATCTGGTATTCACTGGAAAGCTCAGGGAAGGTTGCAAGGATTTCCTCGATCTGCTTCGGGAAGACGTTCACACCCTTAATCTTCATCATGTCATCGCTTCTGCCAGAGATCACGTCAATTCTCGGATACTTGCTTCCGCAAGGGCATTCGCCAGGAATGATTCTGGAGAGGTCATGCGTTCTGAAACGAATCAGAGGTGCGCCTTCCTTGACCAGCGTCGTGATAACGATTTCACCCCACTCACCATCAGGAACATTCTTTCCAGTTGCGGGATCAATAATCTCAAGATAAATATAATCATCCCAATAATGCATGCCCGTGTCATACTTACAGTTAATGCCGATGCCAGGGCCATAAATCTCGGTCAGGCCATAAATATCATATAA
The DNA here is from genome assembly GCA_015056795.1 of Lachnospiraceae bacterium. GTDB lineage: Bacteria > Bacillota > Clostridia > Lachnospirales > Lachnospiraceae > Acetatifactor. The sequence continues at coordinate 104,896 of SVFO01000004.1, forward strand.
TTCAATTCCAAGTTCATCATGGATTCTCTGACGCATCTTATCGCTCCAGCGCTCGGATCCAAAGACACCCTTCTTTAAGCAAATCTTATCCTTGAGGCCTTGCTTTTCCATCTCCTCTGCCAAAAGAAGTGCATAGGAGGAAGTTGCACAAAGTACCGTGCTCTTCATGTCGATCATCATCTGAAGCTGCTTCGGCGTATTACCAGGGCCCATGGGAATTGCCATGGCACCAAGCTTTTCACAACCGTTCTGGAAGCCAATGCCTGCCGTCCAAAGACCATAACCAGGGGTAATCTGAATTCTATCCTTGTTGGTGATGCCTGCGAATTCATAGCAGCGCTTGAACATTTCTCCCCAGTCGTCCACGTCCTTTGCGGTATAAGGGATGATAACGGGCTTACCTGTCGTTCCTGAGGAGGAGTGGATTCTTACGATATCTTCCTCCTTGCAGGTCATGAGTCCAAGGGGATATGCTTCGCGAAGGTCTTCCTTCTCAGAAAACGGAAGGTTTAAGAAATCCTCCACGGTCTCTACCTTATCCACGCCTGCTGCCTTGAGGCGCTTGCCGTAGAAATTGTCTGCTGCGATCAGTCTCCCGATCTGCGTGTTTACCTGCTTCAGCTGTGTTTCATTGATCTGCATGGCTTTTTCTCCTTTATGTTTTGGCGATTCTCTTCACCTAAGATACACATTTATTCATAAAAGCTACATGTCTGTCGATGGGTTCCTTGTGGAACGGCTCGGCTGGCACTAAGCTCACCAGTTGTCTTCATGGAGTGGTCGATTTTTGCGGAACTCGGAGCTAAAGCTCCTCAGACAGTCCTCAAAATCGACCATTCAGCCAACAGGTTTGCTAAGTGCAGCCGGCTAATTGTTCCACAAGGAGCCCATTCGCCATACACTTATCATCATTAATAACTTTCATAAAAAGCTGTATTTCCGTGGTTCTTTAAAAGGCATTGATTGTAATTCAATTATTTACTCCAGGAAAGAGATTGTAAATTCAATTCCCAAAATTTCTCGGGAACGCGCTCCTTCATTGACTCAATGATCTCGGGTTCGTCAAGACCAAGTTCTCCGCTTCGGAGGGCGGCGCCGAGAAGGACAACATTCAAGGTTTTGGAGGAGCGAAGCTCTTGCGCGGCGAGATCCGCATCCACTATGGTTAAGTGTTCAACGTTTTGTTTCAGATAGTCGATCATCGCAGATGCGTCATAGGTGGATTTTCCAATCATGGCGCTGACTGGCATGACGGGACGGCTGCTGACAACAACAGCGCCTCCCTTTTTGAGGAAGGGTAGCTGGCGTACGGTTTCGCCAGGCTCGAAGCCAATGATAAGGTCTGCCGTGCCCTTTGCAATCAAGGGCGTACTTGCATCCTCACCAATGCGAAGGTGGCTAAACACGCTTCCGCCGCGCTGTGCCATACCAATGGTCTCAGCAGTTTTTATTGGCAGGTTCTTTTTCATGGCTGCAGAGGCGATGAGTCTCGATGCCAGAATGGTTCCCTGTCCGCCAACACCGCAAAGGATAATGTTCTTACTCATTTTTCGCACCCTCCTTTGCCGTATCATTCTTTGTTCCGCCAGCGATGGCACCCACGGGACAGATCTGTTCGCACAGCGTACAGCCCGTGCAAAGTGACGTATCAATTTTCGCCTTTTTGCCATCCTCGCCAAGTACAAGTGCGGGACAGCCCAGCTCGCGGATACACTTTCCGCATGCGATACATTTCTCTGTATCCACCTTGGAGCGACCTGAAGGTTTTGTCAGGGCGATGCAAGGAGATCTGAAGATAATGGCCTTCACGCCAAGCTCTGCCGCAACGCGCTTTACGGTCTCCACGCTAAGCTTGTAGTCCAAAGGATCCACGGTCTCCACGGTCTCAAGTCCGATCGCGCGAAGCACCTTTTCCATGCTAACCTTTTCAACCGCTTGGCCCATGACCGTGCGTCCCGTTCCGGGATGCGGCTGATGGCCCGTCATGGCCGTCGTCGAATTATCCAAAATAACAAGCGTCAAATCCGCCTGATTATAAAACGCATTGATGGTTCCCGTAATTCCTGATGCAAAGAAGGTAGAATCTCCCACAAAGGCAAAGCACTTTGTGTCAGGCTCCGTATGGAACACGCCCTGTGCAATACCAATGCCCGCACCCATGCAAAGGCAGGTGTCGCACATGTCGAGCGGCTGTGCATTGCCAAGCGTATAGCAGCCAATGTCGCCGCAGTAAATTGTCTTTTGTCCCTTCATTGCCATCTTCACTGCATAGAAGGAAGCCCTGTGAGGACAGCCTGCGCAGAGAACTGGAGGCCTTACGGGAAGGGCCGGCGGCTCAGGAAGCTGATTCTTATCTGCCATATCCTTCGAGCAAGCATCCTCTCCATGGCATACATCGCTGTCTGCTCCCATAAACTTACCAATCGCTTTTTCCACGATCTCCAGCGTATTTTCTCCAGACAGAGGCATGTCTCCCGTCTTCTTTCCGCGGATCTTCACAAACAAACCATATTTCCCGCAGACATAGGTCAATGCGCGCTCGATCACGGGATCCAGCTCCTCCACACAAAGCACCTCGTCTAATCCTTCTAAGAATTCTAAGGCAAGCTTCTCAGGAAATGGAAACGGCGTTGCCACGCGAAGAACACGCATGCTCTGATCCTTACAGGAATCTAATACATATCCATAGTTCGCGCCATGCGTTGCGATTCCCTTCTTACCAGAGGTATTTTCCTTGAGAATGACATTCCTTTTATATTCTGAGAAGGTATCTGACAGCTCTGCATTTCTTTTCTCGATCAAGGCATGATTCTTTACGGACAACCTAGGAAAGATCACCCATCTCGAGGAATCCTTCACAAAGCCCTCTGGCTGATTCTTTTTGTATTCGTTCTCGTCCTTGACCTCCAGTGCCTCATAGCCATGATCCACTCTCGTCGTCGCGCGGAAAATGACGGGCGTTCCATATTGTTCAGAGACCTCAAAGGCCTCCTGAATCATCTCATAAGCATCGCTGACGGAACAGGGGTCAAAAACCGGCACCTTCGAAAACATGCCGAAGGTTCTGGTATCCTGCTCCGTCTGGGAAGAAATGGGGCCAGGATCATCTGCGACCAAGACCACCATGCCTCCCTTGACACCAATATATTCCAAACTCATCAAGGGATCTGAAGCAACATTCAGACCTACCTGCTTCATGGTGACAAGCGTTCTTGCGCCCGCATAGGCCGCGCCTGCTGCCACCTCCATGCCTGCCTTCTCATTGATGGACCACTCCACGTAAACATTGCCAGGATTACGCTTTGCAATGGTCTCAAGCACCTCCGTCGAAGGTGTTCCGGGATATCCCGCCACCAGATTTACGCCAGCCGCCAGTGCACCCAGCGCAATCGCCTCATTTCCCATTAAAAACTCTTTGTGCATCTTTTGTCCCATCCTAATTCTAGATGATATAATACCATGCGTCCCCTTGCAGAAGCTCCTCGCTCTTTCGCGCGCTTCCGCCTGATTGATACTCCATCTCAAGGTTCTTCATGCTAACTCTCGTATTCGGCTCAATCGAGCGGGTAATGAACGTATTACCGCCAATCACCGCATTCTCCCCGATGACGGTATCACCGCCGAGAATGGATGCGCCCGCATAGATCGTGACATTATCGCAAATGGTCGGATGTCTCTTTTTCCCTGCAAGCTTCTGTCCGCCTCTGGTGGATAATGCGCCGATGGTAACGCCCTGATAAATCTTGACGTTCTTGCCGATAATGGACGTCTCACCAACAACAATGCCTGTTCCATGGTCAATAAAGAAATACTTTCCAATGGTTGCACCTGGATGAATGTCGATTCCCGTCTTGGAATGCGCCCACTCCGTCATCAATCTCGGCAACACGGGTACCTGCTCCACATATAACTCATGTGCCAATCTGTATACCGTAATGGCCATCAGGCCAGGGTATGCCAAGATAATCTCCTCAAAGCAGCCAGCCGCAGGATCACCGTCCAGGGTCGCAATCAAGTCCGTTTCGATATACTCACGAATCATCGGAATTCTGTCAAAGAAGGCCTTGCAGATACGATAGCTCTCCTTCTTTCGTTCCTCCTCCGTATATGCGCCTCTCTTCGTGCCATAATCCAATGCAAGATATACCTGCTTCTCAAGATGATAGAAAATGTCCTCAATGGATACGGCAAGACTATTCTTCGGATTATAGGTTTTATAGGAGCGATCACGGAAATAGCCAGGATAAATGATTCCAAACAAATCTTGAATCAGGTCATGGACCTCCATCTTATCTGGCTTGTTGAAAATATTGATCTCATCAATGTTCTTTTCGCCGTCAAAGCTCTCCAATATCTTTTGTACAATTTGATCGATTTCCCCACCCTTAATAATCTCGTTCATGGCTTCCTCTTTTCCTGTCAAAAAATAGCCTGGGGCAATCGATATGCCCCAGGCAAACGGCCGATTCATCGATAAAATAGTACCATTATTCACCCATCATGTCAATAGGTCTACGCTACCTGCTAAAATACCTTCATGCTGTCCGGACGTGCACTCCCTATGATCACCAAGCCAAACTCTCGCGCAAGCTCCACAGCCTCTGCCGTTGGTACGGCCTTTGACGCAAGAATGGGGATTCCCGCGGTAATCGCCTTTTCCGCCATGTCAATGGGAATCCTTCCTGAGGTATATAGCATACATTCCGAAAGCGGAATCCCTGCGCCTACCGCATACCCGATGGCCTTGTCTATGGCGTTGTGCCTCCCGATGTCTTCACAGTTGAACAGGATCTCTCCCTTCCTTGCCAACATGCAGGAATGCGTGCCATAGGTCATTTCGTGAATGGGAGTTCCCTTTTTGAACTCTTTTGCCATGGCAAAAATCCACGCAGGATCATACTCTGGCTTGGGAAGCTTTTTCCTTTCTTTTCCGCCCTTGACCGAATATCGAATCTGATTTCCCGTACAACAGCTTTTTTCCTCTGGCAAAAGCTCTTCTAGCTCAAGCTCCTTATTCAAAAAGACACTGGCTTCGTTTTGATATTTACAAAAGAGAATTTTACTGATGTCTTCCATGCCATCAATAAAACCGCTTGTCAGAAGTCTTCCCAAAACAAGCTCCTTCAGATCCTGTTTGGTGCATACCAGCTTCATGACAAAATGCTCATTTACAAGAATACTCAGTTCATGCTCGCTTAAAAGCGTGGTCTCTATTTCCGTGGTATTACCGTCAGCCATGATCAGCTTGGCATCCCTTGCAACGCATATGTCTGTCAGTTCCATCCCATGACTCCCCCTTAAGGCTTTAACCATCCATTTTCCACAGCCCGATCCAGATTGTCGGAAATCCATCCATATACTTCAGGCATGAATTCCTTGATGAGCGACATTCTCTTTTCCACGGCTGCCCGTGCGGTGCCGCCCTCCACCCAGGTATGTCCTTGTGTCAGGGTATTATGCAGAAATGGTTGCAGGCGATCCATACAAGCAGCGTATTTCGCGTCTGCCGTTTCCATGGCATCAAATTCTTCCCAAAGCTCACGAATTCTTCTCCCCTGCTCCTCTGGCAGCTGGCTAAAAAGCTTGTCAGCCGCGGCAGCCTCTCTTTCTGCCTTATCCTGATTGCCGCTCACGTCATATGCAAAGGTATCTCCTGCATAGATTTCTACCAGGTCATGCACCACGCACATCTCTGCCACGCGGCTGACATTGACGGGTTCCTTTGCATATTCTTCAAACAGCATTGCCATCACCGCAATATGCCATGAATGCTCCGCATCGTTCTCTCTGCGGCTATGATCTACCAATAAAGTTCTACGGAGAATTCCAGTCATCTTGTCTATCTCCGCAGAAAACTTCAATTGTTGATCCAGTCTGCTCTTTCCGCTTGTCATAAAATCCTCCATACCCATGAGTTCACTCTCCTATTCCTCGACCGACTCTTCGCTGTCAGCATATTCCTAACAGTTCTCTGGAATATTTACCATCTTCGCCTCTAATTTCTGGCGATATGCTTTGAGAACTCCATTCCATTCGTTCGATGCCTTTTTATATGCTACCGCCTTCTCATATAGCTCCTTCACTTCCTCTTCATCAAATACTCCAGAAGACTCGAACATCCAAAGCCATAGTTCAGGGCAAGACGCGCGGTCGATGGCAGGCTCCTTTTTTACATATTTTTTCCAACCAAACCATGACAGAAATAGATGCCATTTTTGATTTGGTTCTCCCTGTTCCGAATTGACCGTAACCTCCAAAGGATTCATTTCCTCCACGGTTCTCGGATCAATCCCTAATAATTCCGCTATCTTTTGCGCTGCTTCCTTTTTGTCCTTCATGCCCAGCAAGTAATTGCAGTACTCTCTCTGCCCGCCATCACATTTTTGGGGATCTCTCTCAGCGATTGCGCGCGCGAAGGAAATGTAACCGCCTCCTGACTGCTGGTACTCTTTTATAAACTTGTCCGTGTATATTCCTGTTAGCGGTTTGTTCTTAAAAAACTTGATGTAATCATCCATCGTTCTTTGGCTCATGGGAATACTCCTTTCACGAGTACATTTCTGTCATTTTTTTCAGTTCTTCTTTGATCCTTCCCCGAATCTCCTCATTCAGAATTTCCACCTTGGTTCCATACTGCATGGCCCAATGAACAATCATGGCAGGGGAAGTTCTCACCTGAACAATATCGTATGCTACCTCCCGACCATCATCGTCCTTTTCTATGATTTCCCTCACCTTTTCATAATGATCTCCAAACCAATCATGGATCATCGTATAATCGATATTTCTAATTTTCATTTGAATATTCTGAGGTTCATCAAAGCCCATGTTTAGGTGCTCGGCCATATACTTTTCTGGATCCCAATAAGCGTTAAAAATCGGAAGTCCCTCAAAGCTACTCACTTCCATCGGGATCATTTTCCCGTCTTCATCCTTCACAATCTCCACATCTGACATGAGATCTACGCGATAATGCCAAATCCTTTTATCCTTCGCCTTTAAGCCAATACAATAGAAATTGTCATGGTAAACCACTAGATGGTAAGGGGACAATGTATGGATATACTCCGAAGCTGGCACCATACGCTTGTCATCCGTATACCTGTTAAACATAAAGCGAATCTGCCCCAGGTTGTTCATCGCGTATTGAATCACCTTTATGTTTTCTGCGAAGAGCGCTCTGTCCTTTAGCACGCGGCCAGAAAACCTTCCGTGAATCGCCTTGGGATCAAATTTCAGCTTCTCACCATTCCAAAACGGCGTCCGATAATTCACGCTTGCCGTTCCGACAAGCTTACCGATCAGCTTCGTCTTATCCTCCAGTGATAACATGTCCGAAAAGCTGATCTGTTGGATGAGCTGATCTAATTCCGAATTTGAAAAGGTATGCACATAGGAAAAACCAGTAATCGCTGGTGCTTTCCCTGCATTTCCCTTGTTCAGCTTCTGTTTCAGACGGTCTTCCTGATAACCGTCATATTTCACTCGATAATCCTTGTCATTGTTCTCATTGTATTCTAAAGGATTTAATTCCAGTAAAATGCTTTCCAACGTACTCGTGATCGTATTCGCCGATTCCAGCGGAGCCCCATTATCGTATTTTGCAATTCGATAGACCCGCAGCTTGTCCATCAGCTCTTCCTTTGTGATGCTTGTGTTCTCATCCGTAAGCATCTTCAAAATTTCCAGAAGCTGCAGCGTACGCCGCTCTGCGCCATATTTCTCTTGAACAGGGACATCCTCAGGAACACTAAGCTTTGAATCCCTTATCAGATCACCGCCTTTTGCCCCCTGATAATCCTCTAAAGAAACCTTCTGGACAGGAATGCTTTCTCCCTTGGCCTTTGTTCCCTTCGGACGGTTCGTTAACCCCAATGGATTAAATAGCAGGTTCAACTCCTTCGATATTTCACCGTCAATATACCAGGTCGCATAGGTAAGGAACTTCCCCTTCTCTGGATCATAATTTCTGACAGCGGAAACAAAGCCCTGCCATCCTGCCATGTACAGATCCTCTGCCAGATCTTTTTTATACGCATCAGACAAGTCCATTTTTCTCAATCGCTTCCAACAGCATTCATGCACGTAACGATCAAAGTTTTCACACAGGCGTTCCCATGCAGCATTGTCATTTGCCCTTACTTTTTCTATCAGCTCACATACCTGTTCTTCTGACAAATATCCGTCCATACGCATCCTCACGATATCAGAAATTCAAAAATAGTAGCTTGTCTAAGGTCATAACATATATTCACCTTTGTCAACGGTGATTGACATAGATATATTCATTCGCAATCTTAATCCTCAGGGGAGCTGCTAATAATGTGTCGGTGGGAACCGCTCCCACCCAAAAATAATAAAATTCCTCTTTGCTCATTCCTGCAACCCGTATGTATTCCTCCCTGTCTTCTTCTTTTATCTCGTCCAGTAGCCCTTCCTCTATCGCTTCGTTCAACTCTTCCACAAATTTCTGGTAGTAATCCTCAAACTCTTCGGAATTCATGACTAACCCCAATTTATCAAAAAGGACAATCTCCTGCTTTCCTGCTTTCAGTTCCTGGTTTAAACTCACAAACTGTGTTTCTTCCCAGTCATTTCCCGTAAACCACTCAACTCTCGCGTCACCAGTCACGTCCTCTTTGACGTCCACCGTAAGCACAATCTGTCCGTCTCGTTCCGAAACCTCCGCATCACCAAAATAGCGGACATAACGGTATTCCACTGGCTCACTTTCCAAAATTGTACCCACGTCCACTCTAACGGAATACCTTCCGTCAAAGGTTGACATGGGATGGAGCGCTATCGTTTTCTTCTCACCGGCGGGGACCACGCCAAAACCCCTTTCTCCGTCATTTTCAATCTGACCTGTCACCTCTCCATCCTTAACCCAGCACAGATCAAAAATTCTAAGGGATGCCGTGCCGTCGTTGACAATGGTAATGGAGGTCTCATCCTGTAGGATCTTTGCACTGACCCTGTCTCCACGGATATAGAATCCGCCGCAAACCTTCTCCTTTCCGAGCACAATGCGGTACTCGCCGTTCGTTCGCGGGATGTCCGATATGTCAAAGGTCAGCGTCATGTCTCTGTAGGCCGGGCATTTCACGCTTTTGATCGTTCTTTCTTCCGACACCTTGACCCATTCGTTTCCGTCCAACCGCTCGACATAGTAGGTGCTTCCGGTGGAAACCTCTTTGTCCGTGTTATTCCAGAAAAAGCACTGAATCTCCTGCTCGTCGGTATATCCCCTCATGTTTCCCGGCAGATAATAACGTCTGGAATACATTCTGAGATCATCAACACTCTTGTTTGGCGTCATCACGCCATCCTCCAGCTTCCAAATGACAACTCCCGTATCTGTCATCTGCAGATGAATACACTCTTCATGCCTGCCGGCCATATAAAAATCAAAACGACTGCTGCGGGGCGTCATGTCATTGGACATACAACGCACCTCATAACGCGCACCGTTTTCATCCTCATCCTCTGCGTCCTGCTTGATGGCATATTCTGGATTGCCATCACCGTTGTAGTCATCCCAGATCAGGTCAAAGGAACTCCCGTACTGTTCCGTACAGGCACCGGAGTTATCCTTGTAATCTATGGGTGAGGAATAGGTATCCGCCTGCGCCGTACTGAAATAATTGTCAAATACCCCGTAGGACTTGCCACCCTGCTCCCACATTGCGCCGTTTCGGGGACAAATAAAGACATAGCCGATCTGTCCATCTGCGAGCATAATGGGAGATCCCGCCACCGCTTCCTTGGCCCGTGGTTCGTTTGCCTCCTTTATCAGCTTCTCCAAATTCTCCGCATCATCATAAAACTCCCAAAACGTGGGATAGGTACCAGTGCCTGCGCTGGTTCCGTTCAGATCGCTTGTGAGATCCGCAAGGAAGGCGTCATCATAATCAACCACCTCGCAATGGCCATTCTCATAATGACACCGAACATAGACCATTGGGCCATAGTAATAATGATAGAACATATCATATCCGTTCTCGCTGTAAAACACCGAAGCTTCATCCTCTATGTCCGTCTCAAAATAGACCGATGCACAAAACTCTATTCCATTTCCAACATATCCCTTGGCTTCCAGCGTGGTGTGATCCGGCGTATATTTTTCCAGCTTGTATTTACCCGTTTCCGTCTTTAGCGTATCAAGCCAAGGAAGGACAAGCTTTTCCGCCAAGACTATATAATCCATATCCTCGACCGGTTCATCGCATCGTATGGACTGACTCATAAGACGGCTGATCACGTCATCCGCCGAAGCATCTTTTGGAACAAACTGCTCCACCCGTTCGTCATAGGGATAATAGGTGTTTCCGATCCGAAGCGCGCTCTGACCGTCAATGCTTACTTTGCAAATCGTTATGCGGCCATTCTTCGTTGCTGCCCAAGTGTTGAGATCCTTCTGTGCATCCTCTGCTTTCACGGGATAAAGCTGACCACCTGCCACGATCTCATTCAGGATCCTAGCCAGCTCTGTGCCATTATCGACATTCTGAAATACCGTCTCCCCATCAAACAAGAGATTCGTCTCGCTGCCTGCGTCAATGATATTCTCAACATTTTCGACGCTTTGGTTTCTGCTAGCCTCTTCCGTGTCAACGGTCACGGTTCCGCTTTGTTCATCAGCTATATTTGCCATGTTTTGGCAGGCACATAAAAACAGGCACGATAAAATTACCATAATGCCACTTCCAGCATGTTTTTTACCTTTCATCCAACTAGCTTTCATCTATGTCCCCTCCGTAAAATTTCATAGCCAACCTTATTTTCTCGTGGAATCCTTCATCGTCCGTTAATCTTGTAAAATAGCTTCTATGATGTCTGCCGTCTCGCCAACCAAGTCGTTGCAGTTCTTCCCCAGCAATCGTCTCTTCATAATCAAGCTGGCGCATTTATTATCACCGTTTTGTTCAAGGAAACGCTTTTCAAATTCTTCCACGGCTTCTGGCTTTAGCATTTCTAGCAGCTTTCTGCCTGCCAATAATCCTCCGCATTGTCCTCCCTCAGATCTCGGTGCAGGTGCAATTCGAGCGGCTTCCTCCTCCGACATACCTAGCTTATCTGCAAAAGCCTTAAAAAGACTGCAGGAACAATTATTTCCATTTCTGTGATTTGCCCTTGCAATTTCTTCGTATTTCATAGTTTTATCCCTTCCTTATCATTCTCTCCATCTACTTTTGTTAACATTACCTCTCCATCCATAAGCTCTGTTAGTTAATTATTAACCACCTAAAGTACAGGTTTTGCAGCTTTTCTACAAAAAGAATTAAACTTTAATGGATATCAGCCGTCCGCCGTTGTCCAGTATGACTACAGGCGTCATGATGACCTGCTGCAGGGATCTCCAGAAGCCCGTTCCGGTTTCTGGATCAATATTTCAGGCTTTTTGTGGCTTTTTTCAGATTTTTCGTGTTAGTAGACAGACAGTCTCTACATGCCCTGTGTAAGGGAACATGTCGACGGGCTGAATTGCCTTTACCTTCCACCCCTTCTGCTGAAAGAGCTCCAAATCACGCTTTAGCGTTACAGGATCGCAAGATACGTATACAACCTTTTTCGGTTTCAGCGTGTTCACGGAATTGATAAACTCTGGCGTACTTCCGCTGCGCGGCGGATCCATAAAAACGATGTCCGCCTGCTCATGGTTTGCTGCCATGTTGACCATGAATTTTCCAGCGTCATCATTCCAAAAGCGAATGTTCTTCAGCTGGTTCAACTTCGCGTTCGTGATCGCATCCTTCACGGCATCCCGATTGAGCTCCACGCCAATGACTTCCCTTGCCTTTCCAGCAGCGCAGGCACCGATGGTTCCTATGCCACAGTAGGCGTCGATAACGCGCTCCTTACCAGTTAGTCCTGCAAATTCCATCGCCTTTTTGTATAAGCGCTCCGTCTGCTCCGAATTGATCTGATAGAAGGAGGATGGTGAGATTCGGAACCGAAGGCCACAGAGCACGTCCTCAATATATCCCTTGCCATACAGAACAATATTACGATTTCCCAGAACCATACTAGTGTTTTTGTCATTTATGTTAAGCACGACCGTAGTAATCTCTGGATGACGCCTGCAAAGCTCTTTTGTAAAATTATTCTTTGAGGGCAGAATCGGACCGGAAAGCACCAGCACGACCATGATTTCTCCCGTGGTTCTTCCAACGCGAATCAAAGCATGACGCAGAAGACCGGTTTCCCGGTCTTCGTCGTAAACCTGCAGCTTGAACTGTTTCGCCATTGTACTAAGCGTCTTTAGGATAGCCGTCGCCTTTTCATCCTCAATCATGCAATTCTCCACGGGAACAATGCGGTGACTCTTCTCCTCATAAATTCCCGTAAAGACATTGCCCTGCCTGTCTCGTCCAAAAATCCCATGTACCTTATTGCGATAATGTTCAGGACACTTCGCTCCAAGGATCGGCGCAACCTTCCCGAATTTCCCCAAAAGGTCAGTGACATTTTTCTGCTTGATTTTCAATTGTTCTTCATATGCCTTACCCGAAAAAATGCAGCCACCACATTTTTTTGCATAGGGGCATGCATTCCCCTGCTTCTGTTTTTCCATGTGATTAATCCTTTTTTCCTTGCTCAACTTTTTTAACGTCATCCGCAGATGCGCTCTTTAATGAATATGTGTCAAATGCGGCATCCCTCGGGAGCTGAATGTCGATCATGCTGATCTTGTCGAGGATCGCGTGACCTTCCTTCATCTTTAAGTCGAATACGTGTCCGCCAAGCTTTCGATCTTCTGAAATAAAATGGAAATGCCATCCTGCAGCATTGATTCCATCCATGTAATCAGGATAATAAATGCAAATTAAGGAACCCTTGACATTGTCAAAGAAGAAATCTCTCTGCGTCTTGCTAAGCGCATCCTTGAGCGTCACATGATGTGCACGGGTACCAGTTTCTGATCTTGCACTAACCTTTTCAAAGCTTCCGTCAATGCGAACCACATGCATGCTGTTCAATCCAAAATCCTCTTCCACCTTCAGCGTCAGTTCATTTTTCAAGGCATCAATTTCCTGAAAGCTGCCAAGCTCAAAGGTTCTCTTCTCTTCCAGTTGCGTCACTGCCGCAAAAGGAACACCCGTCTCCATGGGTGCTACCGTAACGCTGCCATCATTGGTTGCACGATAACAAACGCCGTCAAGTACAATCATTTCTCCGTCTACGTCTTCAAAGGTTCCGAGGCCCGTGTTGCCATGCTTTAGCAGCTCCTCCACGGTGACAACGGATCTGGAATAGCCAAGCATCAATGCCTGCAAAGTTGAAACCTGATACATTTTTTGTTGTTCTTTCATACTTCCATCTCTCCTTTTCTATGTTTTTTACGGATTCTATTTTCTGTTTTCCTGTTTTTTCTCAAGCACCGTTACGCGTATGTGACCATCTGCCAAGGCAAAGAGCCAAAGATCTGCCTTCACTTGCATTTCTGGCTTCGGAAGCATTGCGCTACCTGGCATCATGGCAAAGACAAAATGAATCTTTCCATTCAAGATCACCTCTGTCATGCCATTGAATTTTCGAAAGCACCCTAAGGCTTCCGCTACCGTCATGTCATGCGTCACCCTCAGAAGTGCATCGGCAGGTCTCTTCCAATAGGGAATCACCTCTCCCTGCGGCTGTGCTTGATTCCACGTTCCCTCAAAATCCTCCATCAGAGCCTGAAGCATGAGCAAGGTGTTTTCCGCATTTTTTAGATAGATATCGATGCTGTCCATCTGCTCCGTTATGGTAACTTCTCTTTGATCGAGAATGTCACCACAATCCAAATCATTCGTGATTTTATGCATGGTGACCCCCGTTTTCGGCAGCTCCCGCTCCATCGCACATTCGATGGGATAATAGCTTCTTCCCTGCGGAAGAAGGGAGCTGTGCACGTTAATTCCTCGAAACTGCTTTGGGTCTTCAGGAACAGGGAGCTTCTTATCATATTCCGCAATGAAAAAGAGTTCACATCCTTGGTTCTCAAAAAGCTCCCGGACCTGATCCTGCGTCAGTTCCTCATAATGTACCGGAATACCATGCGCCTTTGCCTTTTCCACAATTCTATTTTCGTTAAAAAAGTCTTCGTCATTGTGATAGGTATACAATGCCATGATCTCGTGTTTTTCCGCCAAATACTCAAAGCAGGAAAAAAACACGTCCGAACCAAAATATACGATTTTCATTCTAACGTCCTTCTATGATTTTAATTTAGTACAACCTCTCTAAGCCAATAGGAATCACAGCTTAGAAATAAATGCCAAATACTGCTCCTCATTCATCGGTGGAATTAGCTTGCCAGCTTTGATCAGGTCACACAATGCAATCGCATCATCGTAAATCTCATCCGCATAGTTTTCATGTCCCTCGGGAATGCCAACGGCTCCCTCCGTCATGCCAAAGCTTAGCGTCCTTCCTCCAATGTCAATTCCTTGCGTATATTCCTGGGATACGCGAAGGATTGCAATGTCCACCTTCTTCATTCCCGAGGTCAAAATATGCTTCGGATCCAGATAAGCCTGATCCTTATCCACACCAATCACGAAATGATCCGTCTCTCCTGCAGACCGAATGACACCAAGCCCCGCACCACCTGCTGCCGCATAGATTATGTCGCAACCGTCCGCATACATCTCGTTCGCAAGCTCCTCGCCCTTCTTGTCATCCACAAAGTCTCCAACATACTGTACGAACGCCTCTACGTTGGTATGCTGCTCCTGATTTGCGTAAGCAACGCCTGCCAGATACCCATAATGAAATTGGTCGATGATATCGCTCTGGGCACCGCCGACAAAGCCAACCTTACCCGTCTTCGTCACGCGTGCGGCAATATATCCTACGACAAAGGAGGGCTCCTGCGCACGGAAGACCACGGACGTTACGTTTTCAGGTGCATCCTCATATTCATTATCAATGACGGCAAAATTCACTTCTGGATATTCCTCGGCAACAGCCAGGACTGCATCCGCACATTGATATCCAACACCCCAGCAAAGCGTATACCCATTCTCCACAAGTGCAGACAGGTTCGGTGCAAAATCCTCTGTCGTGTCGGACTCCAAGAAGGTAGTAACGGCTCCCGTCAATTCATGAAAGGCAAGCAATCCCTCCCAGGCACTCTGATTAAAGCCCTGATCCTTCACACCGCCAATATCCGTGATCATGCCTACACGATACTTTTTTCCCGTCTCCTGCACCGATGCTGCTTCCTGCGCCGTCTCCACCGTCCACTCCATGAGGAGCTTCAGCTCGGAAGTACTGCTACTACAGCCAGTGAACAGAACAGCCATGATCATGAAGATACCTCTGATTGTCCAAGTTCTTATTCTCTTCATCTTCCACCCTATGTTTACGTCTTTGTTATGTCGCACTCTCTTTGACATCTTGTCCTTTATTGTCCGTCTTCTGTTCCTTACCCTTGGTCGTTTTCATGAGCATGCCATACATGCCCGTGAACGCGAAAATCACACCGCAAAAGATTCCGATGCCAAGCCTGCTCCCAAGGGAGAGCAATACACCATAGGCAAGCGGTCCGACCGTGGAACCAATACTCTCAAATACCGTATAAACCTCCATGGACCTTGCCTCGCCATAGCGCTGGCTTTCTGCCAACGTACCGAAGAAGGTATACATACAGCCATAGGCAAAGGCCGTTACAAACGAAAGAATGACTACGCCGATAAAGACAACCGTCACGGTCGGGATGAGCACATACAAAAGGAGTACCATGCCCATGAGCAAGCATGCAAACAAAGAACTGCGAAGTGCACCCAGCTGCTTCATCAGATAGTTTGTAATCAAGGGTCCTACATACAAAAAGGCAAGCCCGCACATGAGGTAAAATCGTCCGATCGTGATTTCGCTTACGCCGCTTTCCTCTGCAATCAATGGCAGGAAGTATTCTCTGTAAGACAGAGACATCATAAACGGAAGCAGGATCAGAAGGAAGTATCCAATAATTCTCTTCTGAAAGAGGAAGCCCATGGCCGTCATGCCGCTTCCCTTCGCCTGTGGCTCCATTGTCTTCTGAGGCTCAGGCTGTGTCTCCGTAAGCTGCTCGGAAGAAGCTTCCGTATTTGCCTGTAATGTCTTTTGCGCCTCATTCTCAGCACGAAGCAAATACTTCTCCTGTAAGAGAAAGTTCTTTTCTTCCTTTGCCGAAGAAAATGCAACATAAATGGCCATAAGTAACAAAACGGTGCCTGCAAGGTATACCATTCTCCAACCGCCAAGGCTGAGGAAAACGGACGCAATACCAGAACCAATGGTAACGCCAGAAAGGCTACCTGCGGTAATCAATGCAAAGGCGTTGGACGAGCTCTCCTCCGTCTTTCCCTTTGCCGCCACGGCATAGCTGTTGACATAAACCGTACCCATGCCAGAACCAATCATCATCTTGCCGATCAGCACACCGATATAGGAGCCTGTCAGCACACAGCAAAGACAGCCCGCACACTGAATAAGCAGTCCAAAGCCCATCGTTTTAGATGCACCCTTTTTCTCTCCAACGGTTCCCATAAAGCTTGAGAAAAGAGCCAGCATAAGGAGCTGTGCGGAAAGGGGAAGCGCCACGGCCACGGAATCCGGAATCGGAAGCTGCCCCTGATAAAGTTGAATGCAAAGGATGGTGATAAATGCATCCTGCAGGGAATCTGCCGCATTGGTAAAGAAAATTAACATACGCAAGGGAACAACACTGGGAAGATCCAGCTTCTTTTCCCTCGTTGCGCGCTTTTTACTCTCTAAGAAGGTCAGGTACAGCACGCCCTCTAACACAAGCATCAGCACCACGGCAGTCGTACAGACAACATTGAGCGCCGTCTCGCGGATGGCAATGCCTCGCTCATGCTCAATCAGGCTCATGTCCGTACCAACCTCAAGAACGACAATGGGAACGCCGCTTTCATCCGTTACGGGAACTAGAACATAAAGCCAGCTGCCTTCCTCATCCACAATGCTCAGTGCATAGGAGTTTCCTGTCTGGAGTACTCGCTCATAATACTCTGCGTCCTGTCCCACAAAGGGTTCACAGCACATGACGCGATCATCATAATCGACCACGTGAATGATACCTCTTTCGTCCTTGGTAAAGAGGTCATAATAGTAATACTTTTGTTCCTCATAGGATTTCACGATCATTTCATCCAAGGGCTCTCTTAGCTTTTTGTAGGACGAAGTTCCATAAAAGCCTTCGTCCTTCATCTGCAGGATTGCCTCCACGTTAGTCTGTTCGCGCATCAGCTCTGCAAAGAGCTTGATGTTACTGATCATGGTATCCTGTTCCTTCTGATAGAGCTCACTCATCAGGGAATATGCCACAAAGCTGGATACAATTACCGTCGCCATGACAACAAGAACCACACGGATAGTATTCTCCTTCCGGAGGTGCTTTCGAAGTCTTTTTAATAGCCAATACAAAATCCAAAGGTCGATGAATACGACGAGTGCAAGGAGAATCCAAAGGGCAACCGTCACGCCAAAAAAACGATAATTTGCCCCTGACACATAACCGCTCCCCTGTTCCGTCACCGTATAAAATCCAATAGAATTGCTAACCAGAACACTGTTTCCGTCCCGAGAAACCTCAAGGGATACTGGCTTACCAGAAACCTTTAAAAATTCCGTAAAACCATCTTTCTGCTCCAGATCATAGAGCCATAACTGATTCTCGTACAGATCTGAGAAATAGACGCGTCTGTCACGAATCTGTATGAGGTTTGGCATTAAGTGCTCCCCCTCAAAGGGTAGCGTCTCCCATACGTTTTTCTCTGGATCAAAGACACGTACAAACCCACGCCTTACGGCAATGGCAACCTCTCCGCTCTGAAGGTCAATGCTGGCATCATTTAACATATCACCACAATAATATCTCTCCAACAAAGAAGGCTGCTTACGATCCTTGTTGATCCGATAAAGCTCTAATCCATAATCTACCTTAAGCAAGAAATAGACGTCACCATTCCAAACCTGAAACTCCATGATGTCACTCATGTCTGAATCCAAGGTGACTGTCCTGTCATATTCCTGCTCAAATAAAACATTCTGCTCTTGATCCGTCAAAGCAAGAAGTCGTTTCTTGACCTTTGCCTGATCGGCCTCATCATATACGGTGTCTGCTATATAAATTACATTGCCTTCCGCAAGCACCTGATCTGCATAATAAAAGCTGTCCTCTGACTCTCCTGAAATACGCTTTTGGATTCTTCCCTTGGCATCCAAAATGTCGATCATCTTTTTTCCGTCATTAACAAGAATCACCTGACCATCTGGGCCAAAGCTTGCCAGTGCGAGGGCAGAAAAGTCATAATGATAATGCCTGTTTAGATAACCTCCGCCAAAAATCAACAGCACAACCAAAAGGATCATGGAAATGAGGCGCAGCAAGCTTCCGACAGGGAGCTTTTTTTTATTTTGTTTTTTCAAGACAGCTCCTCCTTTCGCAGCTCACGCCGACTCTTCGCCTAAAGGTCATCTGTTTTCGTCAGGTGCTTTCACAGAGCTTAAAGCATCTTTAATGCGAGCATGGTCAAATCATCAAACTGCGGTGCGTTGCCGACAAATTCGTCCACTCCCTGCTTCAGATTCTTTAGAAGATCCTCGGGAGAGGCCTCGGGATCACGGTTCAATGCTTCCAGCATGCGATCCATGCCAAAGAGCTCTTCGTCCGCATTGGTAGCCTCGGGGCCACCATCCGTATATACAACCAGGGAAGCTCCCTTCTCCAAGGTAAATTCGTAATCCTTATATTTCACGCCATCCATGCCGCCAACGACAAAGCCGTGCTTATCCTTGTAAATTTCAAACTTACCGTCAGGCTTTTTGATCAGGGGATATTCATGTCCTGCATTGGCTGCAATGACCTTTCCCGTGGAGATCGTCAGAATGCCAAACCATACGGTTACAAACATGTCATCCGCGTTGTTCTTGCAGATCTGGTTATTCACGGTCTCTAATACCTTTGCAGGCGTACCGCCCATGGTTGCAAAATTGCTCACGAGAATCTTTGACATCATCATGAACAGCGCTGCGGGAACACCCTTGCCTGATACGTCCGCGATAACCATTCCCAGATGATCGTCATCCAGCATAAAGAAATCATAGAAATCTCCGCCAACCTCCTTGGCAGGCGTCATGGTCGCGTAAATGTCAAATTCCGTACGTTCAGGGAATGCAGGGAAAATACAGGGCAGCATGTGCGCCTGAATCTTGGTAGCAAGCTCAAGCTCCGTGCCAATTCTTTCCTTTTCCTTCGTCACCTCGGCAAGGTTATGAATGTATCCGTCCAGCTCCTTTGTCATGGTTTCAAAGGCATCTCCGATGGCTTCGATCTCATCTCCCGTATGGACATTCACGCGAAAGTCGCTCAGGTTTTCCATGTTGTTAGAAACGAGTCCAGATACTGCTTCCTTCAGGTCATGCAACGGCTTTACAAGGTTTGCACGCATGTAAACATAATACACGGATTGACACACAATCAATACGATCAATATGATTGCCAAAATAATAAAGATAAACTGATAGATGCGTCCATTGATTTTATCCATGGCAATGTCCACGGAGGACAGGGCCGCAGGCTGCCCGTTGCTGTCAAAAATCGGGACATAGGCGGAAGCCAGATAGCCATATTCCTTGGAATTCGTGATCAGAATGGTCTTCGGCGCATCCACCTGAAAGGCATTCTGCATGACGGTTCTTCCATCACCAAAGTATTCGTCCGTGTCGCCAAGGTCGCAGACGCCGCTCTCTCCCTCTTCTCCTGCATCCCAGATGTAATACTGCATCTCATCATAGGGAATCACGACATAGAAATAATCAAAGCCTTCCGTCTGCTTCATGGTAAGGAGCATTTGATGCACTTCCTCGTAGTAAGCATCCTTTTCTCCTGTCTCTAGATATCTGGCAATGCTGTCTCCATCAATCATGGAAGCTGCGATCGTAGCCGCATTGAATGCCTTGTCAGCATAGTCGCTTTCCATCTGATTTCGATAGACACGCATGATCGCAGGCACCAAAACCAATGCCGTAATCAAGGATACGGCAAACATTGCCCAGATGTGTTTTGTGTGAATGCTTTTGTACTGTTTTTCTTTCATGTCATTTCCTTTCTCTGATTCCGCCATGGCTATTTGGTTTCACTGTCTGAAACATCCAAACGCTGTCTTGCCACCAGCTCTGCAAAAAAAACGTTCTTTTCGATCAGCTCTTCATAGGTACCATCCTCAATAATGTGCCCGCCGTCCAATACTATAATTCTGTCACACTTGTCTAAATAAACCCATTGTGCTTCGCCTTTCAGGCTAAAAGCTTCCTAGGTGCAAAGCTTTAATATAGTTCATTGGTATAGGCATTCTTAAAATGCCATAACCTTGATTCTGCCTCTTCCGTGACCATTAGTTTTCGCCAGTCTCCGTCATTAACTTCAATATACCAGCATTGTTCACCGGCATCATATTCCATCCAACCATAATCGCCATATTTTGATGAGATCCCCTCATACCAATACTGCCATTGTGGCGGATCCAATTCATCGTCCCACCAAAACCAACACTGCGTGGTGGCATCATAATAGTCCTCACCATCTAATTTACAAGTGCGTCCGATCTCTGAAACATACACGGAGGATGGTGTGCTTGATATTATCCTAGAGGCAGAAGACGAAACATTATTCATCACCGCGGTTGCGATCCCTGCCAAAATAGGAAGTGAGCAAACGAGAACAAAAATCCCAATGAGAGCAGAGATAAGACTGTCGAAAAATGGCAATCTGCGAGTACGTCGTACTACCTCGTTCTGCTTGACGTCAATTTTGTCAATTTCAAAGGCGCTACCACAGTTGGGACAGTTCGTTTCCATTCCGTCCGTCCACTTGCAGGTCATTTTTGACCCACAATATTTACAGGTAAGGATGGTTTCCATGTCCTTTGCGACTACATTGGAATAATAAATTCCTTTTTCGTCGTAATAGCCCGCTTGATAGTCAATACCGTCATCGCTCGTCCAAGAATGCGGATAATATACATAGTCATGATCTTTACAGGCATAAATAATCGACTGACCATAAAGACTTGCATTCCAACCTCTAGGTTGATTTGATCTGGTTTTAAACTTAGGTGTGTAGCTATAGGAGCTATTGCTTCTACTACGATAGCTACTGCTACTTCTACTACTGCTGTAACTAGACCTAGCGGAATGGCTAGAACGCGAGTGACTGCTATGGCTACTACGATGACTGCTATGACTGGAATGTGAATGTCTTGAAGGCGGCATAGGATGAACCTCTTTCCACTTTTTTCAGAATACAAAAAAGCACCAGAACCTTATACAAGGATCTGATGCTTATGATTAAATCGGAGTGGCGGGATTCGAACTCGCGACCTCCGCCTCCCTAAGACGGCGCTCTAACCAAGCTGAGCCACACCCCGAAGCACAATTAGCATTATACCTTGCCAATCTGAAAAAAGCAAGCATTTTTTTTATCTTTTGCAAGATCTATCGTTTTCTACAGTTTTTGCTTTTTTCGTGCTAATTTTTTGGGCAATTTCCCGATGCCTTCGGCTCCTATAAGCGATCCAAGAGGAGTACCAGATATTCCCATACCCTTTGCGTAGAGGAAATGCTCAGGGTTTCATCGGTTGTATGAATGTTTTTCATGTTCGGTCCAATGGAGACACAGTCAAGCTCTGGAATCTTACTCATAAACAAACCGCATTCGAGGCCTGCATGAATTGCAACAATCTGGGGCTCTGCTTCGTATAGCTCCTGATAGAGCTGTGTCATCTGTTCGCGCAAGGGCGAATCCACGCGGTATTTCCAGCCAGGATACTCTGAGCGCACGCGGTATTTCACGCCTGCCATTTTTCCAATTGCAAAAAGCTTACGAATTAATGCCTCCTTCGCGCTCTCCACGGAGCTTCTCACGGAAAAGCTTGCCAAAAGATAGGCATCATGCAGAACCGTCTTTTGCTTCAGAACGCCAAAGTTAAGGGAGGTTTCCACAAGACCTGGTACGTCTGCGCTCATGGCCTGTACGCCATTCGGAAGACTGCAGAGGAACAAGGCAACCTTGCGGGTATCCGTTGCGGAAAAGGCTTCGATTTCCTTATCCTTGCCGTCCGTAAAGTTCCATGACAGGACAAAGTATGGATCCTTGGAGCCAATTTCTTCCTTCAGCTCCGCATGAATTTTGTTCAATAAATTGTGAATGCCGTCGCGGCGATAGGAAATCTGCTCTCCCTCGTCATTCTTTTCCTCGGAAAAAATAAACCTAGCCGTAGTCTCGCGGGCAATGGCATTGTCTGCCTCGCCGCCTTTAACACTGATCAGCTTGACGGGATATACCCTTGTCAGCTCCTCCAAAATCCTTCCAAAAAGATGATTGGAATTGCCTCTCTCCTTATCAATCTCCGTGCCAGAATGTCCACCCTGAAGGCCAGAAATTTTCATGTCCAAAAGGCATCCCTTGGTGCTTTCTGCCTTTCCCGTTAATTCGAAATCCACGCGTGCGCCGCCTGCGCAGCCAACGGTAAAGATTCCCTCTTCTTCAGAATCAATGTTGATCATTCGCTTGCCGTTTAACATGGTCAGGTCAATTCCACGGGCACCATCCATTCCCGTCTCCTCGTCTGCCGTGATTACAACCTCCAGCCTGGGATGCGCAATCTGCTTGGAATCCAGCAGAGCCAACGCATAGGCAACAGCGATGCCATCATCGCCGCCAAGGCTTGTTCCTGCTGCAGAAATGTCATCGCCCTGCACGCGAAGCACAAGACCATCCGTTTTCATGTCCAGTGGACACTCAGGCGTCTTTACGGCAACCATGTCCATGTGTCCCTGAATGATGATGGGCTCTCTGTCCTCATGACCAGGCGTTGCCTCCTTGATGATAATGACATTGCCTAATTTATCCTGATAGTAGACAAGATTTCTCTCTCTGGAAAAATTGACCAAATAATCACTGATTCTCTTAATATTTCCTGATCCTCTCGGAATCTGACTGATCTCTTCAAAAAAGTGAAATACCTCTTTGGGCTCTAGATTTGCCAATGCGCTCATCTTTTCAAAAATCTCCTATTCTTCCGCAATTACATTTGAAATAAACTGAAAAAAATATAATAATATTTTATCACTTTTTGTCTCGTAAATCAAGGTGACTGGCGATCAGAAGCGTTCGATTTCCCTTTTTCTTTTGAATCTCCTCGTAGCACCGCTTGGTGCGCTCCTCATCCAGTCCCGCAAAGGGTTCATCCAGCAGCAACAGGCTGCATTTAGATGCTAGGGCCCGTGCCAAAGCGACTCGTCTTTTCTCTCCGCCGCTGAGCATCCTGCAGGGCTTCTCCCAAAGCTCCTCCTCCAAGAGTGGGCGAAGGGCCTCCCTTGCCCTTTCCTCAGAGCCCGTCACCATAGAGACATTTTGCAGGGCACTCTCCTCTCCGCAAAGCCTATCCTCTTGAAATAAAAAGCCTACGCTTCTTTCACGACCAATCCCTGCCAGCTTCCCGCCATCTGGCTTCTCCAATCCTGCAAGCATGCGAAATAATGTCGTTTTGCCAGCGCCTGAGGGCCAAGTCAGCCAAACTGCTTCGCTCGGTGCAATCGTCATGAACAGATCCTTGAGCACCGCCTGCCCATCAAAGCTCTTTCCCACATTTTCAAGCGTGATCGGCACATTCTCTTCCTCCCCGCCCCTCGGCTGCGTGTACCGCACCTTGATGGAAAAGGCTTTTCTAAGAAGACATAACACCATCTTTTCAAAAAGATAGCTCATGGCACAGACAACAACCGTCCATGCAAATATGCCAGCCGTGTCGAGTGAAATCTTGGAAAGGTAAATCTGCTCTCCGATGGAATAGTTCGGAAGGCCAATGACCTCGGCAGCCACACCCGACTTCCACGCAAAGCCCAAGGCAGACTGAAGGCTTCCCAGCAGGAAGGGCTTGAGTGCAGGGCGATACAGGGAAAAAAGTCTCGTCCGAAATGGCAGTCTGTAAACCTCTGCCATCTCGAGTAAATCCTTTCCAACGGCCTTAAGGCCCTCCAGCGTGCTAAAATACACCGCCGTGAATACCATGAGAAAGCTGATGGCAACAGATAGGAAGGACGCTCCCCACCAAATCAAAAAGAGAACGACAAAGCATACCACGGGTATTGTTTTCATCAGTCCAGCCAAGGGTCGAAATAGCTCTTCAAACAGCGGTATCGCCTTGCTAACTGCCGCCAAAAGCATTCCAAGGATCAGTCCCAAAAGAAATCCCGTGCTGATGCGAAGCAGTGTCATGCCGGCCACGCGCCAAAAGTCTGAATTTCCGAAATTCTCACCTAACGCCTTTCCTGTCTCAATGGGCGTTGCAAATAAAATGGGATTGTGGATCAGCATGCCGACAATTTGCCAACAAAAAAGCCATGCGAGAACAATCACGCATTTTCGAAGGACTTTATTCTTGAAAATGGACTGTTCTTTCATGGCTTTCTCCTTCCCAGTATTTAAAAACTCGGGGTTTGGTTTGGATCCTCTTTCTCGTAACCTTTTTTACTGAGAAAGAGGATCCAAACCATCCCCTCGAGGTTACGGAAAGCTTTCGATTTTAGGGTACGAAATAGAAATCCTCCTCAGGCAGCTTGCCGCCAACGGTCTTGGGATCAAAGGAATGAAGGATTTCCAGATAGCTCTGCAGTGCGTGTTTCATCTCGCTTCCGGTGATGCAGGTGATGTTACAATAAGGAATGGCCTTTGCCGCAATGGGCTCTTTTGCGACAATGCCAGCCTCTACGCAATAGGACGCACCCG
>SVFO01000004.1:129776-130958 GCA_015056795.1 Lachnospiraceae bacterium
CCTTCTACGGACGGATCGCTGCCTACAAGATACAGGACGCCAAGCGTGTTAACGTCAACGACCGCGACGGCACCCTCCGTCTTCTGATACAGAATTGCTGCCACGTTCGCAGGTACCAGGGCAATGTCCAGCTTGCCAGATACCATCAGGGGAAGCAGCTCGTCTGCTGCCGTCGCCATCTGAAATTCATAGGTATTCTTTGCCGTTCCTGCCTTCTGCTCCTCCATGAGGAAGAGAATTCCCATGGTCGTCGGTCCCTTTAGGGAACCAACGCGAAGCGTTACGGGATTCTCCGTGATTTCAATGGTTCCCGTTTCCGTGGTCTCCTCACCATCTCCCGTAGTTGCAACATCCGTTGAAGCGTTGCCAGCGTTTGAAGCATCCTTTGTTTCGATGTTTGTGATGTCAGAGGTCTGTCCTTCGGAGCTATCCTTTTCCCCCGCAGCAGTGTTGCATGCCGTCAAGCTCATCAATAAGAAGAGGCATGTCAAAAATGCCACTAGTTTTCTTGTTCTCGTAAATCGACTACTCTTCGTTTTCATTTTTCTGTTCATCGTTTTTCTGTCCTTTGTTTTCCTTTTCCTTTTTCAAGATCTTTTGATGATCATGCGTATAAGCGCCAAAGATACGGCTACTCGCTTATCCTGCACAGCGAACATTATAGCATGTTAAGGCCTGATCGTCTACCTTGCACCGTGAAATTCTTCTCCAATGAAAAATGTTTTCGAATTCTTCCAAACATTTCCAAAATAATTTCCCGCTTCGTTGTTCATACTATCATCAAGATGAACGAGTCAAAAAAAACGCGTCATCTTAAAGATAGAAAACATTTTATTGGAGGGTAAAAAAATGGCTAGTAATAACAGCAAGTCTAACCAGATGGAAGTTCCCCAGGCTAAGGAGGCCATGGACCGCTTTAAGACCGAGGTTGCTTCCGAGCTTGGCGTAAACCTGAAGGACGGTTACAATGGTGACCTGACCTCTCGTGAGGCAGGATCCATTGGTGGTGAGATGGTTCGCCGTATGATCAAAAAGCAGGAAAACGAAATGAAGTAAGCTTCCTGCGATTGAGCAAGAAAATCTGCTCAAGCATAAAGAGCCTTCCGCAGAATCCCTGCAGAAGGCTCTCATTGTTGTACTTAGGAAAGCAAGCTTTCAACGGCCCAGCTTTCGTGAATTTGC
>SVFO01000004.1:131058-163192 GCA_015056795.1 Lachnospiraceae bacterium
GCAGAATCCCTGCAGAAGGCTCTCATTGTTGTACTTAGGAAAGCAAGCTTTCAACGGCCCAGCTTTCGTGAATTTGCCACCACGCAAAGCCCATTCGCAAAATCGCTGCTTCGCAGCTTTCCTTTTGCTCATGAATTTTGCTGCGCAAAATAAATTCTCGAAATCTTGGCCTTATGAAAGCAAGCTTTCAACGGCCCAGCTTTCGTGAATTTGCTTTGCTTAGTTTATTCACCAAATACTGCCTTGTAGTCAGCCTGGAACTTCAGAATACCAGCATCGGTCAGAGGATGCTTGGTCATCTGCTCAATTACGGAGTAAGGAACGGTAGCGATGTCAGCGCCAGCCAGTGCACAGTCGGTAACATGGATGGGGTTACGAACGCTTGCTGCGATGATCTCGGTATCGATGCCTGCTACTGCGAAGATGTCAGCGATCTCGCGGATCAGGTCAACGCCTCTGGTGCTGATGTCATCCAGACGGCCAAGGAAAGGAGATACATAGGTAGCGCCTGCTCTTGCAGCCAGAAGAGCCTGGTTTGCAGAGAAGATCAGGGTAACGTTAGTCTTGATGCCTTCTGCGGTCAGAGCCTTACAAGCCTTTAAGCCTTCAACGGTCATAGGAATCTTAACAACCATGTTGGGATGGATAGCTGCGATCTCGCGGCCTTCCTTGATCATGCCTTCAGCATCAACGGTGGTAGCCTTAACCTCGCCGCTGATAGGTCCATCAACGATGGAAGCGATCTCCTTGATAACCTCAACGAAATCTCTGCCCTCCTTAGCGATCAGGGAAGGGTTCGTGGTTACGCCACAGATTACGCCCATGTCATTAGCCTTCTTGATGTCTTCTACCTTCGCGGTATCAACGAAAAATTTCATGTTGGTTTCTCCTTTTTTCTTTGTATTTTTTTGAACGTCCGGTTAGCTTTCTCCGAAACGTATCACTTCTTTCAGTATAGGACTCCAGTCCCAAAAAATCAAGCAAAATTATTGACGCATCCACTATCTCGTGCTCATCGCCCCGTTTTCGACCGTATCAACCGACAATGTTCACGATGTCATTAAACAGTACGACTACCATCAACACCATAAAGAACACAAGTCCAACAAAATGCACCAGCCCTTCCTTTTCTGGCGGAACTGGCTTTCCGCGGAATACCTCCACGATCAGAAATACCAATCTTCCGCCGTCCAATGCAGGGAAGGGAAGAATATTCATGATACCAAGGCTGACGGAGATCAACATGGTCAGGTTCAACATGTTAACCAGCACGTCGCGCCAGTCTTCCTTCGTCTCCTCGTAGATCTCTCCCACCATGTGCGCCATGCCGACGGGACCAGCCACGTCCTTGCGTCCCAGCTTTCCCGTCACAAGCATCAAAAGGCTCTTGTAGGTATTCTTCACGCCTGCGCGAACCTCATACCAACCATATTGTAAGGAATTCAGTCCCTTAATTTCCACAAGGTGATTGCTCTGTAATCCGAAGTAATACGCGCCATCCTCTTCATCATACTTGGGCGTCAAAACGGATTCATACTTCTCCCCGTTTCTGACATAGGTTACAGTTACGGGCTGTCCCTTGCTCATCTGAACAAAGGTATAAATCTCGCTGAAGAGGTATACCTTCTCCCCATTTAGCTTAATAATCTTGTCATCCTGCTGGAGGCCTGCCTCCTCGGCCGCGCTCCCCTCAACCACCTTACTTACCACCGTATCATGTACCTGAATCATGGGAACCATGATCACAGCCACAAGAATCGCCAGAATCAGGTTAAAGAATGGGCCTGCTGCCACCGTTGCAATCCTAGACCAGACATTGGCATTTGGAAAGGCTCCAGGAGAATCCTTGGCGTCCCCCTCCTTCTCATTCAGTCCATCCTCGCCCTCAAACAGGCAGGCACCGCCGATGGGCAGCAGTCGAATCGAGTAAATCGTATCCTTCTTTCCCCAGGAAATCAGCTTTGGCCCCATGCCGATCATGAATTCCACAACATGGATGCCATTCATTCTCGCGATCAGGAAATGACCAAATTCATGAGAAATGACAACGACGCCAAACACGATGATAAACAATAATATCGTCATTACATAATGCATCATAGTAACAATCGTGACTCCTTATTTCCTTAATTTCGAAAATTAAAATCCTTTGGAAGCAATCCAGTCATAGGCAAACTGCTCTGCCTCCAAAATCTCCTGTACGTTCGGTGCCTTGATGACCTTGTGAGCCTCCATGGCCCCGCGAATCAGCTCAGGAATCTGAAGATAACCGATCTTCTTTGCAAGGAACAGTGCCACTGCCCTCTCATTAGCAGCATTGAAGACCGTCGGAAGACTTCCGCCAGCCCTTGCTGCCTGATAGGCAAGTGCTAATCCTTCGAAATTCTCAGGATCTGGCTTTTCAAACGTAATGGAGCCAAGTGCAAAGAAGTCCACGCGCTTTCCAGCCATGGGACGACGATCAGGATAAAACAGGGCATATTGGATCGGCAGCTTCATGTCAGGCGTACCGAGCTGCGCCATGATGGCACCATCCACGTACTGCACCATGGAATGAATGATGCTCTGCGGATGTACGATGACCTGAATCTGATCCAAATCCGCGTCAAAGAGCCATTTTGCCTCCATGACCTCCAAGCCCTTATTGACCATTGTAGACGAATCAATGGTAATCTTATGCCCCATGTTCCAGTTGGGATGCTTTAAGGCATCCTCTACCTGAATATTCGCCATTTTTTCACGCGTCCAGCCGCGGAAGGGGCCGCCAGATGCCGTAAGCAAGATCTTTTCCATGCGCCGCTTCGGTTCTCCATGCAGAGATTGGAAAATGGCACTGTGCTCACTATCCACGGGTAAAATCTGTACGCCCTTTTCCTTCGCCAGCGGCATAATAATGTGACCCGCCGTCACCAGAGTTTCCTTATTTGCCAAAGCAATGTCCTTACCCGCCTCAATGGCAGCGATGGTAGGACGAATGCCAATCATGCCGACCACGGCAGTCAGTACGACGTCAGAGGAAGGATCAGCGGCAATCTCCAAAAGTCCCTCCATGCCAGAAAGCACTGCGACTTCTAAATCTGCCACCCTTTGCTTTAATTCCTTCGCTGCTTCCTCGGTCCACATGCAGGCAAACTTTGGATGAAACTCACGAATCTGCTCCTCCATCTTTGCAACGCTTGTGCCTGCAGCCAGCGCCGTCACGCAAAGCTCTTCCGAATTCGCCCTCACAACCTCGAGCGTCTGTGTTCCGATCGAACCCGTCGAGCCCAAAACTGCTATTCTTTTCATGTTCTATTTCCTCCAATCACAGCCCCAGTTGACTGCATCCGCTCGACTCCGCCAACTTTTATGCTGCGATTTCTTTCCTGTTCTATTCCTGTCACACATCCTCGAGGGGAAGGTTGGGAAAGACTTTCTCGGTCGAATGGTTACGAGAAAGCCTTTCCCAAACTCACCCCGAGTTTTTTACAGTAAAAATGCAGCCATAAAGTAGACGAGCGGTGCTGTCACGATCATGCTGTCAAAACGATCCATGATTCCGCCATGTCCCGGGATCAGATTTCCATAGTCCTTCACATTATGATTTCTCTTAATTGCGGATGCCGCAAGGTCTCCCACCATGCTGCAAATGGCACCGATACCGCAGATCACGGCAAGAATGGGAGCCACGCTCCTGTCGGGGAAGCTTGCATCCACAAAGAAATGTCCATACAAAAAGGCAATGATCATCGTTCCCACAACGCCGCCAATACACCCCTCCAAGGATTTCTTGGGACTTAATACCGGGAAAATCTTTTTCTTTCCAATGAGCACGCCAACAACATACGCGCAGGTATCACATCCCCATGCGCTAATTAAAATCAACCAAACCAGGTAGATGCCCTGCTCCAGCTCCCTTGTCAGGAACGTAAAGGCAAGCATCACGGGCGCATACAAAAAGGCAAAGAACGCCGCTGCCACCTGGGATGCCTGATATTTCGGGAACTTTAAGACATAGAACAGCAATTCTCCTAAGAACACTGCCATAATGACCGCTAACAAAAGCTCTTTGTTGAAGCCCTGCGTGGCAATTAAATAACAAACGACATAATAGGCCGTGACTCCGATCAGTGCCACAACCTCTAATGCGCTAAAGCTTTTTCCTTCCCCTGCCGCTCCCATCACCTTCGTCAGCTCCCTGTAGGCGGTGAGGGAGATCAAATATAAAACTGCCGCCAATGGAATATTGCCAAAGGCCATTGTGGTAATGGCGATGGCCAATAGTACAATGCCGCTAATTAACCGCTTCCAAAACATAGTTTTCCTCCGCTTCCGGTCAGTCTTTTCTTTCGTAAATATTTTTACTGCTTCAAACCGCCGTACTTACGGTCTCTCTTATTATATGCCTCTATAGCCTTGATCAATTCTTCTTTCGAGAAATCAGGCCATGCCACGGGCGTAAAATAAAACTCCGTATAGGCAAGCTGCCAGAGCAGGAAA
Source organism: Lachnospiraceae bacterium (assembly GCA_015056795.1). Lineage (GTDB taxonomy): Bacteria > Bacillota > Clostridia > Lachnospirales > Lachnospiraceae > Acetatifactor. The sequence goes on from SVFO01000004.1 coordinate 135,538, forward strand.
TTCGAGATTCTCTGCTCATTACAGGTACGAATCAAAAGGTCTGGATCAGGAAGACCCGCCGTGTCCAAGCAATCGTTCAAAGCCGCTTCCGTGAGTCCTTCTTTGGTAAGCTCGCCAGATTCCATTTTCGTCATGGCCTTCTTCATGGCACGCAGGATTTCATCCCGTCCGCCATAATTGATTGCCACCTGAAAATGCAGACCGTCATTGTTTTTCGTGGCTTCCTCTAGCTCCGCAATACGCTCCTGCAGGTCTGGATCCAGCTTCGTCTTATCGCCAATGATTCGCACGCACATACGATTCTTTGCCGCCGTCGTCAGACAGGTCTTCATGTAATTCCGAAGCAGCTTCATCAGAGCATCCACCTCGTCCTTCGGGCGGTTCCAGTTTTCCGTGGAGAACGCATACACCGTTAAATACTGAATGCCCATGCGGTAAGCTTCCTCGCAAATGACCTCCACGGTCTTTGCGCCCTGTACGTGACCATAATTTCTGGGCATGCCCTTGGCCTTCGCCCATCTTCCATTGCCATCTAAGATGATGGCGACGTGCTGCGGTATTTTCAAACTCTCGTCCATGCTGCGATCCTCTTCCTTATTTCCGATAATTATTTGACGGTTGCCCTGTCACATATCCTCTGAATGCTTCGGGCAGAATTAACAAAGTTAGGGGCGGTCTTCGGCTCACGCCTCCTCCGCCCCCCAATATGCATGCCTTTTGTCCGTCCTTATACGGTCATGATTTCCTTATTCTTGATCTCGGTTACACCATCAATTTCCTTGATGTACTTGTCAGTCAGCTTCTGAAGCTCATCACCAAGCTGCTTGATTTCGTCCTCGGAAATGTCTTCCTTAGCAAGCTTCTTGAATGCTTCATTTCCATCACGACGGATGTTGCGTACTGCAACCTTTGCATCCTCTGCCTTCTTGCGGATCTCCTTTGCAAGATCCTTTCTGCGCTCCTCCGTAAGCTCAGGGAATACCAAACGAATTACGCTGCCGTCGTTGGAAGGATTGATGCCGATGTCAGAGGTCAGGATTGCCTTCTCCACTGCCTTCAGCATGGACTTGTCCCAAGGAGCAATCTGAATGATGCGTGCTTCGGGAACGGTAACGTTACCCACCTGCTGAATGGGGGTCGGTGCTCCGTAATAATCTACGCGAAGCTTATCCAAAATGTGGGGGTTGGCACGACCTGCGCGAATGCCTGCAAAATCTGCCTCCAAAAACTCAATTGCCTTCTTCATCTTATTCTCATACTGCTCTAGTCTTGCATCCATGACAATGCTCCTCTCTTTCCGCCAAACATGGCAAGTAATATTTTAATTGAAATCGTTTTTCATTCGATGCATTTCTTGTTTGATTGTCGCTTTTTATACCGTAACCTTGGTTCCGTTGAACTTTCCAGTCATGGCATTGACGATGCTGTTCTCCTCATTCAGGTCGAATACCCACATTGGCATCTTATTATCCCTTGCAAGGATGGATGCCGTCATGTCAACCACCTGAAGGTTCTGCGCGATCACGTCGTCAATGGAGATCTCGGAATACTTCACGGCATTGGGATTCTTCTTCGGATCATCGCTGTAGACACCGTCGATGGACTTTGCCAAAAGAATGACGTCTGCCTCCATCTCAACTGCGCGAAGTACAACGCCCGTATCCGTGGAGAAATAAGGATGTCCCGTACCGCCTGCGAAGAAAACAACCATGTTCTTTTCAAAGTACTTGTTTGCCCGATCCTTGGAAAACAGCTTTGTGAAGGAACCACATTCAAAGGGCGTCAACACGTTCGTCATGAGTCCTACGCTGCGGAAGATTTCCGATACGTAGATGCAGTTCATGATGGTTGCCAGCATGCCAATTTGATCTGCCTTTGTCCTGTCAATGTTTTCGCTGGTTCTGCCTCTCCAGAAGTTACCGCCGCCAGTTACGATGCCGACCTGAATGCCCTGATCTACAATGCTTTTTACCTGCAGCGCAACCTTTCTTACGGTTTCCTCGTCAAATCCCGTCTTTTTTTCTCCTGCCAGCGCTTCTCCGCTGAGTTTTAATAAGATACGCATGCCATCCTCCTTATCCTACGGAATATTTTGTATTCTATGCTTCCTGTTCCTCAAAGAACCTCGCGGCGCTCTGCTCAGCATAGCAAAGCACGCACATGCCCTCAATTCTCGCGCCATTATTGATCTGAATGGACTTCGCCTTGATGTTGCCAAGTACCACTGCCGTCTCCGCAATCATGACAGGCCCCTTGACGTCGATCGTTCCCTTGACGGCACCTGCGATCACTGCCTCGGTTGCCTCAACGTTTCCAACCACAACGGTACCAACGCCAATCTTAACGCCGCCGTCGCTGATCAGGTCGCCATTCACCTTAGCGGAATCTGCCAAGATCTCTGCGCCCTTGGAATTTCCTGCAATTCTGCCAGTGACGTTCAATCTTCCCTTCACCTGCACGTTGCCAAAAACTTCGCCAAAAATATCTGCTGAGCCATTAGAAAGAATGTCGCCCTTTACGCGCATGCCAGCCGTGATCACGGCTGTCTCATCCATCTCCTCCATGCTCTTTAGATCCAATACCCAACTCTTATCAATTGCTTTCAAACCCATGTCTACGGGCTGCTCCTGTCCACTCACCGCTCTGTCTCCTTCCGACTTCCGAACCACTGTTTCTTCCTGACTCCAGATGCTATCCTTCTTCTTAGGAACGACTGGCTCCTCAACAAAAATCTGCAGCTTCTCTTCCTTTACGGTCTCCATCGGTGCCTCTGGTGCCTTACTTGCCATCGGCATTTCAGGCTGTGCTTCTTTTTCTTCCATTGCCACAACGATTGGCTCCGATGCCTTAGGTGCTTCTTCGGGCACGTCCTTTTCAAGCTTTGCAAAGGTTTCTGCCACGGACTCTACGGGTGCCGTTTGAACGACAGGCTCCACTGCCTGCTGCTGCGCTTGCTCCGCTGCCCTCGCAACCTGCTGTTCCTGAATCTCATCAATATTTTGCAGCATCGACTCCAGCTCTTCTAACTGCTGTAGGGTCTCGTTTTCCTCTTCGGAAACCTTCTGCGCGTCCTTTTCTCCATCTGGCAACAATTCATTTACTGCCTGATTCAGATCCTCCTTCAGATCAGAGAAAAAACCCATGTCCATTACCTCCCGTCATTTATGCCTTACTACTTTGCTTGCCCTTATGGGGCATCCTTCGCCTTTACGTGCTGTATCAGCTCCGTGTCCTCCGTGATCGGCAGAATTTCCACGTTCTCCATGGCCTGCAGCTTTTCAATGATCGTCGGCAGTGCATCCACCGTCGTTCTTCTGCTCGCTGCATCATGGAACAATATGACAGCCGTCGGGAATTTCTCGATTCCAGCTGTCGCATTTCGCACGATCGCCTCTTCGGACAACAGCTCCTTCGCTGCGTCGCCAGATGACACGTTCCAATCATAGTATGCCGTATCTACCTCATGTAAATACTCAATAAATTCATGCACGTCCACGTTTGTGACGGTATTCGAGCTTCCTCCTGGAAACCGATAGAGATGACTCTCAACGCCCGTCACCTGATAAAGATAATCCTGAATTTTATGAAAATCCTCTGCAAAGGCTTCCTTGGAAGCATAGATCTGATCATATTGATGGTTGTAGGAATGCATTCCCAGGGAATGTCCCTCCTCCACAATACGCCTCATGGCCTGCTTTGCTTCCTCGGTTTCCTTTCCCAACACGAAAAAGGTCGCCTTTACGTCGTACTCTTTTAAGATGTCCAAAATATCGTTGGTATAGATGCTCGGGCCATCATCAAAGGTTAGATAAACCTTGTGTACGTTCTGCTCCTCAAGCTCTTCCGTAAGCACTTCCGCCTCGGTCTGCGGAACGGAAGCATTGACTGGCTCGATCTGCTTGTCTACGCTTTCCTTGGAAACCAGCTCTCTGTTAAGAATCTCCTCCTGAAGAAGGCTTCTGAGCTCTTCCAAAAGCTTTCCCTGCTCTGAAACGGTCTGGGTTAGCTCATCCAGACGGCCGTTTGCTTCCTTCCACTGCCGATTCATTCCAAAGACAAATACAAACAGAATTGCACATGCCACCCACGGGACGATAATTCCGATCACGATACTAAGAATGATCATCTTTTTCAGTCGTTGGACGCGTTTTTTCCGCTTTTCAGCTATTTGCTGCTGATCCGTATCCATAACGCATTCCTCTTAACTGCCGCTTCATTTCATTATCTTTGCGTTCATAAAAACCATCTGCTTAACAGATAAAGTTACTTTATGACACAATACCACGGATAGTATTATATCATACTCCTCTTTGTTTTACAATCATTCTTCCTCATATTTTCCCCTGATGTAGTCTCGAAAGTATCGATCCGCACTTCTCGCGTATTTTAGCCCATACCAGACATCCTCAGGGACATCATAAAACAGGCAAATTTTTTTTGTTTGTGTGAATTCCAGCTCCAGCTGCATCGTTTGCGGATCATATCCCGCAGATGCAATCACAATTCCTCCGAACGTACACCGATTCATAAAAAACCTCCTTTGTATGCTTTCTTTTTTACACTTTACGATATGCAAAAAAGTTGGTACCATCTTATATATTGCCATTGTGATGTGGATCATCTTATCATTTTTCAAAAAATCACTTATCTGCTTATTCTTTTAACACCCTTTCACTCTTTTAGGGCACGCTTTAGGCGTTGTTTCATCCTTTCCAGACTCTTTCTCAAAATGCCGATGCTCACACCCTGCATCTGTGCCATTTCTTTTAAGCTTCTCTCCTTTAGGGTAATACTTAGAAAAGCCTGACATTCCTTCGGACTTAAGTATTGCCGTAGAAGAAGCTGCAATTCCTTTCTCTCCATGCCCTGATCCTCCCTGCCAAGCTCTATTTCAATGGTGTCAATTGAGATCGTCTCCATGTAATATTTCCTCCAGTAATCACGATTTTTATTCTTTGCAACGTTCATTAGCCATCCTGATGGATTATCGCTTTTTTCCACGCATTCGCGCTTTTCCCATGCAAGGCAGAACACCTCCTGTATCATGTCCTCTACCATATCCTCATGTAGGTGTTTTCTTTCATAGTTTAGCAGTTTCTTATAATTGTCTTGATAGATTTTTTCAAATTCCTTATGTGTCATTCTGCTTTCTTTGTACCTCACTTTTTCGATATTTGGGCAATAAAAAAAGACGATACCAACAAATTAGTATCGTCTTTCTTTGGAATAATTTTCTAGGTAATATTCGCAAAATCCGCACCTTCGGTGCTCTCCATAGTGCTTCGCACCATGCTTTTGCTTACAATATACTCACAAAAACCGCGCCTCTCGGCGCTTCTTGTGCCGCTTCGCGTCACATTTTTGTTTCGTAAGCACTCACGAAAAACAAATGCCCCTGCCATGCAGGGGCGCTTGTTTTTCGCCGTGAGTGCTTACATCATGCCGCCCATGCCGGCGCCGGCAGGCATTGCAGGGGTTTCTTCTTTGATGTTTGCAACAACGCTCTCCGTGGTCAGCAGGGTGCTTGCAACACTGGTAGCGTTCTGCAGTGCGCTTCTGGTAACCTTTGCGGGATCCAGAATGCCTGCCTCTACCATGTTTACGTAAGTCTCCTTCAGGGCATCAAAGCCTACGCCAACCTCAGACTCGCGAACCTTATTGATGATAACGCTTCCCTCAAGACCTGCGTTTGCAGCGATATAGAACAGAGGAGCCTCCAGTGCCTTTACAACAATGTAAGCACCCGTCTTCTCGTCTCCCTCAAGGGTATCAGCCAGCTTCGTAACTTCCTTGGCAGCGTGGATATATGCGGAACCACCACCACAGATGATGCCTTCCTCAACGGCTGCTCTGGTCGCTGCAAGAGCATCCTCCATGCGCAGCTTGGCTTCCTTCATCTCGGTCTCGGTTGCAGCACCTACGCGGATCACTGCTACGCCGCCGGCGAGCTTAGCCAGTCTCTCCTGAAGCTTTTCTCTGTCGAAATCAGAGGTGGTCTCCTCGATCTGATTCTTGATCTGAGCGATACGAGCCTTGATAGCCTCCTTGTCGCCCTCGCCGTCAACGATGACGGTGTTCTCCTTCTGAACCTTAACGCTCTTTGCATGGCCAAGCTGATCCAGGGTAGCATCCTTAAGCTCATATCCAAGCTCGGAGGAGATCACGGTACCGCCGGTCAGGATTGCGATATCCTCCAGCATAGCCTTTCTTCTGTCGCCATAGCCAGGTGCCTTCACTGCTACAACATTGAAGGTGCCACGCAGCTTATTTACGATCAGGGTGGTCAGAGCCTCGCCCTCTACGTCCTCAGCGATGATGAGGAGCTTAGCGCCGGACTGAACGATCTGCTCAAGCAAAGGCAGAATCTCCTGAATGTTGGAAATCTTCTTGTCGGTGATCAGGATGTAAGGATTGTCAAGAACGGCCTCCATCTTATCCATGTCACTTGCCATGTATGCGGAAATGTAACCTCTGTCAAACTGCATGCCTTCTACCAGGTCAAGCTCGGTCTGCATGGTCTTGGACTCCTCGATGGTGATGACGCCGTCTCCGGAAACCTTCTCCATGGCGTCTGCAACGAGCTGTCCAACCTCGTCATCTCCTGCGGAGATGGCTGCAACTCTTGCAATGTGATTCTTGCCATTGACCTTCTGGCTCATCTTTGCGATGGCTTCTACGGCACAATCCGTTGCCTTCTTCATACCCTTTCTCAGGATGATGGGGTTAGCACCTGCAGCAAGGTTCTTCATGCCTGCATTGATCATTGCCTGTGCAAGAACGGTTGCGGTCGTGGTACCATCACCGGCAACATCATTTGTCTTCGTGGCAACTTCCTTCACAAGCTGCGCGCCCATGTTCTCAAAAGGGTCAGCAAGTTCAATCTCCTTTGCGATGGTCACGCCGTCATTCGTGATGAGGGGTGCGCCAAAGCTCTTATCCAAAACTACGTTTCTGCCCTTAGGTCCAAGGGTTACTCTTACGGTATCAGCCAGCTGATTTACGCCAGCCTCCAATGCGGCGCGTGCCTCCGCGCCATATTTAATTTCCTTAGCCATGATGTTTTACCTCCGATATTTATATTTCATTTAATTTAGTATGAGTAGTGCCCACTCATAAATCCTCACATTGTTCGGATTTATTTCGTGGAGGACTTTCGTCCTATCAAAACATTGCCGTGTGAATTGCTCCGCGAGCAAGCTCTCTCGCAATTCCCCCGTCATGTTTTGGCACTACTCAATGATAGCCAGTATGTCGCTCTGTTTTACTACCAGATACTCTTCGTCATCCAGCTTTACTTCCGTTCCTGCATACTTAGAAAAGATTACCTTATCGCCAACCTTTACCTGCATGGCGATCTCCTTCCCGTCTACCATGCCGCCGGGGCCAACTGCCAGAACCTCAGCCTGCTGGGGTCTCTCCTTCTCCTTACCTGCCAGGATGATGCCGGACTTCGTGGTCTCCTCGGCAACCATCTGCTTTAATACGACTCTGTCGCCCAAAGGTATTAACTTCATAATTTTCTGCCTCCTTGCTTTTTTCTCTCTTCCCACTATATTCAGTGGTTTCCAGCCTTTGTTTTTGGTTGTTAGCACTCTTTTAATTCGAGTGCTAATCACTATCCCATATAATAAATTTATATGTCCCCGTTTGCAAACCAATTCACGGAAACCAAGATAATCTTTTCTCTTTATTTCTCACTTATTCTCAATTATTCTCGCATTTTCTTATCGCAACGTCATTTGAAAGATTTAATATTTCTTTTATAATTTATCGGCTTGAACCCTGTACTCTCCAACAAACGCCCGAACTTTGGCAAACCCTCAAGAGCTTTGGTTACCCTTCACTTTTCTGATACGCCTAATACAGCGTCTCCTTTATCCGCTCCGCCTTTTTCTTGGGATGGCGCTTTTCCTGCAACTAGGCATACTCAGAAACAAGATCATCATACTTATGTTTTGCTTTCACGATTTTAGGTTGTATATTCAGTTCATAACATTCCAATTACTTAATTATTTGCTTAGGCCAGTGTTACCACCGGCCTGCATATAAATGAGCCTAATATCTTACTCTTCCTTCTGCCACAGCCTTCAAATGTTCTCCATATGGGCTCTTACCGTATGCCTTGGCATTTTCCATCAACTTAACCTTGTCTATAAAACCATTGATGTATGCAATTTCTTCAGGTGCACTGACAACAATTCCTTGCCTGCCCTGGATCGTCTCAACAAAATTCGCTGCCTGCAATAGGGATACCATTGTGCCCGTATCTAGCCATGCGAAACCTCGGCCAAGTAACTGAACATCCAAAAGTCCGTCATTCAAATACATCTCATTCAATGTCGTGATCTCTAATTCTCCTCTTGCACTGGGTTTTACCTGATTTGCCCTCGCACTAACGCCAGCAGGATAGAAATACAACCCTGTCACCGCATAATTTGACTTCGATGCTTTCGGTTTTTCCTCTATGGAGGTCGCCTTACCTTTTTCATCAAATGCCACGACACCAAATCGTTCAGGGTCCGTCACATAATAACCGAAAACAGTTGCCCTTCCATTTTCCTCAGCATCTTTCACTGCTGCCTTTAGAAGCGTTCTGAAACCATTACCATAAAAGATATTGTCCCCCAAAATCATGGCACCTGCTTCACCATTTAGAAACTCTTCCCCTAGGATGAATGCCTGTGCAAGACCATCTGGGCTAGGTTGCACCTTATATGACAACTTTATTCCAAACTGACTACCGTCGCCAAGTAGATGCTCAAAACGTGGCGTATCATCTGGCGTACTAATGATTAAAATATCCCTAATTCCTGCTAACATCAAAGTTGAAAGCGGATAATAAATCATCGGCTTGTCATAAATAGGCAATAGTTGCTTTGAAGTTACCTTCGTTAACGGATATAGTCTTGTTCCCGATCCTCCTGCCAGTATAATTCCTTTCATAAAACCCCTTTCTCGCTCCTAAATAATCGTTTCCGCATTTTTGTGTGTATCAGAACTTAAATGTATCCTTAATTCCCAACCATTTCTGATCCTTCTCTGAAAGGGTCAACGCCACACCATCAACAACATACCCTTCTGCAGAAGCAGTTCCTTTGTATTTACCAACTAATTTCGGCCATTTTATACCAATTTCAGGATCATTCCATGCCATACCACCCTCATCATTCGGATGATAGAAGTCATCACACTTATAACAAAACTCTGCAATATCGGACAACACCAAAAATCCATGTGCAAATCCTCTGGGAATCAGGAACTGATGCTTATTCTGTTCTGTTAGTAATTCTCCGTGCCATTGACCATATGTAGGAGATTTTGCACGCAAATCCACTGCCACATCAAACACTTCTCCCTTAATAACTCTCACTAGCTTTGTTTGCGGGTAATGCTTCTGAAAATGTAATCCACGCAATACTCCCTTGGTTGACATGGACTGATTGTCCTGAACAAATTCCATGTCAATTCCTACATCCATCATATCCCTCTTGCTATAGGTTTCCATAAAATATCCACGGCTGTCACCATGAACAGCCGGCACGACTAAGCACAGTCCTTCAATTCCACTCAAATCCTTGAGCACATTAATCTGCCCCATAAAATTATTCCCCCTATGTAGTTTCTTAGTATTTAATGATACTTACTAAATCAATCTATTATTTCTTCCAGAAAATTTATTCTCTAATATATCAAGAACTTTGTTTACTCTGAATGATTTAAAAAGTAATTCCCGAATATAATCTAAGAAGAGTAATATTGCGAACACTAATGCCGCCAAAGCAATCAGCATAAACATGCTTACTATCGGGTTAATATCTAACAGAAAAATACATGAATCCTTAATAACCTTGCTCCATATGATAGGATGGACATGTATCAAATAAACTCCAAATGTTAATTTTGATAAATTTGTAATTATTCTATTTTCTTTATTATTTCTGCGCTTAAGACATAATAACAACATTGATACACTTGCTAATACAGCAAATGGCGTAATATATGAAAGAAAAGTTCCTTCATTTAATGAAGTATGACATAAACTATTTACGATTCTTATAGCAAATACACTGGATAGCGAGACAATAGTAGAAAATAAATATACCAATATAGCCTTTTTTTGCAAAAACCTTATTATTTTTCCATTCTCATATTTCCTTATATAACCGCCAAAATAATACATTATGCACATCCATAAAGGGCTGTAACCATTTATAATTCCAAATGGATCTCCAAATAATCTAGCACAAGTTCCTACGATTGATGCTAAAATGAACAAACCTACTAGGTTTTTAGTAGCCAGTTCTTCTGTCACATGTTCAAGAACCATATCAATATACGGGAAAATAAAAAATGCAAAAAAATATGCCGAAAAATACCAATATTGTTTTGACATTACTGGCAGTATTGCCTTTATTATTTCTGAAAATGATACATAGTTATGAATCAACATAAACACACACGTGATGATTAATGAATAGAAAAATACTTCTACATATAAAGAAAAAAGTCTTTTAATACTGTGTTTACTTCCCAACCCAACATATCCTGAAATCAGCAAATACATATTTAGTGCCGGGAATGCGAAGCACTTAAGTATTCTAAACATAATATACTGCGTTGAATTGTCAAATGATGAAAGCAACCCACCTTGACTAAGAAGATGCGAAATTATAATTAAAAACGTAGCAATAATTCTTGCATTATCAATACCAAATACTCTTTCCTTCGTCATCTTTTATTTCTCCTCATAAAATTGCACCATCAAAACAGAGAGATTATTCAAGGCATTACTCTACCACTTCATTAGCATTTATCCAACTTCCTTCTGGAATTTTAACACCATTTCTAACTACCGCGCCCATCAATACATGGGAAAAGTTACCAATCTCACAATGATGATCCACTAATCCTCCCACATTGACAATTACCGATTCTCCAAGCCTTGCATGTCTACTTACCACGGCATGAGATCTAATGATACATCCAGAACATATTTGCGCTTCAGGACTAACATATGCCGTTGGATGGATAAGAACAGGTATGTTGTAATTATATGATTTCAGTAAATTATGATACTCTTTTCTTTTCTCGTTATTCCCCAAGGCCACTATGGCAGTGTTGAATTCCTTCCGTTTAGAGCCCATATCTTTTATTTTTCCAATTACTGATGGAGATAATGCATAATCATCCAAAAAGAAAATCTCATTATATCCGAGAAGCATGGCTAACTCCTCTACTTCCGTCGAAAAAGTTCCAGCACCTATAATTAGTATTCTATTTGAATTCATCTCTGCTTCCTCACTCCACACTTATCTTCTAGAATTTCAGCAATATCGAGTCATCAGTTCCTTTGACAATTACCATTAAGAATCCTACTTATTTTGCTAACATCTCCCCATACCGCCTTTGAATCATAAGGCCGATCTGGGAATGCTCCATACTTTAATCTGATTTTATAACCATTTTCGTTAATAAATCTCTCAACTCTTTCTGACAATCTTTCAGGATATCCTGAACCAATATTAATTACACCTAATATTTCTTCTTGTTCTACACTACGTGCAACCTGCTCACAAAAATCTTCATAGTCAACAAAATCAAACTGATTTTGTCCCATTGTAAATGGAAATTCTTCTTTCCCCTCAGATTCTGCAGCTGTTATCTTAGAAAATACTGAGCATCCAAATTGACTATTTCCAACAATATAATACCCCCTGAGCCACATAAACTTTTTATTATTCTGTTTACAAAGTTCATCCGTAAGTAATCTTAAGGTATTTTTTGCGATACCATAAGGTGTAGTAGGCTTACAAGGAGTATCTTCTTTTATGCATCCTTCATAAAAACCTATTTCATGCATTGATCCCATGCAAGCAATTACATTAACATTTGACTGTGCAAATGCCTTTAAAAATTTATAATGTTTGGGTAAATCCTCGATATGTGCATCGGAGTAGTGTACGAACCCATCTCGCCAGGCTAAATGAAGCAGAACATCTGGTTGTCCAAAATAATCATATGGGTTTTCTACAGAAAACAAATCACAAACATATTTTTCTGCCCTACTATCGATATTTTCTCCTTTAAAATCAACCGCCACGACACTATTCCCACTATCTAAAATATGCTTAACGATCCCTTGTCCTAAATAGCCATTTGCGCCCGTTACTAGTATTTTCATAATTGAATTCCTCTTTTCCCTTCTCTTTAATTGTCTCTGATGTCATAAATCTATTCCTTTCGGAATTTATTTGCTGTTTCGTCATAACATATTCACAGTTCATATGCCCAAACATATGCGTATCTTATGACTGACATCATAGCGTAAAAAATTATGAAGACTTATCATTAATGAGAATTCTTCAACTCTTACGAATAAACATTCCTGCATTCTCCATTTCACAAAGAGACTTTTCGTATCTACTACCATCTTTATCTTGGCTAATGACCCATGAACAAAACTCTTTTAATCCTTCACTTAAGTTAATCTTGGGTACGAAACCAAGAATATTCTGAGCCTTAGAAATATCTGCTTTATTATGCGCTATATCTCCAATGCGAAAATCACCAGTCACCGTTAAATCAGATTCACTATCATAATACTTTTTAAGCATTGTAGCAATCTCAATAACGCTAGTATTAATACCACTTCCTATATTTATAGTTTCTCCATTGCAACATTCATTTTCAAGACTGCATATGACGCCTCTTGCCACATCCTTTACATTAATAAAATCCCTACTTTCTAGACCATCTTCAAAAATATTTACCGGTTTGTTTTCAAGCATTAGCGTTGAAAAAACCGACAATATTCCCGTGTATGGGTTTTTCAGGCTTTGCCCCACACCATATACATTTTGAAATCTAAATATTGTATAATCTATTCCCATCGCTGGACACATTGTTTTTAACATCATCTCTTGTGCATATTTGGTAAATGCATATAGTGATGCTGGCTTAATATCTGAATCCTCTGTAGTTGGCAATAGTGACATTTTACTTCCGCAATGCGGACAATAAAAAGCAAAATCGCCTGCTAACATCTTTTCTTTGCTTCTCCCATTTGGGTACACTACACCACATTGAGGACAAAGATATTTACCTTCACCGTAAACTGATCGTGATGATGACAGTATGATTTTTTTTACCTTATTCTTCTTGCCTGCCAATGAAATAGCTTGTAGAATATTAGATGTTCCCATTATATTTGTAGAATTATATTGATTTATCAGATACATGGATTGACCTGTTCCGGTTTCTGCAGCAAGATGAATAATATACTCGCAATCACAAACTGCTTGCTGAACAGCAGATAGATTGCATACTGATTCTCTAATAAAATGACATTTCCCTACAACTGATTTATAGAGATACGAATTCTGCCAATCACTGCCATGAATTTGTTCCGTCAGATTATCAAGAACAGTTATTTCCCATTTACCATTGTTAAAGAGCTGATTTACTATCCAAGATCCTATAAAACCAGCGCCTCCTGTTATCAGTATCTTCTTCATAATTCTACACATGCTTTCCTTTTTATTTTTGTAACTGTAATCTAAAAACAATTCTCGCTTTCGCTGTGTCGTAAAAAAATATTATCTTATGTGATTACACGTACTACTTTTAGTTTCTTATATTCCACTAAAGACTGAATCATCAGCACTTTGCATTCTTCTAAACAACATAAATGCTTTTCCCAACATCCTTGAAGCAAAAGAAATAACTATCTTTTATTCGGAAGAGGAAGTTTTATCCAATCTCCAAATGTTTTATCCCAAATCGCAGGTACAAAAGGTTCCATTCCGCCATGATGGAAAAAAGTCATTTCACCGAAATAAATTTCACCGTTTATTTCGTAAAGATCAACTCTTACGTGTGGCATTCCCTCTGAAAGGATACTAGCAAGTTCCTTCATCTCATCAAAATGTATAGGTTTTTCTGGTATTATCTTTGCATTTGGATGTCCATTTGTAAAAGGTAAATGATTAAAATTGGAATCAAAAAAATCAAATTTAGTATCAGTTGTTTTATCTTGTCTATCTGTTGCGATAAATAAAGCTTTGACTACGCCGTCAAAACAAAAGAACTTGTAATCACGCAATTCAGCGGTTTTTGCATCTTCCTTAAATTCTTCAGCAATTATTCTTGGTTTAACATTTTTGTAGGGCCATTCTCGTCCTAAAAGGTAATAATTTGTTCTTAGACTTTTAGTGATTTTTCTCTTTGCCTCATCAATGTTAAGTGATTCCTTATCTTTACAAATAACAAGCCCCCCACTATCATGAGTACATTTTAGCACAAATTGATTAGGCAATTTGTCAAAATCAATATCTTCAAATCTATCCCAAACACCAAGCGTTGGAATGATATATTGACTACCTATTTTATCAGATACATATTTCTTTACTTCATATTTATCAACAAGCGTTGTATACAAAGGATCTCTATTGTATAATTTTAACCACTGAAGTTTTTCACTATATGTAATTGGATTGGAAAGGTCTAATTTCTGATGCATTTTCGCCTTAAACATATGTTGAAGGTATTTTTCATCAGACCATGAATCATATTTTCCCATTCCAGCATTCATAATAAAACGATATGAAGGATCTAAAGCGTAGCGAATAAGTTTTTTTGCGGTAATCATATGTATTCTCCTTAATCTATTAATAATTTTACTCAATTAGTAATTACCCAAAATATTAGATTGAGCCTCATTTTTTATGTCTATATAAAACTTTTGTTCCCAAAAGTATAATTAATATCGTTAAAATTGAAGTAACATTAAAAGCTGCAACAATATATGAAGAGAAACAATCTCTAGGAATATATATTAATTGTCTTAGCATCATAATATAAATCCAACTAGGAACAAATCTTTTTTCTTTCACAAGTGCTCTAGTTATTGATTTCAAGGAAAAACCTATTAATATACTTCCTAATGCAACGCCGATATATCCAAAATCCATATACAGTTCTGCAAGGTAACTTGTTCCCAAGCCATTTCCACGAAAATACGCATCATATATTTTACTAAATGAAACAAAGCTTGCATAACTATTACTTTGTAGTGCTTTTTCTACAGTCCCGCTATAATAAATCTGAAAAGGGTGAATAAATTGAATCAGTTTATTATTTCTAAATAAATCTGTAATTGAATAAAGCGAATAAAATTTCACCCCAGTTACTGTTTCTTTTAATTCAACAGAAAATGCAACCACTTTTGCCGAGACACCATTACTCAGAAAGAACGAAAGGAATGAATCTCCTATGCTTTCAAACGAATACGCTTCCCCGAGCCTAATTGTTGCCGTTGCAACTGTTCCAACAACTAAGAGTGGAACCGCTATCGACATAGTAATTACCATCTTTTTGTCAATCCATTTTTCTTCTCCCGTGGCTTCTCTCAAAAAAAAGTAAGCTAATAACAACAAAAAAGCTTTTACGAAATCTGCCCGTCCACCCGTCAGTAATGATACTCCTGTCATAATCGCAAATGACATTATATGTAATTTACATTTGGTTTTTTCCGGGTAAGTAGCCAAATATGCACAAAACGCAATAGTACACATATTACTAAGTGCAACAATAAATACTGGCATATTTGTTTTATATTCAAGATAATAATTCACATATGAATGAGTCGAAATATATGTATATTTTTCAAAAATAATAGCATATGCAAAAGGCATTGCAAGATAGTAAATCCAAATAGCAATTTTCCTATATTCGTTTAGTTTTTCCGGATTAGCCACATTACTCTTATTTACATTTTTCGAAAGAGAAAATGTTTGTGATTTATTTTCTTTAGTAATCATAAATCCTAGTAACATTGCCGTAAGGCTAATATACATCATTACGAATGTGGCATACACCGAATCCATATAAATATTTTCAAATCCCCAATTATAGTTTAGACGATCTGAAAACATAAAAAAGGCGGTTCTACCTAATAAAAGAATAAAAAATGCCACATTAAATAGCATAAAAGCAAATCGTTGAACTACATCTTTCAGAGCATAAAAGATATTTGTAAACCATGAAAGGTATACTGCAATTCTAATTAAATTTATGGCTTGCTCCAAATCATCTTTTTGGATTACATATGTCCAAATCACTAATCCGCCTGCTATAATGTCTAATGCTAAAAAGCCAATATTTTCCTTAAACCTTGCACTAGTCATGCTTATTCCTCATAAACGCACTATTTTCTAAGAATAATCCTTCTAATAAATCCAATAGAATCCTTAAATTCCTTATCCCTATGATAAACAAGAAAATAAAACAAATTAGGTACGATCATGCATAAAATTACTTTTATAAAAAAACTAATTATTCCATGGTCATTAATAAAATTACAACAGCAATAACTTAACAAGGCTCCAATACATGTTGTAATAAAATACTTCCCATATTGCCAATAATACGAAATTGGTGAGCTCTTAAAATACTTATCAAAAAGGATCCTGGTTCTTGCGAAAAAATTGAAAAGCAAAATAGTTATGATAGTTGCCCAGAGAATACCTGATATTCCAAACAAAATTCCCAGACTTACATTCAAAATAAGATTAGCAACTGCTTCAACCACATACCAAGTTCTCATTTCCCAAAACAAACCGTTACCATTAGCGTATAAATTTCTTATGTTATTCATAGTTATAGCAAAGAAATATATCGCAAACAAAACCATAACACCATTTGGTAGAATAAGACTTGGTTTTTCTTTCATCCAAATACTCATAAAGGGCTGATACAAACAAACCAAGCATATCGTGCAAAGTCCAGTAAACCAGGTGTAAATGAATGTAAACTTTCTTAAATCACTATAGTTTTTTTCAACAGTCTCTGTTACAAGACTATTACCTACGCTAGCTTGCATTGCATGAGACACCACTAATGAGACCCCATATATTGCCGAAAAAATATAGTAATAATTATCGTATGCTGCGACTACAGACAATCCCAGTAATGCAGATAAAATAATATTATCGAAAGAATTTCTGGCTGTATCCGCAATTCTATTAATCATTATACCTTTTATTTGTTTTACAAATACTTCCTTTAAGTCTGTGCTTATTATTCCTCTAGGCTGATAGTTCGGATATAATCTGTTTGAAACAATTTGCACCGCAATATTATTAATTATTGATCCTAATATCGTAATTGTTACAAACAAATAATAGTTTCTAAAGACTAAAAGAATTACAATTTGAATAAGTTTCACGCATACGGATACGGCTGAATAAATATTACTAACAATTGATTCCTGTTGTAATGCATTTAGTAAAGCACTCTTATATGCAAAAAAGAAGTATGATACTGTAGAATTTGCCAAATATAACAAATACAATACATAAATATTGATATCTCCCGGGCAATCCCCATGAATTATCTTTGACAAAAAGGGCATTATCGCAAGGCCAATAATTATTACAACAATTCCAACAATTTTATATATTTTTCTTAAAAACGCAATTATCGCACATATTTGGTCTGAATCATTATCGGCAATAGGTTTATACAAAATGTATATTACAACTGTTGAAAAACCTAAATCGGCTAGGCTTAACATTTGGAGGACTGATGTAAAAAGCCCATTTAAGCCCTGATATAATTCTCCTAGGGTATAAATAATTATCGTGCGAATAATAAAAGGAAGTACAATGCTTAAAGATTGCTTAATCAATCCAGCAGTAATGTTTCGCTTAGTGTTTTTTGTTCTAGACTCCATTCAAGTACAATCTCTCCAATTTTTTTATCTCAGTTTCCATGTTATATTCATCTAATCCAACGACCGCTTTACCCTTAATAGAATCATCTAATATTACATTGGCCCATTCAGATGGAGAACTTTTAATAGACAAAGCTATCGTATTTTCAGAAGCAAAAGCTTCAGGATTTATTGTATCTGAGCAAACACACCTCAGTCCAACTGCTTGTGCCTCTATAAGGCTAACTGGTAAACCTTCAAATAATGACGGAAACAGAAATACATCCATTGCTTTCAGCAATTCAGGGATATCAGATCTATGCGATAGAATCAATACATTATTTTCTAACTCTAATCTCTTTATTTTATCAGTGATTTTCTCCAGCAACTCTCCGGCACCAACTAGAAGCAAAAAAGCATCCTCTCGCTTTTTAATAACTTCGGAAAAAACATCAATCAGATATTCATGATTCTTTTGAGCAAAGAATTTCCCTACATGACCAATAACAAACTTGTTCTTTGGTACTCCTATTTTTTCACGAATTTGTTCTTTAGTCTGATTTACATTTTGAAATCTCGAAAAACATACACCATTTCGCACCACAACAGTACTATTTATCGAAAAAATCTTATTAATGTCCTTTCGCATTTCGTCATGAAGTGCAATCATCTGTAGATTATTATTTTCAATCAGTAATTTAGCCGCCTGATGTTCGCGAGGTTCAGAAATGCCAACAAAGTTCTCTGCAATATTATGACATGTATATAAAAGCCGTACATCCTTAGATACTCTTGTAAGGTATTTAAGGACGCGCATATGCGCATGAACCACTTGAATTTTCTCTTTTTTTATGATCCTATTAAGTTTAAACGGAATATACCATTTTTCAGTCATTTTTTTTATTATCCGTACCGGAAGATTCCAATGAGGGTATAAAGCGATGATTTTCACATTGTTTTCTCTCAGTAATTTTTCATTAGCGGATTCAGGATGATATCTATGTACAATTACTATTGGTTCAATTTTTGAACGATCCATCATAATTGCATAATCTCTTATAAGTGATTCAGCTCCATTGTCAACTATTTCGGTTATATACTCTGCCACTACTACTTTATTCATATTTATTCACCCGTTTTCATGTAAATTTCTTGACGATATTTTTCTGGAATACTTAATTTTTTAATAACTCTTTTTCTATATATATAGTACTTTAAAAAATTTAAATTTAGGATGCTTCTTTGCAAAAAACATATTTTGAGTTTCATAAACAAATTAATATTACTCTTTACTAGCAACATATAAAATCTCAAATTCATTATATCTTTTAGCGCCTTACCATTATAATAGTTGTCACTAGATTTTATTACTTGCTCAACCCACCTAAAAAGTTGTATGGCGTTATTCTCATCCATTTTATTATATCCAGACAATATTAGGTGTAACTCTAATTCTTCATCGGTCACATTTTTCTTAATATGATTAGAAATCTGTCTTTGACATACTTGCTTAACAAATTGTTTTTGCTGTTCTCTTTTTCCAACAGATATTTGATTTCCATGAATTCGATATAACAATAAAACACTATCTAATACTTCTACTTTTCCATATTCCAAACATCTAGACCATAGTTCAAGATCCTGAGCACTTCGAAAAGTCTCGTTATATCGTAAGCTATTATTTTGCAAAAAATCTCTTCTCATCATTACAGTCGGATGCGGCAAACTTGAAGCGTACAACATCGCGCATTTACAATGTTCAAAATCATAAAACGGAGTTATACTATAACCTTTTTGTTTTCCGAAGCACAAAGCGAAACCGCCTAACACATCAATGTCGCTATGAGAATCCAAATACTCTTTTTGCAACCTAAATCTGTCTGGCAGTGATATATCATCCGTATCCATTCTTGCTATATATCTACCTTGTGCCTTATCGATCCCTCTGTTTAATGAATATGGAAGCCCACAATTCTTACCATTCTCAACCAGCACAATTCTGCTATCTT
Source organism: Lachnospiraceae bacterium (assembly GCA_015056795.1). Taxonomy (GTDB): domain Bacteria; phylum Bacillota; class Clostridia; order Lachnospirales; family Lachnospiraceae; genus Acetatifactor. The sequence continues at coordinate 155,257 of SVFO01000004.1, forward strand.
TCTGAGCATAATCCTTTATAATTTCCAATGAAGCATCTGTTGATCCATCGTCAATTATGATCAATTCAAAATCTCCCATCGTTTGACTTAAAATACTCTGAATAGACGCGTGCAGATATTCAGCAGGCGTATTGTAGTTGGACATAATACATGATATTTCCATAAATTCTTCCTCTAATTAAATCTATTAATTTGATATCACTGTTTTTACGAATTAGCTATTCGCTGAAAATCTTCTCCCATTTAGTTTTTATACCATCATTATCCCATTTATTTACAGTAGAGAATGCGTTTTCCCCGTATTGTTGCAATTCAACTTCATCACCAGATATAATTTCTTGTACAGCAGAAACAAATTGTGACTTATTTCCATTGTCTATTAATCTACCATTAAAATGATCCTTAACTACATCCCTTGGGCCACTAGGGCAATCATATGATACGCACGGAATACCAAAGGCCATTGCTTCTAACAGGACCATCCCAAATCCTTCCATGCGTGAAGTGAATAAAAACAATGAAGCTTGTTTGTAAACATCTTTTATATTAGTAGTTGGAGGGATCAATCTTACTGTCTCTTCGAGATTATGCATTTTTATTGCATTTTCCAACTCATGTTGTAGTTCACCTGATCCTACAATCCATAAAACCCATCCATTCTTATTCTCAATTTTACTCCAAATCTCTATTAAATCTATTTGTCTTTTATCATTTGTATATCTTCCTATGTTTAACGCAATTTTCGTATCCAGCCTATTTCTTTGTGGTTCTCTAAAAGAAACAAGATGTGGCACATACTCTGTGTTACACTTCCATTTTTCATATAACTCGCAATCCATCTTATTAGGAACAGAAACACAATAGACTTTTGGATATAAAAACTTCTTTATTCTTTGATAAACTCCGTTAACGGCATAAGCTGAAGCATGCTCGCTCACAACCATCTTTCTCCTATATCTAGGATTTGCTAAATAGACCTCCAATCCATTTAGCGATGTGGTCGTATAAATATAATCAAAAGAAAGTTCCTTTAATACTCTTTTTAATTTTCTATGTGATCTAATAGAATTGCCAAAGACGGAGATTACTCTTTGCAATCTATTCTTCATATTTAATACCAAGGGTTCATGTATGCTGATCCACTCGATTCCTTTGGGTAAATCATAGAATGATTTTTCTTCATCGTCCTTTACAAGCAAGATAACATGATACTTCTTTTCCCAAACACCAATCAGGTTAGAAATGACCCTTTCTATACCACCAGCTGCTGCCATACTCTTAATATATACTATAATGGTTTTCATTAATTACTATCCTCAAAGACTATTATTGGTGCCAAAATCACATATATAGAATATTTAACGATGAAGAAAATTTACCAAACGACATTTTGTTATTTTCATTTTGAATAATATAAATAATCCCAAATCTGATTTGATGATATTATTATATTTTTTATAAAGATACAAGTTGCTCTCAAGTTTGATTCTTTGATTCTTTGTTATGCTCCCTTTCCCTAAAAAGGTATAGTTTACTAAACATTCGTCAACATAAGCAAATTTACATACTTGTGCAAGTCTTATCCAAAAATCCTGATCTTGTCCCGATTTTAATTGTTCATCAAAACCATTAACCTTTTCGGCAATACACTTCCTAACAATCCCGCATGAGGTATTTCCAACATAGTTTTTCTTTAACAATGAAATAACTGGATCAGAGTGTTCCGTTGCCGGCCATTTAACTTCCTTTCCAGTATTTTCATAAATCACATTCATTCCGCAATATACAAAGCCTACCTCCTCAGTAAACTTTTCCATTTGCAACTCTATTTTCCTTTTTTCCCAAGTATCATCATCATCCAAAAATGCAATGAACTGCCCTTTGGCAACACTTATTCCCGTATTTCTGGCAGCACATGCACCTTTATTTTTGTCATTCTTTACATATACAACATCCTTAAAATCTGAAATACATTTTTCAATGTTTTTAGAAATATCTGGGTGTTTTTCCCCATTATCATCAACAATGATAATCTCTATTTCTTTATATGTTTGATTTCTAACGGTATTGATCGCTTTTTTAATAACCTCTTCATCACGATTAAATGTTGTAATAACTACGCTTACTAAATCTGACATTTCGCCCTCCATAACAGGAATAATTAGTGTGCCACTTTTTCCCATGTATTAGTTTTAAGATTATATCGCTTAACAACTCTACCAGGCACTCCAACGATTACACAATAATCCGGGAATTCACCCCTAACCACCGCATTCGCACCTACTACACACTGTTTCCCCAATACTGTCCCTGCTTGAATTGCAGCTCCATATCCTATAAAACAATTATCCCCAATTGTAGTTTCTTTAACCATTCTCTTTTGTTCAAGAATGTGTTTTCCAATTTCTGTATAGTCATGATCAATATTCGTAATAAATGTGTTTCCCAAAATAGTAGTATTATCACCAATTAGTAGTATTCCACTAGAAGTACAATGAAAATTTTGCCCTATTGACACACCATTTCCAATAATAATTTTCCCTCCATCAAAGGTTTCCAACCTACATCCAGGTTGAATTCTAACCCTATCGCCAAGAAAAATATTCTTTGCTCCTATCAACCCTATTGGCGGTCCCATATATGTTTGTTTCCCGATTTTGCCAAAAGAAAACTTCCGTAATATTGTTCTGGCCGCCCACAAATATTTATGTAATGCAATCTTCATATTCTTATCCCTCTAACTCAGCACCTCTAGAATCCAGTTTTTTATACTATACTTCTCATATATTTTATCAGGCAGAGCAATATATGATCCGCCAAGTATATTATCCGGTAAAGTAACATTTTTCCTATCAATTATGCAAATGTTATTCTCATTATAAAAATCATAATTTTTTATACTGTCATTTGTTGTTATTAATTTCTTATTCATCCCTATCATTTCGATGGTTCGCATTGTTAAGCCGGTTTGTTTGGGGTGCTGAATATCAAGAATGATTCTGCTTTCATCAACAACTTGAGCGATATCACTAGCAAGCATTTTTTCAAAACTAAATGTTTCTGCAGAAACACCTCTGAACTCCTTATGGATTAGCTTATAAAAATAAAAAATGAATTTACTCTGAAGATACATAAACCAATAACAATTTAAATTATTTTTTTCTGCTATCTTTTGAATTTGTCTAATAACAGCATATCTGTCCGAATGAATAGTACCCAAAAAACTTATATCATACTTGTAATTCCCTTCTTTGACCTCTTTTCTAAATTGATCGCCAAAAAATAGCGGTCTAAACTTAAGATTCGAATATTTCTCGCAATCATTTAAGTCAAATGAATGAAGAGTATCAAAATAATGAAGTTTTCCCAATACCCCGGGAATATTACTTATGGAATCCCATAGATACAGGCACAATTTGGCATTTGGATATACCGTTCTAAACTTTTCAAGAATAGAAATTGGTGTCATGTCACACTTAACAATTAATATATAATCATAATCCTTATGAAGATTATCCTTAATAATATCTTCATAATATCGCAGCGATCTGTTTCCAAAGATAGAAGGTGATATTTTAAGAAGTGCACGCTGAAAAGCACCCGTTACAGATCTTACATCATACATGTCAACTTCTGCGCCCATTTCACACATCTTATCAGCGATCATATTTTCATACTTAAAAAAAGCAGGAGAAAAAAATAATATTTTTTTCCCACTTATATCATTAATCATATTCTCCACTTCCTTGTATCCTATGCTCTATCCTTAATTGCCCTTCTTATACTATCTGGCATTTCGATATTAACAGCGCTTAAATCATCTCTCAAATGTTCAATACTTATAGTGCTAAATACTGCAGATGAAACATATGGATTATCCAAAACATACCTTAACGCCAATTGATTCCCAGAAAACCCTTCTTGTTTTGTCAAAAACCTAAAGTCCTTACCTCTCTGCATATTATTACGGAAATTGACAAATGCCCTTAACCAATACCACAAGTCATTTCTATTTTTTATCTTTTTCTTTGCGAACAATGCTTGTCCTAATGCCATTCCTGCTAAAATTCCTATCCCATTTTCATACATTCTTTGAATAATATCTTCCCTATGCTGTTTCATAATGTTGTAATCAAGCATGACATAGTCAAAGCATTTCTTTTTACAAATCCAATCAAGAAATGTATCATCAAAAGTATTAACTCCATACGCCCGAATAACGCCCTCTGCCTTTAGGTTTTCAAATGTATTTATCAATTTATCAGTACAATCCTCAGGCGTTCCACCATGCATTGCTAACAAATCAATATAATCAATGTTCATCCTCTTAAGGCTTATTTCAACTGATTTTTTTATCCAATCTGAGGACCAATCATAACCTCCATATGTACCATTCTCATTTAATGTTTCCCCGCATTTCGTCTCTATCACTATGTCGTTTCTCGTAATCATTTTTTGTTCAAAAAGTCGTGATAAAATTCTTCCCAGTCGTTCTTCAGCATATCCATAATTAAATCCCGTATCAAAAAAATTAATTCCATTTTCGAATGCTGTTTTAATAATTCTAAACGCATCTTCTTCTGATAGTCCCTGTTTTCCTATCACATTCTTTCCAAACAGAGCAGCACAACCATAACCGAGCTCAGATATTTTAATCCCCGTATTTCCAAGTGTATTTACTTTCATCCATACTCCTTTTTATATCTCGCCAGTTCCATTTTGGGCTCCAACTATTGCATACTCCGAGATACATTTATCAAATTCCATGAAGTTTTATCATAACTGTCCGTTCTTATGCAGATAAGGATATCAAATATTTTTCCCGCATCTCCAAATCAAGCATCATACGACTATTAATGCTTATTCTTATTTAGGTCGCCTTAAAAAAGTATCAAAAATACATACTCTTTAGATTATTTTCTTGATCAATCTTAGTGTTTACTAATTCTTCCTGTACCACCTTCTACAACGCTTTCGTCACCAACAAATACACCAAGTGAGCCAAGGAAACACTCGACATCCATTTTCAATCCAATGTTCCTACAATAATCCCCGTCAAGTTTGGCCTTTTCAGGTATCTCTAATTCATCTCTTCCGTTAATCTGAGCAAGACCTGTCTGTCAGGGTTTTATAAGCAACACTTAGGGAGACATTAAAAAAACAAAACCGATTTAAATTTCATGTTTTTTCCCCGTACCACCTTCTACTACACTTTCATCCCCGCCAAGCACTCCTACTGACCCCAAAAAGCATTTGACATCCATTTTGAATCCAATACTCTTGCAGTAATCTCCATCAAGCTTAGCTTTATCTGGAATCTCCAGTTCATCCCTCCCGCTAATCTGGGCAAGCCCCGACAAGCCAGGTTTTACATCGTTTGCATCGTATTTATCTCTTTCTGCCGTCAACAAGTCCTGATTCCACAGTCCCGGTCTAGGCCCAATCACCGACATATTACCTATCAAAATATCCCATATCTGCGGTAATTCATCCAAACTGTGCCTTCTTATAAAGCCGCCGACTTTTGTTATATACTGCTCCGGATTCTCCAACATGTGCGTCGGCCGATCATGCGGCGTACTCATTTTCATGCTGCGGAATTTATGTAGCTTAAAGTACCTCTTATTCTTACCAACCCTCTTTTGTGTAAAGAATACCGGTCCTGGATCATCTATTACTATAGCAATTGATAAACCAAGGAAAATCGGAGAAAGGACGATTAACCCTCCCAAACTAAGTACGATGTCAAATAACCGCTTAACAAATTTCTCATAAAAACCGGCACGATGTTCCGAATTTCCAACAGCTTCAAGATGACCTTTTACGCCATCAGCATTTGCAGGTTCATTTTCATTTTCAACAAAGATTACCTTCTTCCCCTCCATGGGATTTCTTTCTTCCGGTCGATTCTTGTAAACACTGCTTGGCTGCTTTACAATCGCCACCAAGCCGATTATTGCTGCCATGGCTACTAATACCAAAAGAATAATGATCAATGGATGCATATTTTTCTCCAATTCCCTTTACTTATCAAACATTCCTGTCATTCATGCAATCCGATAGGCAAGCCATCCGGATCTTTTAGAAAAACTAATCTGGAATCATGCCAATCCTTCAGGATCGGCCCAAACTCAACATGCAGGTTTGATTCCTCCGCTACCTTTTTTATTTCTTCAATGGTTATTTCCAAATTATCTACATGCAATACAAGATTCCGAAATCCAATGTTCTCCGGGTCCGTTGCTCGCGCAGGATGCTTCGGATCTACAAACAAGAGTAACTTAATGTCAAATCCTTCCAGAGCAACAACCGTATCGTAACCTCGTTCCTTTCTGAATTTCTCCCTGAAACCAAGCATTTCGTAAAAGGCCACTGATTTTTCCGATGAAACTATCATTGATATATGTTGTAAACCTTTTATCATGGTTGCACCTTCCAGATCCCTGCTAATTACAACTGTTGCTATATACTTTTCATCCAATTCCAATACACTTCTCAAAATATGCTTGGCCTCAACAGCGAAAATGATGATCATTCTCTGGTTTGGCTATCTAAAAATCTCCTTTATAAGGAGTACAATTAATATACCTATTTTTCGAAAGCCCTTATTCTATAAGGCTCCAAGGCAGTTGTTCCTATTATTCCACCAGCGTTTCAAAACAGTCGTGAATCCATTTCAATTCCTCTCCATGCATCGTAGGAGATGATAGCCATACTCGCTTTTCAAATGGTATAATTCCTGTAAATCTAGGATCCTTAGTGAAGTCCCTCATGTTTATTACCTCTCAAAAATGAATGCTGCTCTGTTTTAATTCTCTTTACCCGAAAATGAGCCCTTGCTTTCACAAGAGCTCATATAAATCTCACTTTACCCTCTTCCCCATTTCATCCCAATCCTCTCGAGCCGTTCGGCCTGTTCTCTCGACATTTTGCCGTTCTTATGTCTTGCAGCCTGATTATTCAGCCATGTTTTCAACTTGAATCCATCCTCGCATTCGTACCCGGTCGGAACCTTAAGGCTCCCGTTGTCCCTTGCGAATTGCAGCGCATGTCCAAAGCCGCCCTCCCAGAGGGCTTCCTGAAGGCTCCAGCGGAGGCCGAGGGCTTCCAGTCTTTCGGTTCGCTCCTTTGAGAGCTTACCGTCGCCGTAGCGGGTGCGCTGCGTGCGAAGCCACTGTCCGAGGCGAAATCCTTCGAATTGGTAGCTTTCGGTGATGGTGTTGACGTCGCCGTGCTCCCTGACATATTTTAGACACGCATTGTACCCCTGCTCCCACTTGCTCTCGCTGCGGTCCCAGGACATGCCGAGCTCTTCCAGGCTCTTGATCTGCGCCTCGGTAAGTCTCCCCTTTGCGTAGGCATCGCGCTGTCCGCAGATCCAGATGCCAAGCCTCGTACCGTCCTCTGTGACGTAAGTTTTCGGAACGACAAGGTTCCCGTGTTCCTCGCGGTATTTCTTCGCAAGTTCATAACATGCCGCCCACCTTCTGGAAAAGATGGAGGACCACTGCATGCCAATGCGTTCGAGTGCCTCGATCTTCTCTCCCGTAAGGCTTCCGTCCTGATATCTGTCGCGCATGCTCCGATACCACCTGCCAAGGCTTACTCCCTCCTCGGTGACGTAACCCGTCGGGATGTCAAGGTTGCCGTTCTTTCGGTAGTACTCCGCCGCCGCGCGGTACGACCTGTCCCACGCGCGTTCGTCAGCGTTCTGCCAGCACATGCCGATGGCCTCAAGCTTTCGGATCCGCTCAGTGTTAAGTCCGGCCTGTCCGCGAAGTTCTTTTTTCGCGTAGGCGGCGCGCTGTGCCGCGATCCATCGTCCGAGACGGAATCCCGTGTCAGTGACGTATTCGAGTGGAACCATAAGGTTCCCGAGGTCTTCATAGTATTCCTTGGCTTCCTCGTAGTTTGCCTCCCAGGAAGCGGTAAGGCT
>SVFO01000047.1 GCA_015056795.1 Lachnospiraceae bacterium
AAGTTGCCTTTTGACAAAGCATGGATCGAAATCGGAAAAAAATCGGCAACTTCGGGTTTGTTTCTGCGGTGCCCATTTATAGATTAGAAATACCCTTTATAAAAAAGAGAGTCTAGCTACTATTTCACGATCTTGGCAAACTCGAGCGCCTTGCCGATGTCTCCTTCAACCTTTAGTTTTCCAAGGGTAAACGCAAGAATGGGATCCAGCTTTCCATCCAGCATCTTGTGGAAATCGTTTGTGCTCATGGTGATGGTGCAGTTTCTGTCATTGTACTCATAAGGCTCAGCGGAAATCTTTCCATCCTTCACTTCAACATAGAAAACACCGCCATCCTCGCCAGTCAGGTTAACCTGTACTGCAAGAAAATCCATGCCAGAGACATTAGCCAGCTTCGCCAGGTCTCTTACTCTTGTCAAAGTCTCATCAAAGCTCATCTTTCTTTTCTCCTCTATTTTTCTCCTCTATCTTTTTCTAGCCTATCTTTTCTGCCCTATCTTTTCTGCCCTATCTTTTCTGCCCTATCTTTTCTGCCCTATCTTTTCTGCCCTATCTATTGCGAATGTCATTCTTGATTAAGCAATATACCTTCTTGATAAAGCAGAATATTATTCCTGATAGAGCATCTTGAAAATCTACAGCACTGCATCAAATGCGGGCTTGGGATTGCAATCCTTATCGAAAAGTCTTGCATTGGTCTTATCCCCAGCCACGTAATGATCCTTCAGTCCAAAGAATGTCACGCTGGTGATGTTCGGATAATCAATTCCCCAATAGCCCTGCATGCCAATGCCATCGATCAAGCCCTTTGACTTTAGGTCCTCACAGAACGCATAGATCGCGTTTCTCTTCTTCAGCTCATAGGTGTTAAAGTCGTTATAGAAAAAATTCTTATCTGGCAGATCTTAATCTTCCCGATTCTTCGCTATGATAAACTTAGGAGAGATACTCTCTTACGTTAAAGGTTTCGTCCGTTCTCTGCTCCTCGGTCATAACTCCTGAAACGAACTCCGTAACATAGGTCTCGCCAGAGGTCGGATCAACATAATAACGGATCAAAGCACCCGTGTAAGATCTAAACAGAACAACAACCTCGCTCTCACTACTGGAAGTAACCTCCCAATATATAGGGGTTTCTCCCGCATTAACCATATCCTCCAACTCAGGATTTCCAGCATAGCAGTAGTTCTGAATTGCAGCGAGTATCTGATCGTCTGTCAGCTTTTCCTGCTGCTTTGCTGTATCCTCAGATGCATTTCCTGCTTCTGAGCTTTCCGTCGAAGCTGCGGAACTGATGGGCTCAGAAATCAGAACTGGATCGGATTCCTTCGTCTCCTTTTTCTCACCACAGCCGCCCATCATCGCCATCAAAAGGGACGCCATTGCAAGCGTTATCATGATTTTACAAATGACTTTCTTTTTCATTTTAGTTCTCCTTCTTACCATTCCTAATAGGTCCCTGTCAAAACGCAGACCATTTCTAAGAATACACTATCTTGCCACAAAATTCAAGCCAGCAATTATCATGCAATAATATACCCTAAATCAAAAAGTCCGGGGATCTCTCCCCAGACCTTTCAAAAGCTTATTCGCCAAAAATATATTTCCCTTTTCCAACGATTCTGCATTCTCCGCCCACCACAATCTCTGCTTCAACGGGCACTTCAATTTCATAGCGAATGCCATGTTCCACATATTTCCAGCTGGAACGAATTCTTCCATGTACGGTGTCAAGCGTGGCACTCAAGCTGCCAAGCCTTTCATCAGGGTGCGGTTCAATGCGAACTCTCGCAAAGCCTGGCGCCAAAGGCTTGATGCCACAGGCCACGCCAAAAACCCAGTCCGCAACGGATGCATATGCATAATGGTTATAGGAATTCATGTCATCATCCCAAAACGTCCCGTCAGGCTTTATGCCATCCCAATGCTCCCAAACCGTGGTGGCTCCCTTTGATACAGAATACAGCCAACCAGGATATTCCTTGCGAAGCAGCAGGGACCACGCGATATCAACATGACCATAACGGCTCAGTTCATGAAGCAGATACGGCGTTCCAACTAGACCCGTCTGAAGCTTCATGCCACAGTCCCTAACCTGCTTTGCCAGCGCATCAGCAACGAGCTGAGGATCCTTGGCAAGTCCAAAATGAAGCGTAAGCACCTTTTCCGTCTGCGTCTGTAGCTGATCGCCGAACCTGTTCCAATATGCGGTCTTAATCCGTTCCAAAAGCTCCTCGTATTCCTTAACGTCTTGGCCCAAAATTCTGCCGACCTTGATGACAATGCTTACGGAATTCGCATAAAACGCGCTGCACACCAGATCATCCTTGCTGTATCCCCGCTTTGAGAGCTCAATATTCTCGGGGACATAGCCCTCCGGCCAATCCAATGCCAGCCAGTCGCCATAGGTCCAGCATCCCGTAAAGAGATCTGGCGTCGTAGAAACGGTCGGAATATAGGCAAGCCACTTTTTCATGGCATCATACATATCAGAAATAAAGGATACGTCGCCGTAGGTCTCGTACAGCTGCCAGGGAATAATCGTAACGGCATCAGACCACCCAGCCCCTCCTGGCTGATAGGCAGTCAGGCTCGGGATCACCTCGGGAACCCATCCGTTCTCATGCTGCGCTGCCCGTAGGTCTGCAAGCCATTTTTTGAAAAACTGCCGTATGTCATACTGATACGAGCCTGCACGGCAGAAGATCTGTCCGTCACCCGTCCAGCCATATCGCTCATCACGCTGCGGACAATCCGTTGGAATATCCAGATAATTCCCCTTCTGGCTCCACAAAATGTTACTGAACAGCTGATTCAACATCGGATCACTGCTCTCAAGCCATCCCGTCCTTGTCATTTCGGAATGCAGCACGATTGCATGAATCTGATCCGCGGAAAATCCTTCTGGCGCCTCGTCAATGCGCAGGTATCGGAACCCGAAAAAGGTCAGCTTGGGCTGATAGCTTTGATGCCCTTCCCTGCAGACATAATGCAGCTGACTTCTGGCAGAACGATAATTTCCCGTATAGAAATTGCCGTCCCGATCCAAGACCTCTGCCGTTGACAGGCTCAGTCGTTCTCCAGCATGTGCATCCATTTCAAAGAACATATAACCCGTCAGGTTTTGTCCAAAATCAATTACCCATTCGTCTTTCGGCGTTCTGAAGGACTTGCGTGGATAAATGATTTCCTGCTCGTGAACCTCTGGTCCCTCCTGCGGAATCAAAATGTGCTTCGGATACTCCGTGACCTCAGCCGCCTCAAAGCTTAGCTGCCTGGTTGCATCTACGTCCTCGCCGAGGAAGATGCCGCTCAGCGTAATATAGCTTTCCGATGCCTGCCAGGTTTCATCCGTTAGAATGACTTCCTCGCTGCCATCCACATACTCGAGATGCAGTGCCGCGATCAGCATGGCAGGCAGAAACTCATCTGGGTTGCTTGTTCTCGTCCACGGAGCATTCGTTCTGCGAAACCAGCCATTACCAACGCAGATGTCTAAGACATTGTCTTCCAAAAGCTGCCTTGTAATGTCATAGCTTTGTACCTGTAATCTTTTCGAGTATTCCGTCCAGCCTGGTGCCAAAATGAATTCACCCACGCGTCCGCCATTGATCGTCGCCTCGTATACGCCAGCGCAGGTCACCTCCAGCACGGCCTTTTGAATGGGACGAAGGCACCGAAATGCTTTTCGAAACACAGGTACAACCGTGGATGCTGCATTTTTCATCCGAATCCATGAAGCGTGTTGAATGATCATACTTGGTCCTCCTCCCAAGGATATTGCATAACCTCTTCCATCGTCGGTATGGAATCCATTGCTCCGTCCCGCGTTACTGTCAAGGCCGCCGCCTTAGATGCCAATTCGAGTCCTTCCTTTGGTGTCATGCCTGCTGCCTGAGAATACAAGAAATATCCCGTAAACGTATCTCCTGCCGCAGTTGTGTCCACGGCCTTCACGCGGAATGCCTCCTGCCGCACCATGCCGGCATCGTCTAAATAAAGCGATCCCTCCTTACCAAGCGTCAGCACAATCTTTGCCGACGGATATTTCTCGTGCAATGCTTCCAAAATCTTTTCAGGCTTCGTTTCGCCCGTCATCTGCTCTCCCTCAATTTCATTCAAGAGAAAACAGGAAATCTTTCTGAGGTCACACTTCTCCAAGGCCTCATGATACGGTGACGGATTTAAGAAAATCTGCATTCCTCGATCATAAGCCTTGTCAATGATGGCATGTAACAGATTAATTTCATTCTGCAGAAGGATCACGTCACCCTTCTCAAAGCCTTCCAAAACCTCATCGATAAAAGCCCTAGTCATGCATTGATTTGCACCGCCATAGAGCAGAATGGAATTATTCCCCTCGCCATCCACCTGTATGATGGTGTGTCCACAGCGTCCCTCAATCATGCGCAGATACTGCGTTCCGATTCCGTTCTCAGCACACTTGTCCAACAGGCCTTGCCCGTCCTTTCCGACCATTCCCGCATGCGATACCGTCATCCCCGCCCTTGCGAGCGCAACGGACTGATTCAGTCCCTTTCCCCCGCAATTTACGCTTACTTCCTCGCTTTTTTCCGTCTCTCCAAGGCGAACGACATGGTCCACCCTGTAAACATAATCGATGTTTAGCGACCCAAAACACAATACCTTCATGCCAATTCCCCCTAGCATTTAGAATATGATTTAACTATATCTTATTTGGGACGAATCCACTACTCATAATTTATCAGCAATTATTCATTCGCTGATCCCGCTCTGCCTTGGAAAAGCTACAGCCGCAGAAATCCTGACGATATAGGTCGTACACCTTAGATAACTCAATGGAGCGCTGATATCCGCCCTTTTTCTTAAAATCCGTGGGGAGCCACATTATTTGACCGCTCGTCAATTTCATGTCTTCCTCCAGGCGCTCTCCAATTTCGTTTAATTTCTGAGCATTTTTTAGGGGACTGATGGTCAGCGTCGTCCCGAAGTAGTCCATGCCTCGCTTCTTTGCCTGCATTGCGGTCTCGCGAAGTCGCAGCTCATAACAGTGAAAGCATCTCTCGCCACCTTCAGGGCATGCTTCATAGCCCTTCACGGCCTGATAAAAATCCGCAGGTCTCCAATCCCCCTCGATGACTTCGATGGGATGCCCCTTCTTCTCCTGATTATAGCGTTCGATCAGGCGCTTTTGCTCCCGCACGCGATGCTGATACTCCTCGCTCGCAGAAATATTGGGGTTATAATAAAAGACCGTAATGGCAAAATACGGTGCCAGATATTCAAGACAATAGCTCGAGCATGGCGCACAGCAGCTGTGCAAAAACAGGGTGGGAACCTGTTCGGTACCACCCTGTCTGATTTTTTCCAATATCGTATCTAATTCCTTCTGATAATTCCTCTGATTCATTCGTTCCTCGATTCCTTCTCAGATTCTAGCTTTATGTATCCTTCTATCATTTCATAGTTTCTCTAACATTTACCAAAGCTCATAATAAATATCCTGAATTCCATTCTTCGCTTAGTATTTCCGCCTGATATCTCTGCTTGCTTTCTCTGCTTATTCTCGCATGTTTACGCCTCGCCCTCAGCACTGGCATCCAGCTTACCTGTCTTAATTTTCTTGATCCACTTTCCGCTGTGCAATCTGATAACGCACCAAATGGCCTTGGTAATCTGGTCGGATTTCAGGCAAATGTAAATCCAGAACGGGGACAAATGCCATACAAATCCTGCAAGGATACCCAAGGGGATCGACAGCACCCAAAGGAAAATATTATCCGCCAGCATGAGCATCTTCGTATCTCCACCTCCGCGAAGCACACCCTTGGTCATAATGCTGTTGGTTGCCTGGAATACCACGATCAAACTGATTGCATCCATCAGCTTCGTCGCCATGTTTGCCGTTCCTTCGCTGAGCTGGAAGTAGGCAATGATGGGGCCGCTCATCAAGATGATAAAGGCCGCGGAAACAAGTCCCAGCGCTAAGCCAAAGCCCAGGAAGCCGTAGCCCTGTCTCTGTGCCTTTTCCTTTTCTCCCTGTCCAAGCGTCTGGCCAGTTACGATGGCACCTGCCTGACAGACACCCTGAATCATAACGGAGCTCATCTGCTGCGTCGTCGCCGTCACGGAGTTTGCCGCAACGAAGCTCTCGCCGAGTCGTCCGATGACCATGGCAACGGCCGTGTTGCCGAAGGCCAAAATACTGTCACTGATCAGCACAGGGATACTGATGCGGACATATTCTCCGATCAGGTCGCCCGTCTTTAAGAACAGGTGCTTCAGTCTAAAACCAATCTTTTTATCGATAAAGAACAGATATCCGCAGATGACGGTCGTCTCGTAGACACGCGCAATCAACGTTCCCAGCGCCGCACCCGCAATGCCCATCTTGGGCAGTCCGAAATTTCCAAAAATCAATCCATAGTTTGCCGCCAGGTTAACGAAAAATGCTCCAATGGAGACATACAATGGCATTTTTACCTGTCCAACGCTACGAAGCACGATCGTACTCGTCAAGGACAATCCTAAGAAGAAAAACGTGATGATGGAATAATTCAAATAGGTAATGCCGTTTTCAATGATGCCCGCTTCCTCTGCCTTCACGAAAAGCTTCATGATATATTCAGGAATCAGGAAGGTCAGGACCGCGAAGATTGCTGCCAGGCTGACCGTCAACCTCACCATGATGCAGATGGTCTTTCGAAGCGCTGCCATGGCCTTTTCAGGCTCCTTCTCTCGCATGCCCCAATAGCGTGAAACGAGAACGGAAGCCCCCATGCCAAGGCCCATACAGAAGATATGGTAAATGCTGATATATTGATTCGCCAAGGACACGGCCGACAGCTCCGTCTCGCCGAGACGCCCAACCATGACATTGTCCAGCATGTTAACGCCGATCGTGATCAGACTCTGCAGGGCGATGGGAAGTGCCAGCACCAGCACGCGGCTATAAAAGCCCTTTTCCATGTCAAATAATTTTCTTAATATCTTCAAAACAATTGCTCCTGTTCTTTCGTGTTTTGCTCCTCATTTCTCTAAAGGTCTATTCTAATATACAAAACGGATTTTTGCAAGATAAATCGTTTTACAAGATAAGGCATGCATAGGATTGGCAAAATCTAGGAATCCATAGTCCTAAGGAACCAGAAGAAACTCAGATTCATAGCACTCTTGCTCCGGCGCCAAGGTCACGCCATCACTACCACCAAATCCATCATTTCCCGTCATGCTACCGGTGCTCATCATGGCAAGATCCTCCTCCGTCCACTCCCCGTGCAGCATCCTGTCATTGTAAACCTCTTCCATGCCCTCTTCATAGCGGCAGGCAACCTTTCGCCAATTGATGAGCCTGAGCCAAGCGTTTAGATAATCGCTTCGGCGATTTTGATATTGCAGATAATAGGCATGCTCCCACACGTCAACGGCAAGGAGCGGAATCATGCGCTTTAGGTCTGGGACGTCCTGATTCATTGTTGTCACAATCCTTAAAACTCCGTCACGCTCCAATACAAGCCAGGCATATCCAGATGCAAATAGCTCCATCGCAGCCGCCTTGATTCGTTCCCTGAAATTCTGCAGAGAACCAAAATCATGGACAAGTGCCTCCAAAAGCGCTCCCTTGGGATCTTGCTCCCGCCCAAGCGGCTGCATGGAATCAAAATATAACTCATGGCAGAACACACCGCCACCGTTTCGGACAACCTCCGTTCGAAGCCCCTCGGGCAGATTCTCTGGCCGCTCCAATAGCTCCCAGAGACTCAGCTTCTGCAGCCTCGGATAATCCGACAATGCCTGATTCAGCCGATCCACGTACGACTTATACAGCCTGTCATGATGATATGTCACCGACTCCGCCGAAATACACGGTGCCAGCCCAAAACACTCATAAGGCAACGCCCTCGTAACAAACGGATATGTTTCCTCTCTCATACACCCTCCAGATATACCTATTCTGCCCTCTCATAATTGAGGACTTACCCTCAGTATACCCAGATATTGCCAAGCTATACACATATCACATTATCACTTCTATTATACCTAGGACATTGCAAATTTAGTTATATCGATTGATAGTGACAACGAAACTGTAACTGGGAGCCTCAGCCAATGTCATTAAGTTATGCATCTTCATAACCTCGAGGGGAGGGGTTGGACAATCTTTCTGGGTTAAAAGGTTACCAGAAAGACTGTCCAACCCCATGCCCCGAGTTCTGCTTTCACGTTAACTTAACGACATGGGAGCCTCAGCCCCCGTCACATATCAATTATTATAATTTTGCAATGTCCACCAGCTCTAGCTTCTCGCTCTGCTCTTTGTTCTCCAGGCTGCTCACGAGTGCCCTCGCCGTATCCATTGCCGTGATAACGTTCACGCCCGTCTCAATCGAGGTTCTGCGGATCAGGAAGCCGTCACGATGCTTATCGCGTCCCTGCGTCGGCGTGTCAATTACGACGTCAATCTTATGGCCCAAAATCAGGTCCATGACGGTCGGGCTCTCCTGCGAGATCTTATTAACCTTTCTCGCCTTGACGCCTGCCTCATTCAGTGCTGCGGCAGTACTTCTCGTCGCATAAATCGTATATCCGAGCTTCTCAAAGCGGCGGCCAATCTCAATGGCCTCGCCCTTATCTGCATCCTTAACGGTCATGATCATGTTGCGGTACTTCGGCAGATTGACACCGCTTCCCAGGAATGCCTTATATAGTGCCTCATTAAAGGTCTTCGCAATACCAAGGCACTCACCGGTGGACTTCATCTCCGGTCCTAAGCTGATCTCAGCACCGCGGATCTTCTCGAAGGAGAACACGGGCATCTTAATTGCATAATACTTTGCTTCTGGCTGCAGACCAGGCTCATATCCAAGCTCGCGAATGGTCTTTCCAAGAATAACCTCCGTCGCCAGATCCACGATGGGAATGCCCGTTACCTTACTGATATAAGGCACGGTACGGGAGGATCTCGGGTTTACCTCAATGACATACACGTCCTCTCCGATGGCAATGAACTGGATGTTGATGAGACCCTTGACGTGCAAGGCCTTTGCAAGCTTTTCGGTATAATCCGTAATCTTATCCTTGATGAGCTTTCCGATGGTGTGCGCAGGGTATACGGAGATACTGTCGCCGGAATGTACGCCGGTTCTCTCCACATGCTCCATGATGCCAGGGATCAGAATTTCGCGTCCGTCGCAGACCGCATCGACCTCGACCTCCTTACCCATCAGATACTTATCTACCAGAATCGGGTGATCCTGTGCAATGCGGTTAATGACCGCCATAAACTCTTCAATTTCCGCATCGGAAATGGCAATCTGCATGCCTTGACCGCCAAGCACGTAGGAAGGTCTTACGAGTACGGGATAGCCGAGACGATTGGCAACAGCCTTCGCCTCCTCCGCCGTGTATACGGTACCGCCTGCTGCGCGAGGAATCTTTGTCTGCTCCAGGATTTCATCGAAGAGCTCTCTGTCCTCTGCGGCATCGACGTCCTTCGCCTGCGTTCCGAGAATGGGCACGCCCATCTCCATCAGGCCCTGCGTCAGCTTGATTGCCGTCTGTCCGCCAAACTGTACGACCGCACCGTCAGGCTTTTCGATGTCCACGATCGAGCGAACGTCCTCGATGGTCAGCGGCTCAAAATACAGCTTATCCGCGATGTCAAAGTCCGTGCTGACGGTCTCGGGGTTATTGTTGATGATGATGGTCTCATAGCCTGCCTTCGCAAATGCCCAGGTTGCATGTACGGAGCAGTAGTCGAACTCGATACCCTGACCGATACGGATGGGGCCAGAACCGAGAACCAGAACCTTCTTCTTTCCGCTGGTGCGCTTTGCCTCGCACTCACCGCCATAGACAGAATAATAGTAGGGCGTGTGCGCCTCAAACTCAGCCGCACAGGTGTCTACCATCTTATAAACGGCGCGAATGTCATTGTCATAACGGAGCTTCACGATCTCCGCTTCCTTCTTGCCGGAAAGTCTTGCAATCACGTTGTCAGGGAACTCCATGCGCTTTGCTTCCTTCAAAAGCTCTGGCGTCAGCTCCTCGGTTTCGAGTGCGTGCTCCATCTCCGTCAGGATGGCAATCTTATCAATAAACCAAATGTCGATCTTCGTAATTTCGTTAATTTCTTCTTCCGAAATTCCCTTGCGCAATGCCTCCGCAATGACCCATATTCTCTGGTCATCCACAACGGCAAGGCGCTCGCGCAGCTCGTCCGCGTTCAGCTTGGTAAAATCATAGCTGCGCAGGCAATCCACGTGCTGCTCGAGAGAACGAATGGCCTTCATCAGGGCTCCCTCGAAATTATCACAGATGCTCATGACCTCACCAGTCGCCTTCATCTGCGTCGTCAGGGTACGCTTTGCGGTAATGAACTTATCGAAGGGCAGGCGCGGAATCTTTACCACGCAGTAGTCCAATGCAGGCTCGAAGCTTGCGTAGGTCTTCTTCGTGATGGCATTCTTGATCTCGTCCAGGGTATAGCCCAGCGCGATCTTCGCTGCCACCTTTGCGATCGGGTAACCCGTCGCCTTACTAGCCAGCGCTGAGGAACGGCTGACTCTGGGATTTACCTCAATGACACAATATTCAAAGCTCGTCGGATGCAGGGCAAACTGTACGTTACAGCCTCCCGTGATCTGCAGCTCGGAAATAATCTTCAGCGCGGAGGTACGGAGCATCTGATACTCCTTGTCGCTCAGCGTCTGAGAGGGTGCCACGACAATGCTGTCGCCCGTATGCACACCCACGGGGTCAATGTTCTCCATGTTGCAGACGGTGATGCAGTTGCCTGCGCTGTCGCGCATTACCTCGTACTCAATTTCCTTCCAACCAGCGATACAACGCTCTACAAGCACCTGTCCCACGCGGGAAAGGCGAAGGCCGTTTTCCAGAATCTCCTCGAGCTCCGTCTGATTGTGCGCGATGCCGCCGCCGCTGCCGCCCAGCGTATAAGCGGGACGAAGCACCACGGGATAACCAATGGTATTGGTGAATTCCACGCCATCCTCAACCGTCTCAACGACCTTGGAGGCTGCGCAGGGCTCGCCGATGCGCTCCATCAAATCCTTGAATTCCTGACGACCTTCCGCATTGCGGATGGTTGCCGCCGTCGTTCCAAGGAGCTTCACATTATGCTTTGCAAGGAAGCCAGACTCCTCCAGCTCCATGCCAAGATTCAAGCCTGCCTGTCCGCCCAAGGTCGGCAGAATGCTGTCAGGCTGTTCCTTCTCAATAATCTGTTCCAGTACCTTTACGGTCAAGGGCTCGATGTACACCTTGTCCGCAATGTCACGATCTGTCATGATCGTCGCAGGGTTGGAGTTCACGAGGATAACCTCAATGCCCTCTTCCTTCAGGGAACGGCAGGCCTGCGTACCCGCATAGTCAAACTCCGCCGCCTGACCGATAACGATGGGGCCGGAACCAATCACCATAACACGCTTTACGTTTGGATTCTTAGGCATCTTACCGCACCTCCCCTTCGTTCTTTGTCATATTCGACATGTCAGCAGCTTCCCCGTTTACGGCAGGCTTCGTATTCTTTTCGGAGCTTGCTTCCTGCTTCCCGTACAGCGCCGCAGCATCTACCTTCTCGCCTGCCTTGGCCTTGTCCATCATCTCCAGGAAGCGGTCAAACAGGTATCCGGAATCCTGCGGTCCAGGACAAGCCTCAGGATGAAACTGCACCGTGAACACGTTCTTTCCAACATAGGCAAGGCCCTCGTTCGTCCCGTCATTTACATTGCAGAATGCAGGAATGGCAATGCTGCGATCCAGCTTTTCCGTATCTACGACATAGCCATGGTTCTGGGAGGAAATGTAAACTCTTCCCGTTGCCAAATCCTTCACGGGATGGTTTCCACCGCGATGGCCATACTTTAATTTATAGGTATCCGCGCCCGTTGCCAGTGCCATCAGCTGATGTCCCAGGCAGATCGCGAAGATCGGCGTGTCAGTATCATAAAGCTTCTTGATTTCCTGAATAATGGAGGTACACTCCTTCGGATCTCCAGGGCCATTTGAAAGCATAATGCCGTCTGGCTGATCCTTTAGGATTTCCTCTGCCGTGGTCAGTGCAGGATACACCGTAACCTGGCAGCCCCTTGCGGCAAGGCTTCTCACGATATTTGCCTTCGCGCCAAAATCCATCAGCGCTACCTTTTTGCCTGCACCATTTAGCTTCGTTACCAAGGAAGGCCTCTTCTCACGATCTCCGGCAAAATACTTTTCCTGATCAAACCTTGCAGAGCCAGAGATCGGGCCATTCTCCGAAAGCTCCTTTACGCCCTCGACAACATACTTTTCCTTGCAGGTCACCTTTTCAACAACCTTGCCAGTAACATATGCCTTCAGCTTCGGAAGAACCTCATCTAAATTTGCATATTCCTTCGTCGTAATCATGCCATTCATGGTTCCCTTTTCACGAAGGATCTTCGTCAGGGCACGCGTATCAATCCCCGCGATGCCGGGAATGCCATGTTCTTCCAAAAATTGTTGAAGGGAAATATCACAGCGAAAATTGCTGGGTCTACGGGAGAGCTCCCGAACGATAAAGCCATCAGGCCAAGGTTTTAAAGATTCCATGTCATCAAGACAAACGCCATAATTGCCAATAAGAGGATAGGTCATACATACTGCCTGCCCCGCATACGACGGGTCCGTCAGCACTTCGAGATATCCAGCCATGGACGTGTTAAACACGATTTCACTGATGACTTCTTTTTCGGCACCGATGTGCGTCCCCGCAAACACCGTACCGTCCTCCAGGATCAAAAACGCTTTCATCTGGTTTTCCTCCTCTTCCGCTGCCATGAAGAACTCCTTTTTATATCCGCGATATTATAGCATACTATTTCATTTCATTTCAATGCCAAATATACAAAAAATCTGTCGAACTTTAACCAAAATTTTCAAACATTTTCATCCACCCAAGGCGGTGGACTCTTGCCAATGCTTCCCATGCCTCGATGGGGAAGGTTGGTAAGTCTTACTCAGGCATGTGTGCCTGAGAAGACTGACCAGCCTAGCCCCCGAGGTTTTAAGAACAGAAAGAGGCCACCCCCTTAGGTGACCTCTTTGTCAATTTAAGTCATATTATGCAATATTGCCAATTGCAAACATATGTTCGCCATGGTAATATAATATCGTAGCTACCTTGATGGTAGGCGGTTAGCCCTCTTACTACATAGAAAGTCTCTTTGATTTCTAGGAAAGGAGGGATGCCCTTGGATATTTTGGAATTCATCGCCGTGCTTGGTTTTGCCATCACGTGCTTTGTAGCTGGATATTCTTTTGGCAAGGATCACATGGATCCAAAAAAATAACCGCCCCTGCCATGGCCGCGGTTATTTTCATTTAGCTACACCCATTGGCTAACCGTCTATCGGTAGCTTCCAGAGGGGCATCTGTTACCAGCAGATGTCCTTCTGTTTTTATTATACGTTGCTACCCAAAAACTTTCAAGCATAATTTTACCTAAAGTAGTTTACGCCGGACTCGAAGATCTTCATGTCCTGCTCTCCATAGATGTTGATCGCTACGCTGTCACCGCGTCTCTCGGAATGTGCCATCTTACCAAGGCAACGTCCGTCAGGAGAGGTAATACCTTCGATGGACATATAGGAGCCATTGATATTGTACTCTTCGTCCATGCTGACGTTTCCGTCAGGATCAGCATACTGGGTTGCAACCTGTCCATTTGCAAAGAGCTTGTCAAGCCACTCCTTCGGAGCTACGAAACGGCCCTCGCCATGGGATGCGGGATTGCAGTAGGTCTTTCCAAGCTCTGCGCCCTGCAGCCAAGGAGACTTGTTGGAAACAACCTTGGTGTAAGCCATCTTGGAGATGTGACGGTTGATCGTGTTGAAAGTCAGGGTCGGGGAATCCTCCTTCTGGCCAACGATCTCGCCATAAGGCACAAGGCCCAGCTTGATCAGCGCCTGGAAACCATTACAGATACCAAGTGCCAGACCGTCTCTCTCATTCAATAGCTTCATCACGGCTTCCTTCATCTTCTCGTTCTGGAAGGCGGTTGCGAAGAACTTCGCGCTGCCGTCAGGCTCATCACCTGCGGAGAAGCCACCAGGGAACATGATGATCTGTGCCTGCTCAATTGCCTTCTCAAAGGCATCCACGGATTCGCGGATGTCAGATGCACTGAGGTTCTTGAAGACTAAGGTCTTCACCTTTGCGCCTGCTCTCTCAAAGGCCTTCGTGGAATCGTACTCACAGTTGGTGCCAGGGAATACGGGGATAAATACATTCGGCTTTGCAACCTTGTTCTTGCAAACATAGATGGCATCCGTGCGATAAATTCTGCTCTCAACGGGCTCGCTTCCCTTGACTGCCTTGGTCGGGAATACCTTCTCGAGCTTCTTCTTCCAGGAAGCAAGTGCCTCGTCCATGGAGATCACTGCCTCGCCAAACTTGAAGCTTGCTTCGTCAGTTACGGTACCAACTAAGGTATAATCAATCTCAAGCTCATCCAGGAGTGCCAGCTTATCCTCAGGCATCTCGGCGATGATGTTGCCGAGCTCATTTGCAAACAGCTCCTCAGCGGGCAGGCTGTCATTGATCTCTACGCCAAGTCCATTACCAAATGCCATCTTAGAAACGGCTGCCGCAATACCCTTTGCATCCAGTGCATATGCGGAAACAATGGCACCCTTTTGGATCAGGTCATGGATCTTGCCATAGAGATCGGCAACCTCCTCATACATGGGAATGTCAAAGTCATCCTTTTCAATCTCAAAGCAAACCAGCTTATTTCCAGCCTTCTTCAGCTCAGGCGTAATGATGTCGCCGCTCTTTGCGATGTCTACTGCAAAGGATACCAGAGTAGGCGGAACGTCAATGTCGTTGAAGGTACCGGACATGGAATCCTTACCACCGATGGAAGGAAGGCCAAAGCCGATCTGTGCGTCATAAGCGCCAAGCAGTGCTGCGAAGGGCTGGCTCCAACGGGAAGGATCGCTCGTCATTCTGCGGAAGTACTCCTGGAAGGTGAAACGGATCTTCGAGAAGTCACCGCCATTTGCAACGATCTTTGCCATGGACTCTACCACTGCATAAACTGCACCATGGTAAGGGCTCCAGCTCGACAGGAACGGATCGAAGCCATACGCCATCATGGTCACGGTGTCAGTCTTTCCCTGAAGCACGGGAAGCTTTGCAACCATGGCCTGCGTCTCGGTCAGCTGATGCTTACCGCCATAAGGCATGAATACGCTGCCTGCGCCGATGGAAGCGTCGAACATCTCAACGAGACCCTTCTGGGAGCATACGTTTAAGTCATTCAACAGGGTCAGCCAAGCTGCCTTAATGTCACCTGCCTCGAGCTTCTCCTCTACGGCAGGTACGGAAATCTTATTGAAGTAATTATCTTCCTCGGTAGGAATGTCAACCTTTACGGTTGTCTCCTGATGAGCGCCGTTGGTATCAAGGAAGGCTCTCTTTAAGTTCACGATGGTCTTGCCGCGCCAGTTCAGAACCAGTCTGGGATCCTCCGTCACAACGGCAACGGGTACGGCCTCCAGATTCTCCTCTGCGGAATAAGCAAGGAACTGGTCCACGTCCTTAGGATCTACGACAACGGCCATACGCTCCTGAGACTCGGAGATTGCAAGCTCCGTGCCATCCAGACCGGCATACTTTTTGGGAACCTTATCCAAATCAACGGTCAGGCCTGCTGCCAGCTCACCGATGGCAACGGATACGCCGCCTGCACCAAAGTCATTACACTTCTTAATAATGCGGCTAACCTCTTCACGACGGAAGAGTCTCTGAATCTTTCTCTCGGTAGGCGCATTACCCTTTTGTACCTCAGCGCCACAGGTCTCAATGGAAGCCTCGGTGTGTACCTTGGAGGAACCGGTTGCACCGCCGCAGCCGTCACGACCAGTACGACCGCCCAGCAGGATAATGATATCGCCAGGATCAGAATTCTCACGAATGACGTTCTTTCTGGGAGCAGCACCCATAACGGCACCGATCTCCATTCTCTTTGCCACGTAATTCGGATGATAAATCTCTTTTACAAAGCCAGTTGCAAGACCGATCTGGTTACCATAGGACGAATAACCTGCAGCCGCGCCGCGAACAAGCTTCTTCTGGGAAAGCTTACCCTTTAAGGTCTCAGAAACGGGAACGGTCGGATCTGCCGCGCCGGTCACGCGCATTGCCTGATATACGTAGCCTCTTCCGGAAAGGGGATCACGGATGGCACCGCCAAGACAGGTTGCCGCGCCGCCGAAGGGCTCGATCTCCGTCGGATGGTTATGGGTCTCATTCTTGAAGAATACAAGCCACTCCTCCGTCTCCTTGTGGTCGCCATAATCCATCTCCACGGGCACGACTACGGAGCAGGCGTTAATCTCGTCGGACTCCTCCATGTCGGCAAGCTTGCCGTCCTTTTTGAGCTTTCTCATGGCCATCAAAGCAAGATCCATCAGGCAAACGAACTTGTCCTTTCTTCCAGCAAAAATCTCAGCTCTGGTATCCAGATAGCTCTGGTAGGTGGTCTCTAAGGGAGTTCTGTAATAGCCCTCGCCAAACTCTACGTCCGTCAGCTCCGTAGAGAACGTCGTGTGACGGCAGTGGTCAGACCAATAGGTATCGAGAACGCGAATCTCCGTCATGGACGGATCTCTCTTCTCGTCATTCTTGAAATAATTCTGGATGTGCTGGAAATCCTTGAAGGTCATGGCAAGACCGAGAGAATCATACAGCTCGCGCAGATTCTTCTCGGGCATGTCCTGAAATCCGTCAAAGATGGAAACGTCTGCAGGATCATCAAATACCGTGATCAGGGTGTCAGGCTTCTCCATGCCGGTCTCCCTGGAGTCAACGGGGTTGATGCAGTAGGCCTTAATCTTGGAGAATTCCTCCTCCGTCACGTCGCCCTGCACCATATAGGTAACCGCCGTGCGAATGACGGGATTCTCGTTCTCATTCAAAAACTGTACGCACTGTACTGCGGAGTCTGCTCTCTGATCGAACTGACCAGGAAGAAATTCCACGGAGAATACCTTTGCGTCCGCAGGAACGTCAATCGTCTCAAAATACAAATCATCTACGGGTGGCTCGGAAAAGACCGTCTTGCATGCCTTCTCAAATACCTCGTCGGAAATGTTCTCCACGTCATAGCGGATGAATTCCCTCACTGCCTTTGCGTCAATGCCGAGATAATTCTTTAACTCGTCATGCAATTCCTTTGCCTTGACTGCATACGGCGCCTTCTTTTCCACATAAATCCTTCTTACGTTTCCCATGGTTCCCTTTGCCTTTCCTTAACTTACCTCTTATATTTTGTGTAAATATTGTTCTCTGTAGGTTGCTTCCTAGCTTAAGGCCGATTACTCGACCTCAATGCTTAGATTCTTTAGAAGATAAATGATCTCTCGATCCACCATCTCTGGCGTCACGCCAATC
Source organism: Lachnospiraceae bacterium (assembly GCA_015056795.1). Lineage (GTDB taxonomy): Bacteria > Bacillota > Clostridia > Lachnospirales > Lachnospiraceae > Acetatifactor. The sequence goes on from SVFO01000047.1 coordinate 17,419, forward strand.
GTCTGCGCGCAGATCTTTAAGCCCTCGAGCACAAACATCATGTTTCTCGCGCACCCTTCTGGATCCTCGCAATAAAACTCGCCATTCTCTACGCCTGCCGCGATCAGCCTTTCCATGATCAGGATGGCATCGTCAAACTGCTTTTTCAGGCGATTCTCCTTTTTCGGCAGCTGCTGATTTTCAAAATAGAACTCATAAATTGCTTGCGTCAGCGTATCGCTCTTTCGAAGGAGCTCCTTTTTCTGCTCCCGAAGGAATAACAGTAAAATGTCCGCCGCCGTGGAATCCTCCTTAATGCTGTCTGAAAAAAGGTCGTCCGCTTCCTGTGTTTCCAGCTTCATGACCTCCTGAAAGATCTGGCTCGTGCTTTCAAAATATAAATACAATCCTCCACGGCTGATGTCACAGGCATCGACGATGTCCTTCATGGTAACCTTCTTAAATCCCTTTTCCACAAAGACCTTCCGCGCCGTTTCCAGGATGTACCTTCTCTTTTGTATCGACTTCTCTCCCATGCTTCCCCCATACCTTTCCCTTCGGACTAAGGCTTTACGTCATTCCCCATCTGACCTTCCGTCGCACATGTCTGCATCCGTGATGTCCTTGAATGGATCCTTCTGCTTTGCATTTTCCAGACTCACCGCGATGTCGCGCATTTTTTCAAGCACAAGGCCATAAATGTCCTCTTTCATGCCCTCGTTCCAAACGGCTGCCTTGACGCGTCCCCCTAAGATATACCAAGAAAAGATTCCCTTGAGATGAGCCCAGGTCCGCCAATTCGCCTTTGCGATCAATTTCCGCTCGTCGTCATGACTGCAAAGACGATTCCTTGAGTACACATAACGATAATTGCGATCCATCAGGCTGCTCTTACCAGCCTCCCTGACAAATTGCATCAACGTGGGATCAAACACGGGAAAGCTCAAGGAATGCTCTGCAATCCCCTGCTCTCCATAAATCTTGATGGCCGACTCCCCAGCGTGCTGTCTGATCCATGGAAGATAGGTCAGTAAAGGCTCAACGCTGTCGTGGTAATCCTGTATGATTTTGTCCCGTTCCGTCAGCTCCTGCCCCATTTGTTTCCTCCTGCGTTTCAGTCAGGTCTGTCATATTTCCCTATTTTTGAGCGCAAAAATGACACATATGTATTTTTATATTATCATACTTTCCCCAAAAGTACAGTAATATTTTTCGAAATTGTTAAGATTTTATGTTAAAACTTATCTGCGTAGTCCGTCCCCGTCTCGCCCTTCATCTTCTCGACATAGGGTGCGGGATCCTCCTCCATCTTTAGCAGAACATCCAGTGATTCCAAAAAGAGGCGCTCCGTGCGATAGCGGTTCATCTCCTCATGACGGTCCATGTATGCCTTAAAGTGATCGACCTGCCATACCAGCACGTCCGTCAGGCTGTAGCCCGCCACCTGATATTTCCCATAAAAATTTCCATAGTCATGAAAATACGCGAGCTCCTGGAGGACACCTGAGGACTTCTGGATGCGTCCCCAAAGCTCCTCGCCATATTCCGCTGACTTTCCAGCCTTCTCGCTTAACTCCAGGACATACTGATGGAGCGTATCTAAGGCCTTCTGTAACTGCTCTTCCTGCGTCATAGCTTTCCCTCCAATGCGTAGGATCTTTTGTTCCACTCCTAGAATAATCGAATTTTTCCGTTTTGACAATGGCACTTTCTTACAAAGAAAAGGGAGCCTAACATAATCGAAGGGGGCTATGTCATACATTCATGACACATCCCCCTAAATCGGTGGCTGTTATTTCAGCCTTTTACTTCCTGCTTTTCATCACAAGCTTTTACCACAGACCCTTCAGTCGCTTTTCCTGAGGAACATAGTAAGGACTCGTCTCGTCTACGTCATAGGTCTGATAAAACTCGTCAAACTGACCAAGGACATAATTAATTCTTGCCTTCCCCGGAAGATGTCCTTCCGTTGCCGCTTCCTTGATGGACTTTGCCGAATAGAAGGCAACATTTTGTGCCGCGTAAGTGCGGAAGAATAAATCATAGTCCGGATTCTCCTGCTTTGCCAGAAGCCGCAGGCAACAACCCACGCCGATCAGATCAGCTATGGTTTCATCAATCACGTCTTCTCCCACCAGCTTACAATCGAAGCCGACGTCGATCCCATCAAAAAATGTTTCTATGGAATCATAATATCCCATAATGCATTCGTACTCGCCATCATACATCCAATTACGATAAATGCCTCTGTGATCTCTGCCTACGGCATTTCTTGAGAAGGCATGACCCGCTTCATGGGCAAGAGTCATTCCCAGTGTTCCCAGAACCTCCTCATAGGCCAGATGATTCTTTTTAAGGTCTGCGTACATGCTCAGCCACCCACTGCAAAGCATGATCTTGTTCTGTGTGTAATCGTAGTATCCATTCGCATCAAACATATTGATGCCAGTCATTGCCCGATCTGCCAAGGTTTGATGGAACACCCTGCGGTTAAAGCGGTCTCCGCTGACCAAAAAGGCAACCATGTTGTCAATGGGATCATCCGACAGCACAATGTCAGACAAATCGTTATAAGCTTCATTCTCCCCCAGAAGTACCTGAAGTGCATCAATCTTTTGTTCGATAAATGCCTTATTGCTATAAGGATAGGTCCATGGAAAATCTTTAAAGGCAACCTTAAGCTCCGCCTTAATATCCTCAAGCATGGCTTTCGCTTCGGCATCTAATGCGGGATCCCGCACGAACTCACGATCATACTCCTGTGCAAACACGTCACTGGCTATCGCAAACATCCAATGATTCAAATAATCCTTCAAGACCGCTTCCGGGTTCGTTGTTTCATACATTAACGAACAATATTTCTCTGCCACGTCCTTCGTTGCGTAGGGTGCAAGTCTCAGAATCGCAGTTGCGGCAAAATGATCCTTTAGCAGTTGCAGATTTTCAGGCTGATAAATGTCGTTGAGAAGGTCATAATATTCCGAAACAGACAAAAAGGTCTTGCTATCTCCAATCGACCCGAGCTGATTCAAAATGTCGATCACGGGAACCGTCACGCCATGATTATTCAACATGCTCTGCGTAATATAAGCATAATTCTCGCTTGTGATATTATCATAAAACTGTAAAATGACCTCATCCAGCGCTTTCGCATTTTTAATGATCTCACTCGCACGCTTGGATGAAACGCCAACACCCGTGAGGCCAGCCCTTAGGGCACTCTCCTGCATTACGTTCATGGGTTCGTAATCACTCGTAACCGTGAGAGGCATAACCATTGCGGAATACGCTCCCGTTTCCGTAGACTGCGGAGATGCATACAGGATACGATCATATCTTGCAAATTCCTCATCTGCATAAAGATCATAGAGATCCTGCAAGGATTTTATGTTGTCAATCCGATCCAACCTCGCCTTAATCGACTGATTGACCTTCTTATCTCGCGTACCCGGATCCCTCTGCTCACGATAAATGGACAGCGCCTTATAAATTCCGCTCTCTGGATCCAAGGCAGAAAGATCAGCATTGTCCATGATGTCATAGAGATGTTCATACATCATATCCCAATAGTACCAGATCTTGGAATATCCATCCGGATGCGGTCCCTTGTTTTCCGCAATCCACTCTGCATTGACCAGCTCGTCAAAGTCATAGACATACTCTTTTGCGACATTTTCCTCTGGGAGCTGCGCCTTAGCGGTTTCCGTAGAAGCACTTCCTTCCTCCGAAGCCATTGAAGTCTCCGCAGCTTTGGAATTTTCCGACGCTTTACTACCCTCTGTGGAATCAGTTGTTTCTTTCTCCGAAGACTGCGAGCTTCCGGCAGAATCTTTATCTGAAGCTTGGCTCACCTCAACGGAGCTTTCCACGCCAGAACCCGTTCCACCTCCCGTTCCACACCCCGCGCTTCCTAAGACCATTGTCAAGGAAAGCATGGTTGCGATTGCACGATAGAGCCCTCGTTTTCGTCCACCGCCCATAATATCCCCCTTCTCGTACTGATTTTACTTTTTCGTTTCCCTTCCTTTTGGAAAACCTTTGATAGACCTATCATACCATAAAAAATCGTTTTACGACATTTCCAAATGGCACACGGTTTTCTCGCTATCGTGCATTTTTTGACACGATAAAAGGGGTTAATAACCAACAGCCCGTATGGCCATACCCTATAAGAAAATGGTTGAAA
>SVFO01000048.1 GCA_015056795.1 Lachnospiraceae bacterium
ACTCTCTTTTTTGTTTTCGGAGCAAGGAAAAATTTTTTCTTTTTTCTATCTGTTTGCCTAGACATTTTCGTAAAATTCACGTATAATGCTATTTGGTGATTTTTGCGTGATAAGCTCGGAAAAGTGTACGTTATGCTTGCATAAACGCATACTTGACGGGCAACGCGACATCGAGTAGGGGAAGCACCTACTCGATGGGTGTACGCAAAAATATTCATGGAGGGCGAGGATGAAGCATGATAAGCCCTATGACAAGAGCGTGTTTCGGGCACTGACGATGATCACCCAGTTTGGGTTTAACATGATGGTTCCCATCGGCATGATGACGGTGGTCGGCATTTGGCTGGACCAGAAATTTGAGACAGGGTGGATCACGATCGTTCTGTTTTTTGTCGGCGTTATCGCTGGCGGACAGAACGTATGGCGCATGGCAAAGAGGATTTTTGCAGATCATGAAGGAAAAGATAAGCCTGCTGGAGAGGCTCAGGGGAAAAAACAGAACGGTACTTGAGATGGAGCTGGGCATCCTTGCCATTTTTCTTTTTTCTCAAGTGGTTTCGGTCATTTTCCCGGGAGAGAGGCTTGCAAGAGCCGTGAGCTTACTGATCGGAAGTGTCGCGGCGGCCCTGGCAGTACTCCACATGTACCGCACGCTGGACCGGGCGCTGGATCTGGACGAAAAGAACGCATCAAAGGCGATTTATCAGGGCTATTTGGTCCGTTATTTGGCGGCAGCAGTCATTTTGCTGGGAACGGCGCTGATCCAAGCCCTGAATCCCCTGCTGACCTTTTGGGGATATATGAGTTTGAAACTGACGGCGTATTTACAGCCGCTGACGCATAAATTTTGTAATAAACTGTTTCAGGAGACGGATCCTGAAGTGAGCGAGGAGGTGACAGAGGAATGCACGTGATGTTATTGGCGGCGGAAAGCAGCGTCGACGTTATGGCTCACGGAGTGTTAAAGTATTCCTTTTTTGGACATGAGGCATGGATCACGACGACGCACGTAAGCCTCCTGTTCGTTATGTTGATTCTGATTCTGTTTTCTATTTTTGCAGGGCAGGCCATTAAGAAGGGCGCGGAGGTGCCCGGAGCGTTCCAAAACGTGGTTGAGCTGATCGTGGAGAAGCTCGATGGCATGGCGGAAGGCACGATGGGAAAGAATGCCGCAAAATATCGGAATTACATTGGCACGATCTTTATCTTTATTTTGTTTAGCAATATCTCGGGACTTTTGGGACTGCGTCCCCCGACGGCGGACTATGGCGTGACGTTCCCGCTGGGCGTCATTACCTTTACGCTTGTACGCATCAATCAGTTCAAGTATCATAAGCCGAAGGAGATCTGGACCGACATGTGTTCGCCCCTTCCGCCCTGGTGCCCGATCTGGTTCCCGATCAACGTCATCAGTGAATTGGCAGTGCCGATTTCGCTTTCCTTACGTTTGTTCGCAAACATTTTGTCGGGTTCGATTATGATGGCGCTGGTGTACGGCCTTCTCAGATGGTTTGCAACCATCTGGCCCGCGGCACTTCACGTTTACTTCGACCTGTTCTCAGGTGCCATTCAGACCTACGTGTTCTGTATGCTGACCATGACCTACGTCAACAACGCCATTGGCGGTGAAGAATAAAAAAGTACAATATTATCTTAATTACAATATTTTTTAGGAGGAAAACAAAATGGAATTTAACAGAGAGTTTATCTTGGGATGTTCTGCCATCGGTGCAGGTCTTGCAGTTATTGCAGGTATCGGACCTGGTGTTGGTCAGGGTATTGCCGCTGGTCATGCAGCAGCAGCCGTAGGACGTAACCCCGGCGCAAAGTCTGCCATTACCTCTACCATGCTTCTTGGCCAGGCCGTAGCAGAGACGACTGGTCTGTACGGACTTTTGATCGCATTCCTGTTGCTCTTCTTGAAGCCGCTTCTGTGGGGCGTAAACTAGAAAGGAGCCTAAACAATGATTCTATTAACTGCAGGAGAGAGCTATGAAAGAATGTTCGGCATCGACTGGCAGCTTCTGGCAGATTCCACTCTGACCCTGATCGCCGTCTTTGCCCTCTTCACCATCATGAGTTACTTCCTGTTCAACCCGGCTCGCAAGATGCTAAATGACCGTAAGGAAAAGATACGCGGGGAGCTCGAGGATGCCAAGGCCAACATGGACGAGGCAAGAAGTCTTCGCGAGGAGTACGAGGGGAAGCTGAAGGTCATTGACAAGGAAGCAGAAGTGATCCTGAGTGAGGCGCGCAGTAAGGGCCTTGCGAATCAGACGCTGATCATTGCGGAAGCGAAGGAGGAGGCTGCCAGAATTCTGGAGCGTGCTCGCGTGGAGGCAATGCTGGAGAAGCAGAAGATGTCTGATGACGTGAAAAAGGAGATTATTTCCGTGGCTTCCGTTATGGCCGGCAAGGTGGTATCTGCGAACATTGATACCGCGGTTCAGGATCAGCTGATTGACGAGACCTTAAAGGAAATGGGTGAGAACACATGGCTAAGCTAGTATCCAAAACCTATGGAGAAGCGCTTTTGCAGATCGCCATGGAGAAGGAACGGGAGAAGGAAGGCTCTGGTGTGGAGTTTTATTCTGAGCTCAAGGGATTGGTGAAAATCCTGAAGGAAAACCCGAAATTTGACGATCTGATGATACATCCTGGCATCGCAAAGACGGAAAAGCTGTCCGTCGTACAGAAGGTCTTTCAGGGCCGCACGGCGCCTGAGATCTATGAGTTTCTTTATCTCGTCGTGGAAAAGGACAGATATCGGGACATTTATGACATCATCAAGTATGTTTCCGACAAGATGAAGGAATGGCAGAAGATTGGCGTGACCTATGTTACGACGCCGATTCCCTTAAGTGATGCTCAGAAGGAGCAGGTACAGAAGAGAATTCTTGAGACGGCTCCGTATAAGTCGCTGGAGATGCATTATCGCGTGAATCCTGAGCTGATCGGCGGCATGGTAATCCGCATCGGTGACAGGGTCGTGGACAGCAGCGTAAAGCGCAAATTAGATGATTTAACGAAGCAACTATTACAGATTCAGCTGGGCTAATTGGCAAGGCTGATGGAAAGGCGTGAGATTCATGAATTTGAGACCGGAAGAAATAAGCTCCGTGATCAAGGAGCAAATTCAGAGATATTCGTCCCAGCTGGAAGTGTCTGACGTAGGCACGGTTATCCAGGTGGCAGACGGTATTGCCCGCGTACATGGTCTGGAGAACGCCATGCAGGGAGAGCTTTTGGAGTTCCCTGGCGGTGTTTACGGCATGGTACTGAATCTCGAGGAGGACAACGTCGGCGTCGTTCTTCTTGGCAGTACAAAGGATCTCGGAGAGGGTGACATTGTAAAGACCACGGGACGAGTGGTTGAGGTTCCCGTCGGCGATGCCATGATGGGGCGTGTAGTCAATTCCCTCGGTCAGCCGATTGACGGCAAGGGACCCATCCAGACGACGAAGTACCGTAAGATTGAGCGCGTGGCAAGCGGCGTTATCACCCGTAAGAGCGTAGATACTCCTCTGCAGACGGGTATTAAGGCCATCGACTCCATGGTTCCCATCGGAAGAGGCCAGCGTGAGCTGATCATCGGTGACCGCCAGACGGGTAAGACCGCAATTGCAATTGATACGATCATCAATCAAAAGGGGCAGGGCGTGAAGTGTATCTACGTGGCCATTGGTCAGAAGGCTTCCACCGTTGCCAATATCGTGAAAACCCTGGAGGAGTTTGGTGCGCTGGCTTACACGACGGTTGTCGTTTCCACCGCGAGTGACCTTGCTCCCCTGCAGTATATTGCTCCTTACTCTGGCTGTGCCATCGGTGAGGAGTGGATGGAGAATGGTGAGGACGTGCTTGTTGTCTATGATGACTTAAGTAAGCATGCCGCTGCATACCGTACCCTGTCCTTGCTGCTTCATCGTCCACCCGGACGTGAGGCATATCCTGGAGATGTTTTCTATCTGCATTCCAGATTGCTGGAGCGTGCTGCTAGAATGAGCGAGGAATATGGCGGAGGTTCCCTGACCGCCCTTCCCATCATCGAGACGCAGGCAGGCGACGTTTCCGCATACATTCCGACCAATGTCATCTCCATCACGGATGGTCAGATTTATCTTGAGACGGAGATGTTTAATTCCGGCTTCAGACCCGCAGTAAACGCAGGTCTGTCCGTATCCCGTGTAGGTGGTGCCGCACAGATTAAGGCAATGAAGAAGATTGCCGCTCCCATTCGTGTCGAGCTGGCACAGTATCGTGAGCTCGCATCCTTCGCACAGTTCGGTTCTGAACTGGACGATGACACGAAGGAGAAGCTGGCACAGGGCGAACGCATCAGGGAAGTTTTGAAGCAGCCCCAGTTCCAGCCCATGCCGGTAGAATATCAGGTTATCATCATTTACGCAGTAACCCACAAATACTTACTCGACATCCCCGTAGATGAAGTTACCAGATTCGAGAGAGAATTCTTCGAATTCCTCGACACCAAGTATCATGAGGTTCCCGACAACATTGCGGCTGAGAAGGTCATCTCTGATGAGACCGAAGGAAAGCTGAAAAAGGCCATTGAGGAGTTTAAGACCGTTTTTCTCGCAAAATCTGAAGAATAAGGAAGAACTCAAAAAGGTAGCCTGAATTTCCATTATGACGGAAAAGCCAGGATGATTCTGATTTGATAATCTTGGCAGGCAGTAACCTCGAGGGGGAAGGCTTGGATGGTCTTTCCATGGCGTGCCCTCCGGCACGTCCTTCGCTTTGCTCAGGATCGCAAGCAAAGCTTGCGACATGGTAAAAAAGGTTAGTGGAAAGACCGTCCAAGCCTAGCCCCCGAGTTAGCAAGAGTATAAAATTAAGGAGAAGCAAAATGGCTTCGATGCGTGACATTAAGCGCCGGCGAAGCAGCATACAGAGCACCCAGCAGATCACGAAGGCGATGAAGCTGGTGTCCACCGTAAAGCTGCAGAGGGCAAGAGCTGGCGCGGAACGTTCAAAATCATATTTTCAATGTATGTATGACACCATGAACAGCATCCTTGCGAGGGTTGGCGCGGTGGAGCATAAGTACTTAAAGTCTGGTAAGACTGGGAAGAAGGCCGTCATTCTTGTGACCTCTAACCGCGGCCTCGCTGGTGGTTACAACAATAACGTGGCTAAGCTGATCACACGTCATGAGACCTGGAAGCCAGAGGATCTGCTGATCTACGCCATTGGTAACAAGGGACGCGAGATTCTGCACAGATCTGGCTATGAAATCAAGGAGGAGCTTCATGAGGTTATTGAGGCACCGACCTATGCAGATGCCATGCTCTTGACGGAACGGCTCCTCCAATCCTTCGAGGCGGGCGAAATCAGTGAGATTTATCTTGCGTATACGGAGTTCAAGAACACCGTAAGTCTCATTCCCACACTTTTAAAGCTCTTACCCGTGGATCGTACCGAGGATGAGTATGGGGCAGGTGTTTTGGGCGAGCAGGACAAGAAGAGCTCCCTGACGGTAGAGAAGACGGAGGATTACAGTGCTCCGATGAACTTTGAACCTGCAGATGAGGAAGCATTGGATCTAATCATTCCAAAGTATATTGCATGTCTGATTTATGGTGGTCTCGTGGAAGCATTGGCCAGTGAAAATGGCGCGAGAATGCAGGCCATGGATAATGCAACGAACAATGCTGCTGAGCTGATTGACGACTTAGAGCTTCTCTACAACAGAGCTAGACAGGGCTCCATTACGCAGGAATTGACCGAGATTATTGCAGGAGCTAATGCAATTCAATAAATGGAAAGAGGTAAAGAAATGGCAGGAGAGAATAAGGGAACGATTACGCAGGTCATTGGTGCCGTTTTGGACATTCGGTTCGATGGCGGGAAGTTGCCTGAAATCAATGAAGCAATTCGCATCCCGCTGACGGACGGCGGAGAGCTGACGGTAGAGGTTTCCCAGCATCTGGGTGACGACACGGTGCGTTGTATCGCCATGGGCCCCACGGACGGATTAAAGAGGGGCATGGAGGCAGTCGCTACGGGAGCACCCATTTCCGTACCCGTTGGTGAGAATACCCTGGGCAGAATTTTTAACGTACTTGGACAGCCCATCGACAATAAGCCCGCTCCTACGGGCGTTACCTATGAGCCGATCCACAGACCCGCTCCGACCTTTGAGGAGCAGTCCACTGAGACGGAGCTGCTTGAGACTGGAATCAAGGTCGTTGACCTTCTCTGCCCCTATCAGAAGGGTGGTAAGATCGGTCTGTTCGGCGGCGCAGGCGTAGGTAAGACCGTGTTGATTCAGGAGCTGATTCGTAACATCGCAACGGAGCATGGCGGCTATTCCGTATTTACGGGCGTAGGTGAGCGTACTCGTGAGGGTAATGACCTCTATCATGAGATGAGTGAGTCTGGCGTTATTGAGAAGACCACGATGGTCTTTGGTCAGATGAATGAGCCCCCCGGAGCAAGAATGAGAGTAGGCCTGACTGGACTTACCATGGCGGAGTATTTCCGTGACAAGGGTGGTAAGGACGTGCTGCTGTTTATTGATAACATCTTCCGTTTCACGCAGGCAGGTTCTGAGGTGTCAGCACTTCTTGGCCGTATGCCTTCTGCCGTTGGTTATCAGCCGACGCTGCAGACGGAGATGGGTGCGCTGCAGGAGCGCATTACCTCGACAAAGAATGGTTCCATTACCTCCGTTCAGGCGGTTTACGTGCCTGCGGATGACCTTACGGACCCCGCACCTGCGACGACGTTCGCACATTTGGATGCAACGACGGTACTTTCCCGTTCCATCGTGGAGCTGGGTATTTATCCTGCCGTAGATCCCTTGGAGTCCACCTCCCGTATTCTGGATCCCAGAATCCTTGGTGAGGAGCATTATAAGACGGCGCGTGGCGTGCAGGAGATTCTGCAGCGATATAAGGAGCTTCAGGACATCATCGCCATCCTTGGTATGGATGAGCTTTCTGAAGCAGACAGACTGGTGGTATCGCGTGCGCGTAAGGTACAGAGATTCCTTTCCCAGCCCTTCTTCGTTGCTACGCAGTTCACGGGCTTGGATGGTAAGTATGTACCGATTACCGAGACGATCCGCGGCTTCCGAGAGATTCTGGAGGGCAAGCATGATGACATCCCTGAGAGCTATTTCCTGAATGTCGGTACGATCGATGACGTGCTTGCTAAGGTAAAGGCGAAGTAAGAGTTGTTATTTTATAGCAGGAGATTCGCGACATGAGTGATGAAAAGAAGGAGTATCAGCTCCACATCGTGACCCCAGAGAGAGTTTTCTATGAGGGCCCCGTAGAGATGGTGGAATTTAATACGACGGAAGGACAGATTGGCGTTCTTCCCGGGCATATTCCCATGACGGTCATCGTCGCCCCTGGAATCCTTAAGATCACGGAGGAAGAGGGCACGAAGGAAGCGGCCCTGCATGCTGGATTTGCGGAGATTCTTCCAGACAGGATTACGATTCTTGCAGAAATTATTGAATGGCCGGATGAAATTGATGAGAACCGTGCGGAAGCTGCCCTGCAGAGGGCAAGGGAGCGGTTGGAGAACCGTGATGCACAGACGGATTGGGCAAGGGCAGAGACGGCACTTCAGCGTGCCATCGCCCGTATTGAGGTATTAAAAAAATAATGGTGATCGCAGACATGGTCTGCGACAGGCACGAAAGATACGCAGTGGTCATATGTTATGGGTAAATAACTTATGAGGCACTGCGTATGGACTTTCAGCCCCAAATAAAATATCTTCTTCCGACGGGCACACCCATGCCGTACTTTATGGCATATCCAGATTATCATAGCCTAAATGGGCAGATGGTATCTCCAGAGTATCCCAGCCTAAATGGGCAGATGGCATTTCCTGAATATCCTTGCTTAAAAAGGCAGGAGACGAGGTCGGAGGAGAATGCATGGCAGGATTTTGAATATTTGCGTCGCGCCTATCCCACGCTGCTTGGTAAATGGCAGCATAGGGTGGAGGAAATCTTAGATCGAATGGACTATGAGGGAAGCATGATCTATGATGAATACCCGGATCGACTAAGCCTTCAAAATTTGGGAGAGGCCGTGGCACGCATTTTGTTGCGTGACGAGGCAGCAGAAGAGGCCCTTGAGGATCTCGCGATGAATGACTATTTACTGGGTTTGGCCCAGGTCCTTGTCTGCAATGAGGTATATCGCAGACGGCAGAAGAGAAAGCAGGAAGCCTATGGAAGAGTTACAAAGGATATTAGAGACCATATTGAATGAGGATTTGGAACAGATCATCCTGAGCAATACCAGGGATGCAGCTGTCGCTTCCAAGGCGAAAATCCGTCCCGTTCTCATTGGCGATGAGCTGAAGTTTCAGGAAACACGCTATCAGGGAACGAAGGTCTTCCATGAAAATTATGACAGGGAATGCATGGCAAGCCGAATCGAGCAGGAGCTTTCCGAGCTGTTCCGCCAGGGAGAGTTCCGCGGCAAAGCATTGGAGGGAACCGTCCTTGTCAGCAAGAAGGGCAAGATGACGGTGAAGTCTCGCAAAAGAAATCTCACCGTGGAAGCCTTAGGGGCAGCATCTAAAGCAGGAGGGAATTCCAAGATTGTGGAAGATGTTGCGCTCAAGCAAGCAGGACAAAATGGTGAGGCAGTTGGAAGCAAGTCATTGAATGCGGACAGTCGTATCGCAAGTTTAAGTCACAATCGCACGAAGCAGTACATTCTTCCCGAGGGAGAGCCTGTGGACTTTCTGATACGCCTTGGCGTACAAACGCCAGACGGACGCATCACAAAGAATCGTTACGACAAGTTCCGCCAGATCAATCGCTATCTGGAATTTATTGAGGATGTTTTGGAGGAGCTGCCTAAGGATCGAACGATTCACGTGGTGGATTTTGGCTGTGGCAAGTCCTATCTGACCTTTGCCACCTATTATTTCCTTCATGTGAAGCAGGGACGCGACCTGGACGTAATCGGTTTGGATCTGAAAGAGGATGTCATCCGTAACTGTAATGCCCTGGCAAGGGAGCTTGGCTATGAAGGACTTCGCTTTGAGCAGGGTGACATCAGCGCTTATCAGGGAGATGGAGCAGACATTGTGATTTCCCTGCATGCCTGTGATCTAGCGACGGATTACGCCCTGGAGAAGGCCGTCAAATGGGGCGCGAAGGTCATCATGGCCGTTCCCTGCTGTCAGCATGAGCTCAACCGTCAGATCAAAAATGACCTGCTAAAGCCCGTGCTGAAATATGGTATCCTGAAGGAGCGGATGGCAGCGCTGATCACGGACGCCGTGCGCGCGGATATTTTGGAACGACAGGGCTATGACGTTCAGATTCTGGAATTTATCGACATGGAGCACACGCCGAAGAATCTGTTGCTTCGGGCGGTGAAGCGTCAGAAAATGCAAAGTGGCAATAAAGATAAGGCGCTGCGCGAGATGGAGGAGTTTTTGCAGATCCATCCGACCTTAGAGCGCCTGCTGCCTGACGGACGCGAAGCTTGACAGAGCGGAAAACAGAATGGTTTTTGATGCATGCTATAAAGGATAACGGATTTTATGAAGAGATTTCTGATCAGAAGCACGGTGTTTGTGCTCACCTTCGTCATTACATGGGTGGTCGCAGGCAAGATGCTAAACAAAGATCATGATAATATGACCATGGAGATGACAAGGGCGACCTTGCCTGTTATTACTATGCTCTGGGAGAACCAGGAGTACAATCCCCTTTGCGGCTATGTTGCTCCGATGGATCCCGCGGGGCAGCGCGACGGCATTACGATTTTAGGGAAAAACCGAGCGACGGAGTTTCGCATTCGCACCTATGGACGAATTGTGACGAAGATCACGGCGCAGGTTCGAAACAGCGATGGCACGCGCTTGATCGAAAACCTTGAGATTACAGATTACAAGCAGGAGCAAGACCTCATTCAGACGCAGCTGGCGCTCAAGGATCTCATTGAAAAGGGCCAGGAATATGTCATCACCATTGGCCTAACCTTGGATGCTTGGCAGGAGGTCTACTATTATACGCGGGTCATCTGGGACGAGGAAAGTCTTGTGGGAGAGCAGCTCGCCTTTGTGCGTAGCTTTCACGAAACACTGTATCACAGGGAAGAGGCAAGGGCGCTGACCAAGTATTTGGAATCGAATTCCAAGCTGGAGAGTAATAAAACCTTCCATAAGGTCAACATTCACAGTAGCTTCAAGCAGGTTACTTGGGGCGATCTGAAGGTGACCGAGACGCGGGAGCCCGTGCTGACATTGCTTGAGATTCATGGACAGACGGCCTCCGTGCGCGTACAGTATAGTGTTTCAACGCCTGGATCTGAGATGGCTGTAAATTATCGATTGCAGGAGTTTTACCGCATTCGCTATTCACCAGATAGAACCTATCTCTTGGATTTTGAGCGCACCATGACTCAGATTCCTGATGAGGAGGCGCTCTACGGAGGAGACAAGATTATTCTTGGCATCGGTGATGAGAATGTCGACATGATGGAAAATGAGGATGGCTCTGTTGTGGTGTTCCAACAGGCTGACAGACTATTTGCTTATCAGGCGTCAACGCAAAGGATGATACTTCTCTTCAGCTTTTATGAGCTAGGGGAGGAGGATGCCAGGGAAGAGCTGGACGAGCATGACGTAAAGATCTTGAGCGTGGATCAGGAGGGCAATGTTTGCTTTGCTGTGTATGGCTATATGAATCGCGGTGAGCGGGAGGGAAGGACAGGTATTCGTGTCTGCCGTTATGACATCGCCTACAATACGATTTCCGAGCTTGCGTTTATCCCTTGGGACAAGCCCTATTCTAACCTGAAGACGCAGCTGGAACACCTATTATATTTGGGCGGAGAGAACAACTATCTCTATCTCTATTTGGAGCATGCCGTATATCAGGCGGACTTGGAAAATAAAACCTATCGAAAGCTTTTGGACGTACTTGAGGACGGTTCCATGCAGGCCTCCGCGGACAACCAGATTTTGGTCTGGCAGGAGCCGTCCGAGAAGGGATATTCCAACGTCATCCGGATTCGTGACCTTTCCGGGGAGGACGAGGTTGCGATCAAGGGAGAGACGGGCGATGCCCTGAAGGTTCTTGGATTTATGGGGCAGGATGTCATTTATGGCGTGGCACGGCAGGAACAGATTACGAGAACGGGTACGGGGCAGGTTTTCTTCCCCATGTACCAATTGTGTATTGTTCGGGCAGATGGCACGATGCTTAAGAAATATGCACAGGATGGGATTTACGTGACGGATGTTACGGTCGAGGAGAATCAGATCATTCTGGATCGTGTCACCATGAAGGAGGACGGAAGCTTTTTGACGACGACGCAGGATCACGTTACGAAGACTCAGCAGGCGAAGATGGGACAAAATCAGGTTTCCATTGTGGAAATTGATACTTATGAAACCTATGTACAGATAAAGGTTAAGGGAAAAATTGATTCTAAGAAGGTACAGCTCCTGACACCGAAGGAGGTCATTCAGGAGGGCGTGGATGAGCTCGTGATGGAAGTCGAGTCACCCGTGAAGCGCTATTTTGTCTATGGACCGAAGGGATTGGACGGAAGCTATATTTCCGTCAGCAATGCCGTAAATCGTGCGGATGAAATCTCGGGTAGCGTCATCAATGAGGCTGGAATGGTTCTTTGGCTTAAGGGAGATCGGTTAACGAGAAATCAGATCATGGCAATTCATGAGCCTGAGAAGACGGAGGACATGATGGCAAGCCAGGCGGTTTGTCTTGACACCATGCTGAGACAGAAGGGCATTTCCGTTGACAGTGCTAGTCTTTTGGAGAGGGGAAAATATCCTGCCCAGATTTTGAAGGAGAGCCTGACCGATTCTGAGGTTCTTGATCTGTCAGAAACGAGCCTTGAGGCCGTATTATACTATGTCAGCAGGGACATTCCCGTCATGGCGCTGCTCAAGACGGGAGAAGCCGTTTTGATCACTGGATTTAATGAATCTCAGGTGGTGATTTTCCAACCAACCACTGGAAAATTGTATAAGAGAGGCATGAGCGATGCCGCAAAGTGGTTTGAGGAGAGCGGCAACAGCTTTCTTGCGTATTTTCCTTGATTTTTCATGAAAAATGTTCTATTCTAAAGAAGGAAGGTGCATTGACACCAAAGCATAAAATGAAAAATACGCAGGAGGGTATGAGTTATGGGTAAGTTTGTCATTAAGGAAACCAAGACTGGAATTAAGTTCGACCTCAAGGCTGGAAACGGCGAAGTAATTGCTACTTCCGAAGTTTATTCGACGGAAGCTGCCTGCAAGAATGGCATTGCCAGCGTTACCAAGAATGCGCCCGTTGCAGCAATTGAAGATCAGACCGTAGAAGGCTTTGCAACTGCAAAGAATCCTAAGTTTGAGATTTATACGGATAAGGGTGGCGAGTATCGCTTCCGCCTGAAGGCTGCCAATGGTCAGATCATTGCCACCAGCGAAGGCTATAAGGCAAAGAAGAGCTGTGAGAACGGCATCGAATCCGTTAAGAAGAATGTGGTAGATGCTCCTACCGTTAAGGCTGAATAAGGAAAATGTAATTGTTTAGGAGGAGAGACGTCATGGATATTAAGGCTGAAATCACAAAGGTTGTTGAGAAGATTACTAAGGATGAAAAGCTGATGGATCAGTTTAAGAAGGATCCCGTAAAGGCTGTGGAGTCCGTGATTGGCGTGGATCTTCCGGATGATATGATTAATAAGGTGGTAGGCGGCGTTAAGGCAAAGATTTCCATTGATAAGCTTGGCGACATCGCCGGAACCATTAAGAATCTGTTCTAATTATTTTGGGTACAAATCATGCATGACGAAGCGGAGGCTTTTTGGGGCCTCCGCTTCGTTTTTTGAAAGCCGACGTTTAGGTGGTCTGGAAAATATGTCTGCGGTATTTCTTCAGCGTTTGCATCAGGAGAAATCCTAAAATGCCGCAGGAGATCACTTCACCGATGCAGACCGTCAGCATAAAGAACGGAACGCCGCCCTCAAAATGATAGGCATAGGCAAGGATAAACGGAACGATGATGGTGTTGGACAGGATGGGAGGGAGCGTGCAGCAAAGCTCGCGAACCAAAGTGGACTTTGTTCCCGCGCTCTTACCGTGAGCGATCAGATAGGTCCCAATCGCGCCCAGGAGCGTTGCAAGGCTTCCGAAGATGATGTCCCAGATAATGCAATCGGTCAGCCAGTTGGAAAGAAGGCATCCGATCAGAAGTCCCGGAATTGCAGCCGGCGTAAAAAAGGGAAGAATGGTGAGTGCTTCCGAGAAGCGAATTTGAATGGCGTAATTCGCCAGACCCAGGGCATTTGCCAAAAGGGTGAGTACGACATACAGGGCAGCGATGAGCCCTGCCTGCGTGAGAAATAAGACTTTCTTGTTCATTTGTTTTTCTCCTTTAGTTTTGTTTTACGAGAGGAAGGTTTCGAACTCTCGCCTTAGTTTTGTTTTAAGTCAGGAAGGTTTCGAACTGACTAAGCTACAGATGTTTATTATATCTTATTTTACGCGTTTGTCAATTGTATCTTTACAAGAAATCGCGGATTCCTGTTCCCGTTCCGTTCTCCCGATATACGGGGGACGGAACGGCAGAAGGAGCCTATTGCTCCATCTGCCTTCCAAGGAAGCCCGCTGCGGAAAGGACAAGCTTTTGTTCCACCTCGCCCATCTTGTTTTTATTGTTGTCCTCTAAAAGCACGACACTTCCAATGATATCCCCTTCACAGATGATGGGCGCGATCATTTGGTGAATAAAGATTTCACCGCCATCCTCGCTTACGGGAATAAAACTTCGATCTCCTTTGGACGCCATGACAGTTTCGCGCTTCCCAATCTTTTCCTCCAGCTGATGGCTGACGGATTTTCCCATCAGGTGCCGATATCCCCCGGCAGTCGCTATGAACTGATCCCTGTCCGTAATGAGCGCTGCGTGGCCGGAAACCTGTGCAAGACTTTCTGCGTATTGCTTGGCAAACGTCGTCATCTCACCGATGGGGGAGTATTTCTTTAGGATGATCTGCCCCTCCCTGTCCGTAAAGATTTCCAGCGCATCGGATTCCCTGATGTGGAGCGTTCTTCGGATCTCCTTCGGGATCACGATTCTTCCAAGATCATCTATTCTTCTGACAATTCCTGTTGCTTTCATGTTTTTCCTCCGATTTCACCATTTTTTTTCACAGTTCTTTTTTCGTTCCCTTTTATTATGTGAAAAACATGAGAAACTATGCGCCTTGGCGAGACGTCGCCCGGAAAACGGCAAATCTTTATTGCTTTCTGATTTTGCCACACGTATAATGAATTTATAGAGTTAGTTTTTTGTGGTTCTTTCCTTCCTTCAGAAAGAGGTTCTTATATGGGTATCATATACTTTGACATATGTGCAATACCACTGTTTGCAATCATTCTTTTCGTATGCTTTCACCGCAAGATGGTCAAAGGTTACGGGTAAGATACGGGCGCTTCGCTGGAAGCATCCGCATGGCATTGAGCTGTATCTGGAACGTCCGGGCACGATCTACGTAATCGTCGGGGCAGATGAGAACGTGGCTGCAGAGATCGGGGAGCTTTTGACGTCGCAAACCGGAGATGAGCTGAAATTCTATGAGGACATGGGTGTCAGATTTGAACCTCTGACCTGTCTCATACATTGTCCGGAGGACTTGAAGAACATCCATGATATTATCAGCCGATCTATGACGTCAGTACGGGCAGGTTTCATTCGGCGGAAGCCCTGGCGCGCATTATGGATCCGGAATATGGCATGATTTCTCCTGCCGTTTTTATTCCTGCAGCTGAGGCACAGGGCTTTATCATCCCAATCGGTGACATCGTACTGGATCAGGTTTTTCGGTTCATTTCGCAGCATGACCGGGAGGAGCTGGGACTATCCTATATCGAGATCAATCTGTCGGTTGCTCAATGCATGGAAAAGAGTCTGCCGGATAAGATCAGGACATTGCAGCAAAAATACAACGTGGATCCTTCCAAAGTCAATCTTGAGATTACCGAAACTACGTTTGAGAACATCAATGAAATCATGGTGGAAAACGTAGACAAGCTGATCAAGATGGGATACAGCTTTTCGCTGGACGACTACGGCACGGGGTATTCCAATATACAGCGCGTCAACCATATTCCGATCAAGATCGTCAAAATTGACAAGAGCATGATAGATGAGACGGCAACCGGAAACGGAAAGATCATTTTGGAGCATACCGTCCGCATGATGAAAAGCATAGGCAAAGAACTGGTGGCCGAGGGCGTGGAATCGAAAAGCGATGCGACCATGCTCAAGGAGCTTTGCTGTGATTACATACAGGGGTTCTATTATTCCAGACCGCTTTCGGCAACTGAATTTGTCAGCTTCTTAAGGCAGCAGAATAAATTTGAAAGCTGATAAGAGCTTTTGGACAAGGCATAAATTTATGGGAGAATCGGGTTGAATTTTCTCGTTTTTTTTGTTATACTTTATCTATTCAAAGGCAACATTTCGGGATAAAAAATTGAAGGTTTATGCCGAAATAATATAAGCTATGGTATCGCAAGAGGAGTAATCCCCATGTCCGGAAAACGGGGTTTTCAAAAAGGGCCTGTGTCCAAATTTAGGGGTATGTGATACCGAAAAGTGATACAGTAAAATTACGAAAGGGCTTGACAGTTATGCAGTCTGAAGGCACAATCTTAACAAGACAAGACAAGACAAGACAAGACAAGACAAGACAAGACAAGACAAGACAAGACGGTTAACTGTGGCCTTTTTTCGGATAACAACAGATATTTTATGCTTATAAAACGCCTGTAATGGGCGCTTTTTTGTTTGCGAGGAAGGAAACCAAGCGACAGGCGCGCGGAAATCTGCGATTTCCAGGCTAAGCATTTGGTTTCACCCGAGCAAACACGAAATAAAAGCAGAAGTTGCGAAGCAACGACGGACGCGAAGCGGCCGGCTTTTATGAGTGAAATCGGATGAGCTTTGAATGCTCTGACATAAGCGGGCGAAGAGTACAAGAACTAAAGGTTGATAAGTACATTGAATCTGGAAGAAAAGAAATGTCCTCTGTCAGATCCGATGGCTATTATCATAAATAATTCCGTCAAAGGAGGTAACTAAATTGAAAAAACGAAAACAATTAGGAAGGAAGCTGCTGAGCTTTTTACTCACGCTGGCGATGGTCGTTGGGATGATGCCCGGAATGAGCCTGACGGCGCAGGCGGAAGGCAGTTCTACCAGCACGCTGACATTTACAAGAAAGTGTAATGGAAGCGGAACAGCCGATGATAATGTAATCTGGACGGTAACATCGGACGCAGAGGAGACCACCTTTGATAATTCCAAAGGCATTCACTACGGCTCAGGCAACAAAGCTGTTCAATACATCAGGCTGAGTACAAGCGAGATCACCGACACAATTACGAAGGTCGTCGTGAATGCTTCTTACGGAGGCACACATTCTGATGGTAATACGGTCGGCGTTACCGTGGGTGGCACTGCTTTCGGGGGGGACCCCAAGACTATAGGAAGTAAAGCTGCTGATTATACCTTTACGGGAAGCGGAAGCGGCGAAATCATCGTTACCGTCTCAAGGCCTAATTCTGAAAAAAAGGCGTTATATGTAAAAAGCATCGCTGTGACGTATAGCACATCGCCCGCCGTTGACGTTACGGACGTGACCCTCGACAAGACCTCCGCCACCATCACCGTGGGCGGCACGGAGACGCTGACCGCTACCGTCGCCCCCGACGACGCCGCGGATAAGACCGTGAAGTGGAGCGTTGGCGGGACGAATTCGGGCGCTGTAAAGCTGTATACCGATGCGGACTGCACCACTGAGGTCGGCGCGGATGCCACCTCTACTCTGACTGTTTACGCCAAGGGCATTTCGGCGGGCAGTGCTACCATCACCGCTACCAGCAATGCGGACAGTGAGAAGAAGGCAAGCTGTGATGTTACGGTGAACGCGGCCGCTCATACCCACAACGACATTACCTTCACCGCATGGACAAGCAATGACAGCCTTCCCACGGCGGCAGGCAGCTATTATCTGGCAAATGACGTAACTTTAGGCAGTCTTTGGAACGTACCCGAGGGCACAACGAATCTATGCCTGAATGGGCACGCGATTAAGTCAACCGGTGATCACAGGATGATGGAGGTAGGGGCAGGAGTCACGCTGAGCCTGTATGATGAAGGGGCAGGAGTACACAAATATACCCTTAACGGCGATGGACTTGCCGTGGTAGATGACAATGCCACCGGTGAAAATGTAAAGACGTTTGAAGGGGGCTATCTCACAGGTGCTTATGCTTCTAATTTAACCGGCGCATGTGTTTTGGTAAAAGATGGCGGAATCTTTAATATGCACGGCGGTACGATGATCGGAAATTATGCTGCTAATTATGCTTTCGGCGGCGCAGTAAGCGTTCAGGCATCACGCTTTGAGATGACCGGCGGAAAAATGATCGGAAACGTATCCTTGCATGGCGCCGTTGATACTAGAGGCGGCGGAGACGGCTTCATCATGAAGGGCGGAGAAATCAGCTACAATACTGCGTCAAACCAGGGCGGCGCCGTGTGCATGGGAGGCGGCGGAATCGCGACCATAAGCGGCGGTAAAATAACAAATAATATTGCGCTTGGCAATCCGGATGGAAGTAGTGAGAGCGGCGGCATTGTATTCCGAAGCGGCGCGAGCGCCCTTAATATTTCAGGGAATCCCATTATAAAGGATAATGTTGGGGGCGACGTATATTTATGGAGCGGAAAGAAGATTAACGTAGTTGGAGAGCTTACTAACGAAGCCTCCATCGGCATTACAATAAAACCTGCTACAGGAACTTCGGGATATGCCTCAGGTGTATTTACAAACTCTTCCGATACTTCCTTCAACATAGTGGGAGCCTTTTTCAGCAACAGTCAAGATTATGCAGTAGGCAAGAACGCAGACGGACAGCTGTTCCTTGGTTCACCCATCGTCACTCTGACCTATGATGGCAATGGTGCGACAGGCGGTAATGTTCCGGCAGAGACTACAGGCTATGCTTCCGGAAGCGCTATTACAGTGCCCGGAAATACAAACAGTCTCGTTAAAACAGGGCTTGTGTTCGATGGATGGAACACCATGGCGGACGGATCCGGAACAGCCTATGCAGCAGACCAAGCCTTTACCATTACTGCTAATACCACACTCTATGCACAGTGGAAAATTGTTCATGTGCATGATGACATCTCCTTCACCGCATGGACTGCTACGGACAGTATGCCCACCGAGGCGGGAAACTATTATCTGGCCAATGACGTGACCATCAGCAGCACTTGGAGCGTTCCTTCGGGCACGACGAACCTTTGCCTGAACGGACATGGTATCATTATGAGCGGAACGAATCGGGTAATTACGGTTGCATCCGGACGTACGCTGAATCTCTACGATTGCGGCACGGAGGCAGTGCATAAATTTACGGTGACTAATCCAAGCGCTGGAGGCGCAGGACTGGCGAAGGTGAATGACGGCCTGGAAAGCGGGTATCAGACCTTCACAGGAGGTTATATTACCGGCGGCCAAGGCGGCCAAGGCGGCGGAGTCTACATTGCCGGCGGAACATTCAACATGCACGGAGGAAATATTATCGGTAACCACGCCCAGGGATCATTGTATTACGATGGAGGCGGCGTGGCTCTTTCGGAAAATACGAACTCCCGGTTTGTCATGACCGGTGGTACAATTCAGTATAATACCTCAGTTGGCCGCGGCGGAGGAGTGGGTATTCAGAAGAAGGCAACTGCAGAATTATCCGGCGACGCTAAGATCACGTACAACAGTTGCAACGATTGGGGCGGTGGTATTTCCTCGTTTGGAGCGCTCAGTATTTCCGGAAACGTAAAAATTACAAACAATAAGGGGGGAAGCGCCCTGCATCCTCAACAGGGTTCCTTAAACATCTCCGGTGCACCTGTTATCTTCGATAATGAAGTTACAGCGAATGTACTTCCCGAAGTTATGATTAATGTTACCGGAACACTTACGGAGGGGGCGAAGCTCGGCATTTATCTGGGAAATGGCGGTGTGTTTACTGATAGTTCCGACAAGACTTATAACGATGCTTCAAAATTTGTAAGTGACAATCCTAATTATTCCGTAATGAAAAATGCGGATGAACAGCTCTGTCTGGGAACCAGTTATACCGTGACCTTCAAGGTAGTTAATGGTTCGTGGGATGATGAGACGACTGCCGACAAGACAGTGACTTTGAACGGTTATGAGGGAGCTGAGCTGAAGCTGACGGAAAACCAGATTCCGGCAGTCGGCAGTAAGCCGGGTGCAACCTATAAGGCAGAAGGAAGCTGGAACGTTACGCCGAACGTGGATACGGTGATCACGGCGGCGACTACCTACGTCTATACCTACGAGGAAAAAGATGCTCCGTCGGAAGCCGTAGCACCATATGTCACTGCATGGACGTCTGATGCCATTTACGTAGAAGCTGTCAGCGGACAGGAGTACGTTATCGTCCTAAAAGGTCAGACGCCTGACTGGACTGAGGCGGTGACTACTACTGCAGAATATCATGAATTTGGGAATCTTACGCCGGCGACGGAATATACCATTTACACCCGCGTAAAAGAGACGGATAGTACCTTTGCCTCTGAGGCAAAGAAGACGGATGTGTTGACGTCACTGAACGGGTGGGAAACGCGAGGCGAGCCCAAAACGGGAGAAACCATAACGATCATTCCCGATCCGGAAGATGCACAAGGGCTTACCTGGCAGTGGTACTATGCAGAAGAGAATGATCAGGAATCTGTTGTAAAGGGAGAGGCCATCGAAGGTGAAACAAGCTCATCCTACGTGGTAAAAGAGGGTGACGTAGGTAAATACCTCTATTACGTCATCAGCAAAGGCGGCAAAGAGCTGGAGAACGGCTATGTCGGCCCCGTAAGGATTGCCATTCATCCTACGGTTTCGCTGGAAGGCTGGGCCTATGGTGAAAATCCCAATACGCCGGTAGTCACGGGCAATACGGGGAACGGATCAGAGTCCTTTACGTACGTGGAAAAAGGATCGGAAGACCCTGAAAGTGAGACGGTTCCCACAATGCCCGGAGACTATACTGTATTTGCCTATGTAGAGGAAGCCGGAGATTATGCTTACGGTTATGCCGAGGCTGATTTTACCATTACAAAGGCAACGCCTACTGCCAACGATTTTGACTTCACGGCACCTTCAAACCTTGATTACGACGGAAACACCAAGACTGCCACGGTTATGTTCAATACGCAAAACGGCAAGCTTAACGGCATGGGCGACGTGACGGTCAATTATTACAGCGACGCAAATTGCACCGATCAGGTAGAATCTAAGAATGCAGGAACCTATTACGTTGGCATTACCGTGGCCGAGGGCGACAACTACAACGCAACTACCTCTGTTTTACACGGTGATGACTGGCAGTTTGCGATAGGCAAGGTATCCGTAACGGCACCGACCATTGCTTCCAAGACCTACAATGGAGAAGTACAGACCGCAGACGTGCAGACAAGTAACCTGTACACGGTAACAACTAACGCAGGTGGTACGAACGTCGGTGAATATGACGTGGTTCTGACGCTGGCTGATCCGACCAATTACAAGTGGACGGAGAGCGATGAAGCAACTAAGACTTTGACCTTCCGGATCACGAAGGCAGCGGCACCGACTGTCACTGTTCCGACACCGGAAGCAGTAACCTACGATCCTACAAAGACACTGGCAAACGTTGCGTTGTCAGATGGCTGGACATGGGTAACGGCTACAACCGTGCCTACTGTAGTTAACGAAGGGTATGCTGCGGCTCTGACCGTGGATGATGCGAATTATGATTATGCCGGCGTTGAAGGCTATTCCGCTGAGACGCACAAGGTTACCAGAACGATAGCACTTACCGTGAACAAGGCGGATGGCACCGCAGCTACCGTTAATCCGGCCAATAGGACTTATGATGGAACGAGTAAAGCGCTTGCAAGCGTTACGGGTGAAGCGGTTGGCGGTGAGATGAAATACGTACTCGGTGAAAATGGAACTACTGCACCGACGGAAGGATGGGGTTCTTCCATTCCTACAGCAACGGGCGCCGGAACCTACTATGTATGGTATAAGGTGGTTGGCGATGAGAATCACAACGCCGCCGCCCCTGCCTGCATCACCGTAACCATTGGCAAGAAGGCAGCAACGATCAGTGCAAACGCAGCGTCCAAGACCTACGGGGATGCGGATCCCACCCTTACGGCAACTGTGACCGGAACGGTAGGAAATGACACTCTGATCTATACTCTGGGCCGCGCAGCGGGTGAAAATGTAGATGGCTATACCATCACCGTGACTGCGAACGCAGCGGACAACCCGAACTATGACATCACCACAAACAACGGCACCTTTACTATTAACAAAAAGGCTCTGACCATCACGGCGGACAGTGCTACCAAGGTATATGACACAACGGCCCTGACCAAGAACAGCTATACCAATACAGATCTTGCAGCAGG
>SVFO01000049.1 GCA_015056795.1 Lachnospiraceae bacterium
ATACCGCCAGCCGTTTACGCGACTGGCGGCACAAAGATTTTTAATTTTTCACTGTCCTCTTGACGGGTAGCACACCAACGCGCTCGGGTTTTTTCGCTTAATATCGCTTTTCCTAATATTGCTTTTCTCAATATGCTTTCTAATACTCAAAGCTGTAGCTTCCCTGATGCTCCTCCGTGCTCAGCTTCACCTTCACCGTGCCTTCGGCTGTCAGGTCAAACTTCTCATCCCCTGAAAACTCCTTGTCCAGCACCACCTTGTCATCCGCCTTCTGAGTGATCAAAACATGCACGGAGCCAGACTTCGTCGTAATCTCACAATGGATCGTGGTGGAATCCTTTGACGGACTGATATTATGCGTCATCGTCCCGCTGATCTTAGCATAGCTGCCGCTGAATTTATGGATTCCGTCATTCCCCACAAAGCCCAGGCGAATGCCGCTGCGGAAGGTGAGGAGTCCAAAGCCCTTTAGGATGATGACCAAAGCCAAGATCCCTATCATTACGGGGATTGCAATCTTCATGTTCGCTTTCTTTTTCATCTCTTATTCCTCCAATTCACGTTCCTTCTTGATCTTCCCGACCTTGATGGCCGCAAAGACCACCGGTATGGCGAATAGTACTGCCAAGCCCGCGCATATCGCCGTCATGAGGACGTTTGGCCAGCAGATGATCGCCACCAGCAATGCCAAAAATACTGCATAATACCAGGGTCTTGCGATCTTTTTGTAATACTCGGCCCGGTCCTCCTTTTCCGTGTGCAGCTCAAAGGGCTTTCCGTCATTTTCCTTTTCCACGATCAACAATTCCCTGTTGAAGGTTGTTTTCGTGGTGGAAACCTTGCCTCCCTGATCAGCCCACGGGCGGAATGTCAGCTTTAGGATGGAATAATCCAGATTCATGTTCTTGAAAAAAACCTGATAGCCCATGTCCTCCAGAAATGCCTTGTAATTCTCTGATTCCTCAAGGGATTTGTCGCCCACGTATTCCACCGTGTAAACGTATTTTCCGGGGTCACATTCGTCAAAAACATACTCCAGCTTGCCCGCCTTTACCAATCGGCATCCCTTATTTGCCATGGAGTTCAGCCACTTTGTCTGACTGCCCATGAAGCCTGCAAAGAATCTCCTTTTTTTGATGCTCATTCTCTGTCTTGCTCCTCTCGCAATGTCTCTAGTCCCGTTACTTCCCCATGATCATTGACGCAGTTTCGGTGAGTTTTTTGAGTCTGAGCAGCTCCTTCTCTGCGATCTGACGGCCTTCCTCGGTGATCACGTATTCCTTTTTTCTGCCGTCCAGATCACCGTAAGGCTCGATCCAGCCTTTTTCGGTCAGCGTGTTGATCGCTCCGTAAAGAGATCCTGCCCCCAGCACCAATCTTCCGTCTGTTTTTTCACCAATGAACTGCATGATGGCATATCCGTGCTTCGGTTCGAATAATGACAACAATATGAAGAACGTAACCTCCGTAAGTGCACCGCTTTTCACGTTATCTTTCATACTCTTCCCTCTTTCGATTGTCGCGGCTATTACGATTACTGTAGTATCGTTAACCGTAATATAACACTAACCGTAATAATTGTCAACTGGTTTTTTCAAAAATTTCTTTCATCTTATTCTTTCGCTCATCAGATAAGCTTTTCTCGCATTCCTCCAAGACCTCCTGCGAGATCCATTTTACATACGCATCCCGTAACTCCTCGCTATCCCGTTCAAAAAGCCACAGGTCAAAGAGCATTACCTGACATTCGGCAATGTCATGACTGCCATCATCCATCCGTATGGATTTGATCAGCGGATCCGTCATCATATGGGTACATTCATGAACGAGCTGCATGAAAATCTGCTGCTTTGAATACCTCTCGCTAGGCATTGGCAGCGTTACGATGCAGGTGTCTCCCATGATGGTCGCCCTGCCATTGCACCTTAGGCTCTCAGAAATGAGGAGCTTCAGCTTTGTATTTGTCATTCCGCGCAGGCTCTCAAAAAAGCGCTTCATCGTTACTAAAGTCTGCTCACTGAGGTAGGCTTTCAGGCCCTCATATGACTCCTGATTGTCCTTCGCCTTTTTCTCCCAGTACTTTGCATAATCTGCCGAAAGCTCTCGGATCACATCGCAAAAAGGTTGAATGAACTTTTCTGCGTCCTCCTCCGTCGCCATTCCCACCTGCCCGATCATGTAACAAACTTCATCCACGCTCCTGGCCATAAAATACGGCAGGAAATTGACAAATGCCAATCTTTCAAAATTTGCACAATAATAAGCCGTAACGCTTTCCGGTATCACCGTTTTACGGCTTAATTCCTTTTCCATGTTTGCAACGTATGCCTCATCATAGGTGTCCGACGCATTGTTTACTTTCATATGCGCGAAAATATGAAATATTAAATCCGTATATATACTTCTGTCGATCTCCATAAAAACCTCCCTTGTTTTCTTACATTAACGTCTGCTCATTGATGATCAGGTGGAAGTCCAGATTCAGGGACCTGGCTGCCTTGCGACAAAGCAGCATGCGCTCCATGAATATCTCAAAATATTCACCAATCTCACTATATCTTGTGTCGATTTCCAGCTTTAGCTTGATCGCCGTATGCTCCTTGTTGATCTTTAGCAGGGAAGACGTGACGGAATAATTCACACGGTCATGAATGTCGTAGTTCATCTCGTCAAAGTCCTGCACGCGGCTTCTTCTGACGTCAGACTTATCCGCCAAAATAAGGGCCGCTGCAATATTGCTGACCGGCATGCCGCTCCCCTCGTCATGATTTCCAATGGCCCGAATGATGGGAGCGATATCCTCCGCAGGAACTCCCATTTTGTCCAGAAGATAAAAGGTCATCATCGCTCCGGACTGGCTGTGATCCACGCGATTGATCACGTTCCCGAGATCATGCATGTAGGCCGCGGTAAGCGCAAGGTCGATGGTATGGTCATCCATCCCCAGCGTATCCAGAATATACCCCGTCCGGTCCACCACCATGCCTATGTGCGCGAAGCTGTGCTCCGTATAACCCAAAGCAAACATGGACTTATTTTGTTCCTCGACATAAATGTTAATGTCATGATCCTTTTTTACTCTATGATATAAAGGAAACCTTTTTTCGTCATCCTGAAGTTTCATACATCGCCCTCCTGTTTCCATATACAAAACCATTATCACATAATTCCCACAAAATGACCACCAAAAACTACAAAGATTTTTAAAGCTCTTCTTTATTAGAACTTTTTTTTATAAACGTCGTCTGTATCTTCAAAGGGTCATAACGACTGAAAATCAACAAGACGAGGCATAAGAGATGATAAAGCTATTACGCATATTATCGACAATGTTCCTTTTAGGATTCGCGTTCATGGTAAAGATCATGGATGCACCAAACTCTGCCTGGGTGGAAAGCGTGGATTCCGCGCCTGACATCGTGGAATCCTGGACAAAAAATACGGCTTCTCTTCTGGATTATGCGGATGAGGATGTTAAAAAAACATTGCTGGAGGAAGAAATTGTCGCTTTTGAACTGGGACTCTGCTGGGAGGACGGGTATCACAGACATCACACGGAGGATGCAAAATTGATCGATCAGATCACCGATAAGGTACGCTCACTTGAGATCCGGCTTGACAGCGTAAGTGATCAAGCCGCCTGCGATGCAGGCACTGAACTGATCTTTGTCACAAAAGATGGCAGGATGCAGGTGATTCAGCTAAATGAGTGGAGATTCGAAATCCGAAAAGATAATTCCTACATGTTCTATGAGCTTGCAAACGATGACGGCCTGTGGGAGCTCTGCCACGAGGTCTACGTTCACGGAACGGAGGTTGATTATTGAGTAATCAACGTAATCTAAATCCAATCTACTCCGTCAACCTTGACGCCGTAGCTGCCTTCAATCCGGATCCTAGTCATGATCCAGAAATGCCGCAACCTCCCGGATCCACTTATCAATTTCAAAGCTTGCAAGCTGCGCGTGCGCATATCCCTGAAAGCATCGGATCTCCGTTTGCGGATTTGCGGCCTTCATGCTTTTTGCCGCCTTGGCAGATACCTTTTCGTTGCCCTTGGTACCATGCAAAAACAGGATTCTCACGTGATCTCCATAGGTTTTGAACTCAAAAGGACGGAACACACTATCAATGATCCTTAGAATATCCGCATCCTCCATGTGATCCGCAACCTTTAGATAATCATCAAGATAACGCTCTGGCAAAAATTCCTTCTTCGCCCTCTCCAGGATCTTGGGATCCCGTCTCCTTGACTTCTCCGTCACCATGCGGTAGTTGTTTCTGATCATCGTCCGAAAAATACCCGGAAGCTTTTGCAGCGGTGCACCGTCAAGCACAAGCGCGTCCACGGAAATCCCCGGCATCCCGGCAAGGGTTGCCGCAATCCTTCCTCCCATGGAAAGACCGCACAGAGCGCTTATTTTTCCATCAAAATTCTCAATCACGTATTTTCCGATCGTCGCGGCCTCTTCCTCCACGGAGACAAAAGAACTCTTTTCCTCCTCCGTATGCCCGTCGAGCTCCGGAACAATCACATAATACTCTTTTGAAAAATAGGCTGCGGCATCTTCCCAAATCTGCCACGGATTTAACATGCCGTGCAACAAAATCATAATGCGGTTCTTTTCATCTCCAAACATATGAAATTTCACGTTGACCACCCATCCTTTCTTATTTCCCGTCCAACATTAAAATCACGGAATCCGCCAGGCAGGAGAACATGGCCTTGGAATCGTATTTCCCTTCTAACTGCTCGGCTTCATAACAGGTTGATAATACATATCCCGTTTGAATCCCGTGATAACTGGCGATGATGAATTGGAGAATCTCCTCCACGGAATGCTTTGGTGTCAGGGCATTTTTCAAAATGGCGTCCGTCAGATAGACGCCCAAAACTGGCGCAAGCTTAAGGAATGGACTGGACTCCTCTTGTCCGATTTTATCCGCAATAGATTTCACCCTTCCCGGATCACTCATGGCGAGCACGTCACAATATAGGGAAATTTTTAGGACGTCCGTCCCGACCTCCTTCAAGTAATCCGCCAGCATGTCACAGACCTCCCGAATCACGGTCTTCCACTCCGAAGCTGCCCTTCCGTCAACGATGGCATGAAGCCTTCCGCCCATGGCATTTCCCCGGTTGATCCTAACAACGAGATCCCGAAGCACCTCATCGAGGTCCTTGTAATACCGATATACCACGCCATGCGAAAATCCCGTCTCCGCGATCACGTCCTTCATCTCAACGGAAGTGATGGGTTTTCTTGCGCAGACCCGATATGCCGCATCAATGATTTCCTGCTTTTTCTTCTCATAATATTCTTCCGTTACCCTTGGCATTTTCTCTTCCTTTTCTTCGCCCGAATTATAAATGACTCGATGTCATTTTAACACACTCCATCGTTGCTGTCAAGATTTTCCAATTCCTCTTATCGTATCTTCCATGTTTTCTTTGAATTTGGAAAGCTTTGACATAAAAAAAGCAGCCGGTCCTCGCGTGGATCTGCTGCTTTGTCACCTTCTTAAGTTTTCCATCGGCCCATGGTGCCTTTGATGACGTCATCGTACCGCATCAGGAAGCTTACAGGCAAGCAACTTACATGTGCAGAATGTAACATACCTTGTTACGTTGCCTTATTTTAGGGCTTTAGAGGCCATATAACGTCTCGTAATCGTTATGATTCCTCGTCTCCACAGTAATGCATCATCTGGTCAACGATCTCAGGGAATACCCAAGTAAGAGATTTCCTGTCGATCAGTCTAAAGTTCTCTCCGCTTGTCTTATAAGCATTATTATCCCAGAACAGACAGGACATGCCATAATGTCTTGCGTTATAGGTATAATAAGCCGCGAACTGCATCCTCGAATCGATATTGTTCTTGTCAAGGGCGCCAAACTCTCCGATCAGAACAGGAATACCCTGAGAAACGAACTTGTCGTAAAGCTTCTTCATAAAGCCGTCAATGTCCCCGGTACCCTTCTTCGTCTTAATGTCAAATATGTCCGTTGAACCACTCCCCTGATTGAGTGCAAAATTATAGGGCGTGTAGGCATGCACTGATACAATGATCCTGTTCTCGGCGGCAGCCTTTGGATCCTCCGGCAGCTTGTAACCGTCAGCGATCACGTAGTCAGCGGAAGCACAGTATCCGGGAGCCATGATATATCTGAAAGTATTGTATCCCTTGCCGTTGTCACGGATCACGTCAACGATCGCCTGGTTTAACTGGTTGACGCAGTCCATGCACTCTTTTCCGGCGTCTGAGCTTATGTTGATCCACCACTCGTTATTGGTACCCACCTGTCTCGGCTCATTCATTGTCTCATAGATCAGATGCTCGTCATAATCGGCAAACCGGTCTGCAATCTGTGACCAGATCCTGGTAACATATTCCTTTGCATGATCCAGCCTGTCATAGGACGGATACTCAAAATCTTCGGCATTGTCGTGATGAATGTTGATGATGACATACATGTCCTCATCCAAAGCCCATTTCACAACCTCTTCGACCCTGTCCATCCAGGCCGGACTGATATTGTAGTTCTCATCAATATGATTGTGCCATGACACGGGAACCCTGATCGTCTTGAAGCCGGCATTTTTCAACTCCTTAATAAGACCCTGAGTCGTCTTGGCGCCACACCAGGCACTCTCATAGTCCATCTCATTGCTAAGCCAGTTGCAATCGCTTGCTTCAAAGGTATTTCCAAGGTTCCAACCGATCTCCAGGTTCCTGATAAACTGAAGCGCTTCAT
The DNA here is from genome assembly GCA_015056795.1 of Lachnospiraceae bacterium. Taxonomy (GTDB): domain Bacteria; phylum Bacillota; class Clostridia; order Lachnospirales; family Lachnospiraceae; genus Acetatifactor. The sequence goes on from SVFO01000049.1 coordinate 6,758, forward strand.
TATCGGGAATCTCAAGAGGCGCTTTCTTGGCAACCACGACGATCCCGTCAACAACGTCGCCCGGCTTCGCCGTTTCAAACGTAAGAGCCTCCTCTTTTGATTCTTCCGACTCTTTTGTCTCTTTTTTTTCAGTGCTCTCTGCAGTACCAGCCGTTTCCTTGCCAGCATCCTCACTCGACACAGTTTCCTGCAGGGTCACGGAGCTCTCCGCCTTTGATGTGTCAGTGTCTCCTTTAGCGCCGCATGCACATAAGGATATCGTCATTATCATTGCCAAAAGCAAACCATATATTTTTTTCTTCATATGTTCACACTCCTTTTGTCACAAAAATCAAAGGCCATTTCTTAAAGTATATCAAAAGCCAAACCTTTGGTCAATCGTCCGCAACAGCGCAGAGGTTGCGCCTTTCCTTCGTTATTTGCTCCCTTTTCTTCTTTCCTTCTCACGTTCAACGTGTGTCTCCAAATCAGCAAGCCTCGTAGGCACGGGGACGTGACTGTCCTTATCGGTCAGCATCAGCGCAAGCTGACATGCCGTTTCAAGTGAGATGTGATTTCCAACGGAAACAAAGATTGGCCTGACATCTCTGTGAGTTCTCAGTGCCCTGCCATAAACTTCGCCGTCAATGACGATATCCGTAAAGCTTCCGGCTTCCTTTGCAGGTTCATCATAATCGGTCTGCTTATCGACGCGAAAATATGACTTCGCAACTCCGAAGGTCGGCTTGTCTAGGTAAAACGAAGCATGCGTGGCTATACCCGCATGGCGCGGATGAAGATAGCCGTTTCCGTCAAAGACAAATATATCTGGCTTTGTTTCGAGAAGCTCTGCCGTTTTCAGGACGAGAGGAAGCTCTCTGAAGGCAAGAAAGCCCGGCATGTATGGAACCTCTATTCTGCCGCTGAAATGCTTTTTTTCAATGACTTTGTGAGTTGCAATGTCTATTACAACAATGCAGCAGACCGCGTATTCCCCGTCGTCTTCCTTCCAGTAAGCAAGATCTACTCCTGCGACGGTTTTCAAGGCTGACACCTCGAAGCTGTCAAAAAGAGAAATTCCCTTCTTCAGTTCATTTTGTATTGCCATATATTCAGCTTCACCATTCATAAATTTCCTCTTCTTGTCCTCCGTCCTACGAAAGCTTCCCGGCATTATCCAATTGTTTCTGCGACAAATCGAGTCCCCACAACTCCCCTGCGCCTTTATCCGCAAGATATTTCAGCGAATACCCGCTGCCACAACAAATTTCGAAAGCTCTCTCATTTTCCTTCTCCTTGTTTCGTCAGTCCCTCTCCTTGTGCTTTACAAACCCCCTGTTACCATTTCGTTTTCTTTTGTCCCTACGATAGATTTTCAAAAGCTTCCTGCGAGATCCATTTTACGTGTGCATCCCGTAATTCCTTGCTATCCCGTTCAAAAAGCCACAGGTCAAAAAGCATCACCTGGATTTGCAAAAGTCTCCAATCTCGCCAAGAATTTTTCCAAGGCTATGATATTTTCCAGAGTAAATCACCGGGTCAAGTACCGTCAGATCTATGTCAAATAGGTCCTTAGGACAAATCGTCTCATCCATCTGAATGTTTCTAATATGACAGAAAAACGTGGTGGAATCTCCCGTCTCCACGGCTCTGGCAACCTCACATTCATATACCCAGGGACTTTTATCCAAAGTCGGAACATCTAAAACTTCCCCTCGCGATACTCCGTACGACAGATCATTTTTCTTTCCATCCTTGGCATGCCTTGATCCAAAGTAATCCATGAGAGGAAGCATTTCTCTGCTTACAAGATTTGCACTAAACAAACCAGTTCTAATAACGTTCAGCTTTGTCCTTTTGGTACCAAACATGCTGATCACCAGCAGATATTTATCACCCTCTTGGCAAGTAGCACTGACCCACGTAATAGGTGCAAAATTGTCGGAACCATCTTCATTATGCGTTCCTATGATAAAAGCCGGCTGTACGCACATGGAATAATTTGGATGAACCGATTTTCTTTTCATTTTTAATGTCCCCCCAATCAAAAACTTCACCATTTCGAGTATATCAAAAAATGTTTGCATTTCAAATACTATCGTAATAGAATTTGGAAGAAAATTACTGGGGCGTTTACAGCAATGACGTGCGCACCTTTGCTTATCGCAACTTCTACGTCCGCGAAAAAGGAAGTGATGAATGGATCGGACTTACCAGGTTCCAGATGAGTTCTGACACTTGGTGGAACAACAAGAAGGGGACGGTTGCATTTACGTCCGATGAAGACACGCTCTATGGAATTACTTGCGGGTACGGGCCAGATTCTCTTGAGTTAAATTCTGACGTTTCAGGTCTTTTCGAGATCACGCTGACGGAAGAACCGCATATCCCAAATGAATAAACAAAACCCAAAAAGCTCCCAAGCCAATGACTTGGGAGCTTTTTTAGAATGAATCATTGCAGTCGCCTGATTTCCGGTACTATACTATCTGATATCCTTTCGTATATCGATGGTTTCCGATCACAAACCGTTTCCCATCGATCTTGCCCGGCAATTCGCGCGTTGTAATAAAATCCTTGGTAACCGTCACGAAATACTGCCTGTTTCCTTTTTCTACCAGATAATTCCCTACGACCCCCTTCATCCGATCAAAAACCTCGGCAATACCGGGCTGAACCACAAAATCAACGATCCATTCACTCTTTGAAAGCTTCCTGTTGCTTATCAAAGCATAAATGGCACTGGCATCCGGATGCTTTGCAAGGCAAACTGCATCCCTTTTGTCCCTGCATTTCCCTGATTTTTCATAATCATCAAGGTTGATCGGCTCCTGGATCTCATTAAAGCTGATCTTCTCTTCATCATCCAGCAGATAATCTACGCTCACGTTAAGCAACTGCGACATAACCTTCAGATTGTTTACGTCCGGCATCCCCTTATCCGTTTCCCACTTCGCAATCGCTGATCTGGATACGCTCATTTTTTCAGCCAACTCTTCCTGCGAAAATCCAGCCTCTTTTCTTGCATTCCTTAATTTTTCTCCAAACGTCATATTGACTTCCTCCGTTTTCCGTCGGTCCCGTCCGACTGCTTTTTTATGAGGCCATCGTATGATCAAACCCTCGTGACAGTCAAGAAACGAGCCGTAACAGGAGTGTTACTTTCCGTAACATGCCTGATTTGTGCGGCATGAAGCCATGGCATATGTTTATTCTTCACCATGAGCCATTCCAGGTCCTTTCAAAAAATATCAGATTATAATCGTTTTAAGCAAGAGTGCTTTTCATCTATCACAAAGCCATTGTTTCTGTAGAAATTCAAGGTGCTTTCCTTATTGGAGCCTGTCTCCAGGGACACCTTGTAACAGCCTTTTTCCCTTGCGATTTCCGAGGCCCGTTCCAAAAGCGCCGAAGCATAGCCCCTGTTTCTGTATTCTGCATGCGTCACGACATTCTCTATGATGGCAAACGGCCGGACGTTATGCGTCAGACTTTCAATGATTGCCATTTGTACGGAAGAGACTGCTTTCCCATCCTCTACGGCGACAAGCAAATACATGTTGTCATCTTTTTCAAACTTATTCAGCAGGTCCTGCCACTCTTGCATGTTTTGTTCTTCCCTGGGAGGATAATGCGTTAAAAAATCAAAATATAACGTTTTCAAATCATCTGCGTCCGACCCCTTTGCTTTTCTAATGATCATCTGTTTGCTCCTTTGTTTTATTTTTTATGATCTGAGATCAAGACAATCCCCAAAATTCCCGTTCATTGGTGATCTCTTTACACTCTCTCACCTTCTTATAATCATATCCCGGAGGAATCAGACATATGTAAGAATCGCCAACGCGTCTCCTGCTTTCCAAACTAAATCCATACGTCGTATGTCTTGCGAACCAATATAGATTCTTCGCCCAATAACACTTAAGATACTCTCTTCCCTCAGAGGATCCGTACCACGTATCCTCAAAACCCGGAAGAACGCATATTTCAAAGTCACCACCGGAGCAAATGCATTCGCGCATCTCAAACAAGGAAAGCTGGGTACCTTCTTTCGTGACGGCGTACTCCGTCATGTCACTGTCGATCATGGCCCATTTTTGATTCTCCGGAAGCCAGACGTGATTTACCACGTGACAATCTCCGTCATTTTTGTCTTCGGCCTCGAATGTTTTATTGTTTATTTCCATACATGCATCTCCTCACCTGCATCAAACTTCCTTGTGATCCGTCATTCTTCTAAGCCAAAGTTTACTCGGGCAGTCTGTCGCAGAAAGTCAAAAGCTGGCTGGTCACCATCTCTTCCTTCTTCAGGGGCTGGAAGATGCCTTGGTCATACATTTCATCCAAGACCATGAGCGCCTCCATTGGACCAATGAAGCCAGTGGTATGGAAAAACACGACGTAATCCTGCATTTGCGACGGATATCTCTTAGCCTCTTCCATGGCCTGCTCTAAGGCAAAGCCAGCGAATTCCTTCTTAATCTCTTCATCGAGCTCCGGGATTTTTGCAAAAAACTCCGCCGCCTTTTCCTTCACGATCATCACGTTCACCTTGCCATCTGCCGTAATATATTCACGATCGCGAAGGCGCTTCACCTTTTCCTGATTTGCCACGTCTCTCTTGATGGTGCCGCAGATCCACTCATACAGGAAGTCATAATCCTCGTTCCGATTGTTTGCCCAGGCTCCCTTCCTGCTACAGAATCTCGTATCGATGGACCAGGAATATACGCCCTCGTATTTTTCGGATTCTCTGGTCATGTTGCCGCAGGCGAAGTAATCCTTTCCCGTATCCTTATGCTTCATTTCATAATCTGGATCCTCGGGCTCCTGTTTTAATTGCACTTGTGCAAAATATGCACCTCCGCCGAGTGTTTTGATCCAATATTTCCCAAGATCTCTTTGGATCGAAAGGCCGCACTTATTCGTGATCGCATAAAAGATTACGGCTGCCTCAAATAATTCTCTGTTGCCGCTGGGAATATAGATGTCCTGAAAGTCTGCGATGGCAGCCCGAACCTTGGGCACATATTTCTTTAGCAGCTCCTGAACGACCTGAAGCTGCACCTCTCTGCCCTTGTCCTTTTGCTCTAAGGAATATTTTCTTGGGGAAAAGCAGACATAGGTGGTATAGCGGTCGCCGCTCGTTTTTACCAAAAATCCATTATTTTCCAAGAGCGCGATTTTGTCCTCCAGAAATACGGGCGTGATTCCCAGCTCCTGGGCGATTTCCTCCTTTGTACGCGGCGTCTCATAAACGCTGTAAACAATGTTCAGATTGATGGAATCGGACAGGTATTTTTCTGGCCCACCATCAGGATCCGGCCGTCCATTATGTCCAAATTCGATTGCTTCGATGGGAGATATTCCCAAGGTTCCTATTTTTCTTTCCATTTCAAAACCCTCCTTCAAATCATTTCTTGCCTTGTTGAGGTGCCATTTTACGGTACCCTCGGAAAGACCCATCTCGCCTGCGATGGCTGCGATGGACTTTCCTTCGTAATAGAAGGAGAAGACAATTTTTCTGCGACTTTTGGTCAAATAGGCGATTTCCCTGCGAAGTCTCAGTAATTCCTCCTCCGCTTCGCCGAGCTGGTACTCATCATAATAAGGCAGCTCTATGCCGTCCAGGGAGATTCCCTGCTTCTTTTTGGAATGGACATGCTTGGCAAATACATTGGAGCAAATACGCCACACATAACCATCCAGGTTGGCGATGGCCTCCGCGCTCAACAGGGAGAGGTAAACCTCCTTCACCATCTCCGCGCAAAGCTCCTGCGCCTCATCATCCGAATATGCTTTCTTCACCGCAAATCCGTAGATCTTATGGAAGTATGTCTCCATCATATGATCTACCAGCTGTTTTTCCATCTTCTCCTCCAAGTTCGAAAGAATCTTTCTTTTCAGGCCCTTATGACTATATAGTGAGGATTAAATCCCAAAGGTTGGTGACTCTCAAAAAATTTTTTCACCCTTAAATCCGGAATCTGAGATCGGTTCATCTTCGCATAATAGATGCGCCACTTCCCCGATCGCACATACGCGGAACCAAGCAACGCCCGGATCTCGTTCTTCCGTCTGAATGACGGTTAGTCCAGTGGGTGCACAGAAGAATCCGTGCCATAAAAGGTGCGTCCCGTGTATTCTTCGATCCACGGAAGAACCGTCGCTTCCTTTCCAAGTGGTGAAAGACAGGCGTTACAAGTCTGTTGAGCCCTGCCGAGCGGCGATACGTAGTAGGCCGACACTTGTGGATCGATCTTACTGATCCTTATCTTTAAGGTCTCTTTTTATTGTAACAAAAAAGGCGGCATCAAGCCACCTATTTTGTTACTCATGCCATGCATTTTTTCTGCCGTACCGTAGGGAATTTCTCAGAAGAAATTATACGTGATTTAGGTGTAAATTCCGTTCCAATAACGTTCGAAGATGATTTCCCCCGTCTTTGCATCCACGTCTACCGTGCTATATCTGTTGATTGTAAAGCGGTAGTAAAGGGTACCCGTTGAATCAACTGCGAGAAGGTAGGTGCCCGTTATTTCGTCCGCGCTCTGTCTGACCTTATCAGATTGCGAAGCCCTCTCATAGACTTTCTCAAAAACGTCTTCTGCCGGGATCAGACCGTTCTTGCTGAATTCGGTCCGCCTGAACTTGGAATAATCAATGCTCCAGACATTGCTTTTTGTTTCATCATCATACCAGCAGGTCATGTCAGCGGAATCATAAGTAACACCGTCATTCATCATCTTGCCAAAGAAGCGGAATTCGCCCTTCTGCTCTGCTTCGCCTATGCCGGTCACGTACACGTCATCATGAAGATCCTTATCAGCTTTTTCAAGCTGCGAGATCATGTAGTCCTTAAATTTCTCATTGCGGCCGCCGTCATCAAACATCCCTTCCTGATAATACGTGTGCTCGCCGATCTTGATCAATACTACTGCCTGAAAAGCTCCGTCAGTCGCCTGATTCTCATCCTTCGCGGCCGACGGTTCCTCCAGTGCCGGGGTTTCGGTTACTTCAGAAGTCGTCACGATCTCAGATTCTGTTTTGAGCTCAGAACTCTTGGACTCTGAGCTCTTTGGCTCTGGTTTCCCGCAGGCAGTAGCGCCTGTCAGAACAAGTGCTGCAAGAAATAAAGTGAATGACGTCTTTGTTTTGATTTTCATGGAAGTCTCCTTTCAAGTTGCGCTTCTTGTCATATATAGTTACAAGACGTGAAATCCTTCTCTGAAACTATAGACGGTTTTTGCAACGAAAGGTTTCATCCATTTATAACGAATAAAAAGAATAATACATGATCAGGCAATCATCTAGTATGACATACTCCCTCCAGGTACCGCCCCATTCTTCCCCCTCATTTAATTCAAAAACGCTATGGTATTTTTCTAAGATCATCGTTTTTATGCTACATGCCGCTTTTCTTCCCCTGTACAACGATCTCTGTTGCATATTTGAGCTCAAAGCCCATTTCCGGCATCCATTCCGTAATAATCTGCACCCTCTGTTTCAACAATTTTTGATAATCATGAATCGTGTTCTTTTCACTTTTCACTTCCAGAATCAGATAAGTTGACTTAGGCACGACAATGTTCTCCAGCGCCAGGCCTTCCACAAAATCCACTCCCGTAATCGCATGGTCAAAAAGATGCTCCCTGTTCCATTTCTCCAACTCATGGCAGTAATAAAAGTTTTGAAATCCACTCTTTCTCAAAATACTTTATCGTGGGAAGGTGTATCAATACGGCCTTTCCGGCATATTTTCCCAGCATGTGCCAGTATGCCTCGTTGCAAAGATATTCCGTCGGATGGGAAGCCACGGTTGCCTTCAGTCCAGCTCTGGAAAACCTCGCCGCGAGGTCTTCCACGTCCAGCTTTGTAGAACGACGAATACCGTCTTTTTCCGCAACCCGCTCGATCCGGACGGAAGTCTCCAATCCTTTGTCAACGCCAAAAAGCCAGACCTCATCATAACCTGGCGACAAATTTTCTATGTCATTTTTCAAGCCTTCAAAGGAGTTCGTCAGCAAACAAGGCTGAGATGACAACGCGCTTACTAAAATGGCAGATGAGTTTTTCTTCCCCTTAAAACCAACAAATAATTGCTTGATCGCTTTGCATTCCATGATTTGGTTACCTCTGGCAAAGCCCTTCTATTGATCAAATTCCGAAGGGTCCAATATCTCTTGGATCGTCTTCGCCTCCATCACGCGGGCATAGACGTCACTGACAAGATATTTGAGTTCCTCGCTGATCTCAGCGTAATCCTTGGTCAGCTTATCCTGAATGAATTTTAAGGACTGTTCATCGTCTAATCCCATGACCTTACGCGCCAGGGAATATAAGCTCTTGTATGCATCGAAATGCGCCAAGCCGTCAGCACATGCCAATAGATCTTCTTCCCGCGTGGTCCGATACTGAGCACGCTTACTACTGTGATTCAAAATGCATTTTGCAACAAGCTGAAGCTTTTCTTCCGGATAATGCTGCTCCCTTAAAAGCTGCTCCGCCATGGCACTGCTAAATTCATTATGCTTCGAACGATCTAAGCTCGCATCCGTCATGGATATGTCATGAAGCAGGGCGCTTAACTCCACGATCTCCTTGTCTATGTCTGCGTCCTTCGAGAGCATGACGGCATACTTATAAACATATTGCACGTGCTCACGATACAAATTATACTCATCCTTCGTGCCCCTTGTCTGCTCCTCAAACAGGTCGCTTCTGCGGATGATCTCCTGTCGCATTTTCTCGACGATACCATTTTCATACAGTATCTGATCGAGTACGTCCGTATGAGATTCCCCTTGGATCAATTTCTTACTATAATACTCCACATCGATAATCGTCCCATCCGGATATGTCTCCTCGCCGGTTTTCAGATATTCCGTGAAACCCCAATGCTCGTACATTTTTTGATGCCAATCATCTGCTACGGCCACCCCAAGGATTGCCTTTGTAAATCCCCGCTTCCTTAAATCCTCCAGCATAAAATCCTTAAGCTTGGAGAAATACCCCTGTTCCTGATATTCTGCATTGGTCCGGAAGGCACATAGATAGACCGTACCCTTTTCCATCATCCCTTCACTGTTTTGGACGCATTGCGGATCCGTCACTGCCGTCGCCTCGCAGATGATGGTTCCATTCAGGATGCCATAGTAGGGAATGGACACTCCCTTCTTAAAATTCTCCACGGCCTCCTCTTTCCAGATAAGCCAATTTCCGTCCCCTGGATTCTGAGCGATCTCATAATCCCATTTCCGGTTCAGCTCCTCCGCGGACGCAATCTTACAAACATAGTTTTGCGCTTTATGATAACAATCCCATATCTCCATAAAATCATTCCCTCCTCCCGCCCCATGACATTTTGGGGGATATAAATCATCTTATCACGTAATCACGGTTTCTAGCAACAAACCTACATTCGCATGACTTTAATCCTATTATTGCTAATATTTTAGCAATATCTTGACATATCCACCTTATTTTACTAATATATTAGTATAAATTGAATGGGGTGACAACATGGAAAACTATGATCAGCTTTTGTTCGCGCCATCCGACGTGGCAAAAGAGTTGGCACAGCGCTTAAAAAGAATACGAAAAAGAAAAAAGATCACGCAAAGACAGCTTGCGTTACGATGCAACGTAAGCTACGCTTCCCTCTGCAGATTTGAGCAAACAGGACTCATATCGCTTGAGGCGTTCATTAAACTATCCATGGAACTTGGCGTGATAAATGAGGTAAGGGATCTTTTCACCCGCCCCGTTTATGCCAGCATAGAGGAGGTAATCAATGACGCACACTAAAAAACTGGAAGTACGTTGTTACGGTGAACTGGTCGGATACCTGGCTGAAACTCCCGATCACATGATCGCTTTTCAGTATGCGGATTCATGGATCAGAAACGGTTTCTCAATCAGCCCCTTGTCCCTTCCCCTTGGCAACGGCGTCTTTGTTCCGCCTGAAAAATGTCGGGACCGATTTAGCGGGTTATTCGGCGTGTTCGCAGACAGCCTTCCCGACAGTTGGGGGCAACTTTTGCTGGATCGACGCCTGTCTTCCATCGGGATTGACAGGGGCGACATATCAACGCTTGACAGGCTGGCTTTCGTTGGCCGTTCTGGCATGGGCGCTCTCGAATACCATCCGACAAAAGAAGCGGACTTTCGCATTGAGACCGCGGGACTTGATTATGATCGAATTGCGAAAGAATGCGATAAAATCTTGTCTTCGAAGACTTCCGACCAGCTGGACGTACTCTATCATTTGGGTGGATCCAGCGGCGGTACAAGACCCAAGATACTCCTCACCGAGAACGGCAGGGATTGGATTATAAAGTTTCCCGCAAGCAAAGATCCAGCAATCAGCGGAAAGAGGGAATACGATTATTCACTGTGCGCCAAAGACTGTGGCATCTCCATGACGGAAACGGATCTGATAAAATCTTCCGTCTGCGAAGGATACTTCAAGACGGAAAGATTCGACCGCAAGGCAGGTGAAAAGGTATTCAGCATTACGTTTGCTGGTCTTCTCGAAGCTGATTTCCGCGCCCCGTCATGTGACTACGAAACCTATCAAAAGCTTGTCCGCATGTTGACAAAGGACAACGCTTCTGACAAGGAACAACTGTATAAGATCATGTGCTTTAACTGTTTCACCCACAACAGGGACGATCATACAAAGAACTTCTCCTTCCTTTACACAAACGATTACGGCTGGAGGCTTGCTCCCGCATATGACCTGACGTACAGCGACACCTACTGGGGAGAACAGACGACCTCGGTAAACGGCAAGGGAAGCAACATTTTGGATAAAGATCTCATAAAAATTGGCAGGGATGCGGGATTGTCCAAGGACTTCTGCGAAAATAGCTTAGAAGAGATAAGAGAAAAGACGGCTACCCTGGAATCATACCTTCAAGTGAAAAATCTCCAGAAAGTTGGCAAAACACCGCCAGCAGACAGGATAACAGAAATCAATAAAGGATTTATCATATGATACTATGATGCGTAAATCCTATATACAAAAACTCCTCTATCGGATGAAAAAAATCCCGAGAAGCTTGAATTCTCGGGATTTTCTAACAGTGCTGGCAACCGGACTTGAAGGAAAAACTTGCTTAAACAACCAATAGAATAAGGAGGTTTGAAGCACCGATTTTTCAAAATTCACCTATTGGCCTACCTTTTGCCAAGTTTTCTTTTATGCATCTGCTGCCTTCTCATTGGAATATCAAAATAGACTTTTGAATTAAAAAATATCCGCACCCCCGTTAATTCCTTTCATACGCGATCAGCCCTACTTCCGTAGGATGATCCATGATGATCACATTCTTACCCTTAGTCTTGTATCGAAGCAGCATGCTGGTTACCAAAAGATCTCCCGCCCCTGCAAATATCTGGCAGACGCCGATTATCATAAGCAGAAAATTACCCGTGATGACACCGGCAATTCCAAAGCCGAGTCCAATAATCGTCGCAGGCATCAGTGAGCCAAGAATATACATGCCCTTCGTAAGGGGGGCCTTGCTCGTACAGTATGGGGTTATTTTCTCCTTGATAAAACCGAATTCAATGTCCTTAAAATGATTCTCGGTTCCTATCGCCCAAAAGACAGCGTGAATGCCTTCGTGAACGACCGCTAGCACAACGCCGGAAATGGCAAAGACAAACAGGCCAATTATCCAAAGAATAAAATTATTCTTTACTACTTCTATCGTCCCACTCATTCCGTGCAAGACCAGGAACAGAATAACTATCACCGCCGCAAAAGGAAGCGGGTACAAAAGCCCTGCCGTATTCGCCTTCTCAATGCTAGTTGTCAGGTCATGTCTGACATACCCTTCCGCAAAAAGCTTCTCCTCCCTCTGTTTCAACAGTTCCGCCCTTCTGATCTCAGCCGGCGTTAGCGTGCGCTGCGTCTTTTGTTCCTCGCTCATTTTAATTTGTCCCCCTTATTGCTTTAATATCCATTCTTTTTTTAGTATCGCATACTGCATCGTATTCTCATAAATCGGCACACCGTCTTCATCATTCACAAACGATACAAATTCCATGAACATGCCTTCCCTGCGCATGCCAAGCTTTTCGCAAAGCCGTTGGCTTGAGAGGTTGTAATCTTCCGTGTATGCATATATGCGCCTTATGTTCTTCACATTAAAAAGATAATCAAAATATGCTCTTGCGGCCTCATACGCATACCCTTTTCCCTGGAACCTCTCATTTAGCATCCAACAGGGACTAAAGGTGTCCATTGTTTTGTCTTCGGGTCCCGTCCCTTCCGGATGTCCAAATAATTCTCCTATGACTTTTCCAGTCTCCTTTATCACTATGGCAAAATAAAAATCCTCATCACCCATTCTATTTTTAATCTCCGCCTCGGCCTCGCTCATGGAATGAAGTTTCATGCAGGCAAAGCAGTTGACTGTCGGTTCCTTCAAATATTCGTATATGTCAGCTGCATCTTCTGCCTTGAAAGGGCGAAGCAACAGCCTATCCGTTTCTATAGTCATCTGATCCCCCTTGTGACATGCGTTTAGTCTTTTTCTCGACCGTTCCTCATGAACAAACTGTTAACATTGCGTTCAACCGAAAAACCATTCAAACCGCACTTCAACTATTCTATCCGTTTTGCCTGTCGCAATATCTCATCGTATGACTCAGCGCGGATCACGCGGAAGTTCTTCTCAATTTCCCTCGTCCACAGGTCAATCTCCCCTTCAATGTCGGACACTTTCGGAAGAATAAACCCCCAAGTGGAACAACCCGTCTTTTTTAGTTCTGGAAGGAAGTAAGAAAATCCCCATTCGACGTCTTCCTTCACATCCTCAAACCCGTTTCTCGCGTCAACAATAAAGAAACTCCCCTTGTGCACCCTAAGCATCTCCAGCGAAGCAATGACGGGGTTTCGGTAATCATCATAATGTGCTTCCTTTTTCCACGCATGAAAAACCACGTTGTCTTTTTCAACATATTCACATTTTGCGAAATCACTCTCAAACATATATTGCTCCCCCAAGTGAGACTCATGAATAGATTGTTAACATTGCGTAAAACCGGAATTCAAAGTTACTGCTTGTTTATAAAAATCACATAATAAAGTATAGCAAAAATGGAAACTATGGTCAAACGCAATTCCATAAAAAAGAGCTTAGATTCAATAATCCAAGCTCTCCGAATTTACATTTTCAGTTTAAGGCATGTAACATCTTATTTATGTATGTACAACCGTGTCTGATCTGGTTCACCGTCACCTTGCGCCATGCAGTAAAACTCCCATCCATATCGTTCATAAAAACCAGTATGATCAGTCACAAGATAGAGCGGCGACACACCTTTTTTCCTCATGTCTTCCACAACCAAATTAAGAAGCTTACCAGCTATGCCTTGTCCGCGATGAGCTTCTTCCGTATATACCGCGCACACGTTGGGACTCAAATCTTTTCTGTCATGAAAATCATTCTCAATAACACCCAAGCCTCCGATAATTTGATCTCCATGCATAGACAGATACCATCCGTATTCCGTTTTCTTTTCAAGATATGCCGTCATGCATTCAAGATATGCTTCCTTGGGAACGCCCCATTTTTTATGGAACCAGTCTGCGGCCATGTCTTTGCATTCCGGTTTTTCTCTTAACTCAAAATATTGATACAATGAATCTTCCATTTTCTTCTCCCTATTAGAAACGGCCGGACTTTAGTCCAGCCGTCATTCACATGAATTCAGCATTGTTTT
>SVFO01000005.1 GCA_015056795.1 Lachnospiraceae bacterium
ACCCGTGCCAGCAGCTCCTTCATGGCAAAGGGCTTTCCGAGATAATCATCCGCACCGGAATCTAATCCTTCCACGCGATCATCCACCTGCGTCTTTGCGGTCAATAATAGCACAGGAACCTGATTTTTATGTGCACGAATGGTCTTTAACACTTCGATGCCACTCTTTTTCGGCATCATAATGTCAAGGATCACCCCGTCATATTCCTGACCCTCCAGGTAATCCAAGGCCTCCTGACCGTCATACACCGTATCCACGGAATAATTATTGTGGCGAAGGACTGCTGCCAATGCCTCGCTCAATTCTTCTTCATCTTCTGCCAAAAGTAATCTCATGTTCTTCGCCCCTTTCCAATTGAATCGCTACGCGATAAATTTGCTACATTTCACTCGGCTTGTTTTTCTACTGTTATCCTGTTTTATACTATCATCATACGACAAGAACCTTAAATCTACCTAAAAATATGATAATACAGATGTTGGCTTTCCACAATAAAAAACTCCTTTTTTACAAATGATTCGCGTGCAGACTTATGGCGCGACACAGTTGCGGAATTGCAAAGCAATTCTACAAACCTGAGCGTAGCGAAGGACAAGCCGAAGGAACACCGCTATAAACCCCAATTGCCCTGCTTCGTTGCTTGCCCAGATTCCATTTTTGCCTTGCAAGCAAGCATCTCCGTCATCACCACTTGCCTAGATTCTTCTATTACTTCTCAGGCAAGCATCCTCTCTCTTTTTCGCTTGCCTTGCTTCCTCTTTTTGTTTCTCAGGCAAGCATCCTCTCTCTTTTTCGCTTGCCTTGCTTCCTCTTTTTGCCTCTCAGGCAAGCATTCCCTCTCTTTCTCGCTTGCCTAACAGCTCGATTTTTCTCTTAGGCAGTCGCAATTGTCTCAAAATACTGCCTCGTTTACAAAAATCCTACCAGGCAGTCGTTTATTTGAAGCCATCACTGTCCCCCATTTTAAAATTTACAATCCAGGCAGTGATTTATGGCAGATTTTCACTGTCTTAAAACAAAAATCAAAGGATTGATCCCGACAAACGGCGATTTATGCATCCGTTATCATCCAAATAAACACCGAATTGTAAAATGGCAAGCACTTCGAAAAATCACGATTTACATTTACACTTGCAGGTATATATATAAGTGCGTAAAAAAAGATAATGCGTTTCTGCTCTTAATATGATAAAATAAAACATGCAATAGAAAAACAAGCGGCTGCGAAGCAGACATTTGTTTTTCATGCATGTTTTAACGAGAAAGCTGATTTGCAAAGCAAATCAAGAAAGCTGCGAAGCAGCGTGCTTTCGAGTTAATAAAATAATCCAACAAAAAACAAGCTCAGGCGCCCGGAAATCTGCGATTTCCGGGCTAAGTGCGAAGCAGATCATCATAGAAAGAATATAAAAGATATGAACGAGAAAGTATTAAGAACATTAGAATATAACAAAATCATTGAGCTTTTGTCCCAGAAGGCAGATTCTGACCCTGGAAGGAAGCTTTGTAGGGAGCTTTTGCCCTCCACGGACATTGACGAGATTCGTAAGAATCAGGCGGAGACGCGAGATGCCATTTCGCGTATTTTTAGATCGGGAAGCACTTCCTTTGGAAGCAACAAGGATCTCGGCTTTTCCATCCGTTCCTTGGAGATCGGCAGCACGCTTTCCTCCTCGGAGCTCCTAAAAATCGCGGGACTGCTCGACAATGTCAGCCGTATCAAAAGCTATGGCAAGAAGGAGCGCGAGGATGCGCCTGAGGATGCATTGGATGCTTATTTTGAAGCGCTCACGCCCCTGACGCAGGTTGCGAATGAGATCAACCGCTGTATCATTGGCGAGGATGAATTCGCGGATGATGCCAGCCCGAAGCTGAAAAGCATTCGTCGCAGCATCCAGGTCACGGGAGAAAAAATTCATAATCAGCTCGGCTCCATGCTGACTGGCCCCTACCGCAGCTATTTACAGGATGCGGTCATTACCATGCGCAATAATCGCTATTGCATTCCCGTGAAATCCGAGTACAAGAGTCAAGTGACGGGTATGGTGCACGACCAATCCTCCAGTGGCTCCACATTCTTCATCGAGCCTGCTGCCATTGTCAACCTAAACAATCAGCTGAAGGAGCTCGACCTTCAGGAGAAGGAAGAAATCGAGCGCATTCTTGCGGAATTAAGCTATCTCTGTGCAGGACACACGGAGGAGCTCACCGTCAACCAGCACACCATGACAGCCCTTGACTTTATCTTTGCGAAGGCAAAGCTTGCGCTGGATCAAAATGCCACGGAGCCGCAATTTAACAGAAAGCACATCATTAACATACGCAAGGGACGTCATCCCCTGCTGGATAAAAAGAAGGTTGTTCCCATCGACATCCATCTGGGCCGTGACTTTGACCTCCTGATCATCACGGGTCCCAACACTGGCGGTAAGACCGTCTCGTTAAAGACAGTGGGACTCTTTACGCTGATGGGACAGGCGGGACTTCACATTCCAGCGCTGGATCGCTCGGAGCTGTCCGTCTTTACGGAGGTGTTCGCAGACATCGGGGATGAGCAGAGCATTGAGCAGAGCCTATCCACCTTCTCCTCCCACATGACGAGCATTGTCCACATCTTAAAGCACGCGGATGAACATTCGCTGTGTTTATTCGATGAGCTGGGGGCAGGAACGGATCCGACGGAGGGCGCTGCGCTTGCCATTTCGATCTTGAATTATCTGCATGACCGCGGCATCCGAACGATGGCAACGACACATTATAGCGAACTGAAAATATATGCTCTCTCCACGGATTTTGTGCAGAACGCATGCTGCGAATTCAGCGTGGAGACCCTGCAGCCGACCTATAAGCTCTTGATCGGCATTCCCGGAAAGAGTAATGCCTTTGCCATTTCTTCGAAGCTTGGACTGCCAGATGACATTATCAATGCCGCGAAGGAGCAGATCAGCAAGGAAGAAACGAGCTTTGAGGACGTCATTGCAGATCTTGAGGAAAATCGTGTCCGCATGGAGCGGGAACGTCAGGAAATCGAGAAGAAAAAGGAAAACATTCGTCTTCTTGAGGAACAGTTGAAGCAGAAAAACGAAAAAATTGATAAGGCGAAGGATAAAATTCTTCGCGAGGCCAATGAAAAGGCGCGGGAAATCCTGCAGGATGCCAAGGATGTTGCGGACGAGACCATTCGCGACTTCCATAAGGCCAGCGCGATGGGTATTGACATGAAGACCCTGGAACAAAAGCGCCAGGCCGTGCGTGATAAGATCAAGGAGAAAAATGACAAGCTCTCCCTTGGGGCATCTCCTGCGAAGCCGAGCAGCGGCGTAAAGGGTCTGGATCCCAAAAAGCTCATGAAGGGTGATGCCGTAAAGATTGTTTCCATGAATCTTAAGGGAACCGTCAGCACCCTGCCTGATAATAAGGGAAATCTCTTTGTACAATGCGGCATCATGCGCATGCAGACAAACATAAATGACCTCGTGCTCGTGATGGAGGCGGATCCCATGGATACCAAGTCCTCCCGCCCACAGACCACAGGCATTGGAAAGATTAAAATGTCAAAGACCATGTCCATCTCTCCTGAGATCAATCTCCTAGGAAAGACCGTGGACGAGGCTTTGTCAGAGCTGGATAAATACTTAGATGACGCTTACCTCGCACACCTTCCGAGCGTTCGAATCGTGCACGGAAAGGGCACGGGAGCCCTTAGAAATGCCGTGCATTCGCACCTGAAAAAGATGAAGACCATCAAGGAATTTCGGTTGGGAGAATTTGGCGAGGGCGACGCCGGCGTAACCATAGCTACTTTTAAATAATATTATCGCGAAGCAATTTTAAAGTGAAATGGAGCTCTATTATCGCGAAGCGATTTTAAAAAGGAGAATACATATGACTTCGAAACAGAAAATCTTGATCGTGGATGATGACAACAACATTGCTGAGCTGATCTCCCTGTATCTGACCAAGGAATGCTACGAGACCACCATTGTCAACGACGGAGAGTCCGTGTTCCCCATTGTGGAAAAGGATCCCCCGAATCTGATCCTATTAGATCTCATGCTTCCCGGCATGGATGGCTATCAGGTATGCCGCGAGGTGCGTGCGAGGCATGAAATTCCAATTATCATGCTCTCCGCAAAGGGTGAGGTTTTCGACAAGGTGCTTGGCCTTGAGCTTGGGGCAGATGATTATATTGAAAAGCCCTTTGACTCCAAGGAGATGGTTGCCCGCGTCAAAGCTGTTTTGCGCCGCTATAAAACTGCCGCTCCCGCACAGCCTGAGGCTCCGAAAGAGCACTTTGTCGAGAAAAAGGTGGAATATCCCGACCTTGTCATCAATCTGACCAACTATTCCGTGACCTACATGGGAAACAACGTGGACATGCCGCCAAAGGAGTTGGAGCTCCTCTATTGTCTTGCCGCCTCTCCCAACCGCGTTTACACGAGAGAGCAGCTTCTTGACCAGGTCTGGGGCTATGAATACATCGGCGATTCCAGAACCGTTGACGTGCATATCAAGCGCCTCCGTGAGAAAATCAAGGATCACGACAACTGGAAAATCAGCACGGTACACAGCGTCGGTTATAAATTTGAAGTCAAAAGATAATCCTCTTCGAAACAATGTCATTAAAACCTTCCCCTCGAGGACATAGAAAGCCGGATTTTATTTATGAAAAAAACACTTTATTTAAAATTCCTGCTGGCTTATTTGATCTTTGGCATTTTCGGATTTATCGTCGTCTCCACCTTCAGTCCCGGCATGGTTCGGGATCACTTCATCAAGGAAAACGCGGAGCGCCTGTATTCCGAAGCCAATTTGATCGCCTCTACCTATGCCAGCGAGCTTTATAACAGTGAAATTGACCTGGCGACGGTGAAGGATCAGCTGGACGCGCTTGCCCTGTTTCTGAATGCCTCCATCCAGATCATCAATCCGTCCGGCCGTATTATTTTGGACAGTGAAAAAGAAATCAACGTTGAAGAGGTCGTTGCCATCGAAAATTTTGATTCCACCATCACGGGAAATTCCTACTACGTGGTCGATCGCTTTTTCGATACCTATGATAAGCAATACCTCTCCGTGATCGCTCCGATTGCCTCCGATTATAAGGTCAAGGGCTACGTGGTCATCCATTTTGCCATGCTTGAGATCGACAAAATGAGCAATCGCATGACGGGAATTTTCCTCTTAACCTTTGTCATTTTGTTCCTTTTGTCCATGATTATTTTGATCTTCTTTACGGAGATTGTTTATGTGCCGCTTCGAAAAATCACGCACGCAACGGAGCAATATGCTTCGGGAAACATGCATTATGAATTTCAGGTGGACAGTGAAGACGAAATCGGCTATTTGGCCGCCTGCCTGAATTATATGGCGAGCGAAATTGCCCGCTCCGAGGATGATCAGAAAAAATTCGTGGCGAATGTCTCCCACGATTTCCGCTCTCCCCTGACCTCCATCAAGGGCTATCTCGAGGCCATGCTGGACGGAACGATCCCTCCGGAGATGCACGAAAAATACCTGGGAATCGTACTCAATGAGACGGAACGACTTACCAAGCTGACCAACAGCCTGCTCACCTTAAATAACCTGAATACCAAGGGCATGCTGCTCGACAAAACAGACTTCGACATCAACAACGTCATTCGAAACATTGCCGCTTCGTTCGAGGGCTCCTGTCTGAGGAAAAAGATCGCGATTGAGGTCGTGCTGACGGGCGAGGAAATGTACGTCAATGCTGACATGGAGAAGATTAAGCAGGTCATTTACAACCTCCTTGACAATGCCATCAAATTCAGTCACAATGACAGCGTCATCAAGATCGAGACAACGGAGAAAAAGAACAAAATCTTCGTCTCCGTCAAGGACAGTGGCATCGGCATTCCCAAGGATGACCTAAAGTTCATCTTCGACCGGTTTTACAAATCTGACCTCTCCCGAGGCAAGGACAAGAAGGGCACTGGCCTGGGACTTTCCATCGTGAAGGAGATCATCAACTCCCACAACGAAAATATCAACGTCATCAGCACCGAGGGCGTCGGAACTGAATTCGTCTTTTCCCTGCCATTGTCAAAGCATCAAAATGAGGAATCGTAAAAATATTATTTTGAAGGGAGTAATTGTATGATCTCTTTGTTTATTTCCTTTGCTATGCTGATTTTTGGCTACTTGGTCTATGGAAGACTTGCAGAAATGGTCTTTTCGCCAGACGACAGACAAACGCCTGCCACGCTAAGGAACGATGGCGTGGACTTTGTGCCGATGAAAACCTGGAGGGCTTATCTGATCCAGCTCTTAAATATTGCAGGAACGGGACCAATCTTTGGTGCTCTTATGGGCGCGGCTTTCGGACCCATCGTTTTTTTGTGGATTGTGTTCGGTTCCATTTTAGGCGGTGCCGTACATGATTATATGTGCGGCATGATCAGTGCACGGCATGATGGTGCATCCATCGCTGAATTGTCCGGAGATTATCTCGGAAAGGTTGCCAAAATCATTATGCGTATCTTTTCCGTAGTCTTGCTGGTCTTGTGCGGAACCGTGTTTGTGACAAGCCCTGCAGGGCTTCTTGAAAAGCTGACTCCAGACTGGATGAGCGGAACCTTTTGGGCAATTGTCATCCTCATATATTTTCTGCTTGCCACGCTTTTACCAATCGACAAGCTGATTGGTAAGCTATATCCCATCTTTGGTATCTTGCTGATTGTGATGGCCGGCGCAGTGATCGGGGGAATTCTTCTTTCAGGCGGTAAATATATCATTCCAGAGATCTCTCTGGAGAATCTTCATCCCAACAATACGCCTGTATGGCCCTATATGTTTGTCACGGTTGCATGCGGGGCGATTTCTGGATTTCATGCCACTCAGTCACCGATGATTGCCAAATGTATCACCTCAGAAAAAATAGGCCGAAGGGTCTTTTACGGTGCAATGATCAGTGAGTCAGTGATTGCCCTGGTTTGGGCGGCGGCGGGCGTTTCCTTTTACGGAACAACGCAAGTTTTAAATGAAGCCCTCGCAGGCGGTACCTCCAATGTCGTATATGAAATCTCAACGGGAGTACTTGGAGCCCTCGGAGGGATTCTTGCCGTCGTAGGTGTCATCATATGTCCCATCACCTCGGGCGATACCGCGTTCCGAAGCGCCAGACTAATTCTTGCCGAAACCTTCAAACTGGATCAAAAAAAGAGCGTCAACCGACTGATCATTACGATTCCCCTGCTAATCATCGGTGGTGCCCTTACATGGTTTGCCATTGTGAATAAAAATGGATTTCAGGTCGTATGGAGATATTTTTCCTGGAGCAATCAGACCCTTGCAATGATCGCACTTTGGGTATCAACGGCATATCTCCTGAAACAGGGAAAGCATCGTTTTGGTTCCCTGCTTACGGCCCTGCCCGCAGTCTTTATGACGGCTGTCAGCGTCACATACATCCTTATGGCTGACGAGGGCTTCCGCCTGAGTCAAACCATTTCCTATGTCGCGGGAATTATAGCTGCAGTCGTTCTGGCAGGTGTTTATCTGGTATTTCTCTTCCGACGCCTGCGGCACACATAATGTCATTTGTTGTGACGCACTTTGAAGAAAAGCAGGATCACATGAATAACAGAACATAAGACAAAAAACAAGATAGAAATATTTCACCTATACATGTTACAAAAAGAAAGGACTAACTGGTTGTAAAAATGAATCACAAAAACGATATTCAGGAAAAAGAAATTCTGGCAGGGGAAGCTCAGGCAAAGAAATCAAAGAAAAAAAAGAAGCAAAATGGCCCAGGCCATTTAAAAGAACGCAATCATTTTGACGGGAAGGACATGATCCTTCTCGTCGTTATGCTGATCATTATCTACGGCATTATGACCTGGGTGGAGTTCTTTGCGCAGGAAAAAATGAACAGCCTGGAAAAGAACCCGACACAGGTTACGGAAATAAGCCAAACCAACGAAAGCGAAACCATTCAAACAACGACAACCGTGGAAAACCCTTAATTCCACGGTTGTTTGCTGTAAAAGATCTTAAGCTTCTTTATTATTTCCAATGATAATTACTCTTTTAGGTATAATTCCGCCCTTTCCTTTTTTGCCTGGGAAGACGATCCGCTCTCTTAAGCATTTGGGGCCTTTGCGCATCCCGCTAAAAGAATCAAGGATAAAAACCAAAGCAATGCTTTCTCCACCATTTTCTTACCATCAATGTTTTCCTTCATCCGAATTTCCTTTCCCCCTAAGACAACTGAACAATGATAATATGAGTGCCTTACTGATTTTCCGTCAAAAATAACTGGATCCGTTCCTGAATGATTCCAACGACCTCATCTAAATCCTTTTGTTCGGAGAAGTAGGCGCCTGCCTCCTCCGTAATGATCGACATGCAGATTTTATCCAGCACAGTTTCCGGCTCCGCATGCTCCAGCAAATCATAGAACAGGCTTTCCTCTTCATCCGTCAGAGGATGGCCAATATAGTCATGCGGACGATTTTTCCTCATGTATTCCAGAAAATCCTCCTGCGGCGTGCACCCAAAGGGTCCGCCTTCCGTTTTGATATAGTCAATATAAGTGCGAAGCATGTCCTGATTGGCCGAAATTCCATATTGCCAGGTACCTAACATCCTTGCATCCATGTCAGTTTCGTCAAAGAATTTTGTTCCGAGATAGGATTCGATGAAGCTCCAAGCCTGCTCTGCACGTTTACTCTTGCCGCAAATCGCAAGGACATTCACATCATAACTGATCCCAAGGGTATTCCTTTCCTTACCGTCAAAGGTGGGAAAGCCCACATAAACGGCATGGTCTTCAAAGGCCTGAAATTGTTGTCTGGGAACTTCCTCTACCTGCGTAATCTCCGTATAATGAATGGCTCCCTTCGCCTGATACAGGTTAAAATCCTCCTTCTTGTTCGGAAACTCGGCCGCAAATTGCAATACTTCCCGGAATTCCTTCTGATCAAAATGACACTGCCTTGCCTTTTCGTCCACAAAGAAGGAGACGTTTGGCGCAAGACATAAATCCAGCACGGTCCAACGATCTAAGCCTTTTAAGAATTCCCCGTCCTCCATTTGATGACAGATTGTCATGAAATCAGAAACCGTCCATCCCGCTTTCACGTCCGCAAGCTCGGAATCTGCGATCATCGTACCTAGCCGAAGGCCATAGGGTATGGCGGCAACCTTTCCTCCATCAGAGCAGATTTCCAGCGCCTTCTCATGATAATCCGCAAGGTGAACGACCTCACTTTTTTCCGCAAACGGAGTAAGGTCCAGAACGTAACCCTTCTGAAGCAAATCCTCCACCGTCACGTCGGAGCCCGTGCCGTATGAAATCGCAAAAGAAAGGTCTATCAGATCCGGAGCCTGATCTCCCAACAGATCCAAACCCATTCTTGTTATGGCGTCCCGTATGTCTTGCTGCGTAGTGTTTGAGGTTAAGCTTAGATATTTTACAACCTGAACCTGACAGTCCTCGTGCTTTCTGTTAAAATCAGAAACGATCCTCTCCAGGAAATTGTTTGAGTACAACACGGCGAGCGTAAGCACCTGCTGCTCCGTGGTTTCTTCCCCCTCTTCCTTTTCCCTTAGCGTGACAAGCTCCGCTTTGTTCGTAGCAA
Organism: Lachnospiraceae bacterium; assembly: GCA_015056795.1. GTDB lineage: Bacteria > Bacillota > Clostridia > Lachnospirales > Lachnospiraceae > Acetatifactor. The sequence goes on from SVFO01000005.1 coordinate 9,609, forward strand.
CGTCCACCGTAAGCACGCGAATTTCCTGCCCTGATTTCCATGCGAATTTCACGTTGCTTGAGATCAAGGATTCCTCTCCCCAAAGCAACACCTCCCTACAAGCATCTTTTCCGTCCCATTCATAAAGCCCGTCCGTATTGTGGAACAAAATGCCATTCCCGTCTGCCGTGCCCTCCACTTCATTGATAAAACGCGGAAAATCTGCGCGAACCTCCGTAATTTCCCCCTTGTCACTTACGGCAATCAGGTTACTTACCCCCCCGTCGCTACTCTTTCTGATGATCACCCTGCCGTCTGCCAGACTGGCTGCCCCGTTTAACAAATCCGTTTCCTGAATGCCATTTGACAAATCCGTTAAGGAGAGCACCTTCCCGTTTCCGTCGCGGGATTGCAGAAAATACTTTCTTCCCGCGCCAATGTCGCTGCAAAGGAGTAAATGAAATTTTCCTTCCGCGGTGACCGTCAAACCGCGTATATCTCCGTCTTCCTTTTCGTTTGTGAAAACGAGCGTTTTTTCACCGCCGTCAAGCCCTTGACGGTAAATGGTTTCCGAATCCCCAGGCACAACGTAATACATCGCATCCTCCGTCAGACACGCGACAAACAGTCCCCGCGTAACCTCCTGAGGGAGCTTTAGTTCCTGATATTCCCTGTGATAGCCCAATGCCTTTCCTTCAACCACGGGATTTTCTTCCTTAGATTCTTTCTTTCCGAAGCTGCATCCAGTCAACAAGAGCAGGATCAAAAACCAATAAAGTACAATCCTTTTTGAATGTCTTTTCACGCGAAACTACCTCCACTAAGCAACCATAAAACTCAAAATAGAAACAAACACAAAAATTCTAATTTTATACTAATACTTACGTAATTCACTTTCAATAATATTAAATGAATCTTAATGTTTTCCCATTCATAAATTCTGTCTGCCTTCGGCATCACTTCTTTTTTCCTCGCAATAAAAAAAGCACGGAAAACCCGTGCTTTTAAAAATACACCTATATTTTATGCTTCCCTCTCATCCTTCGCGTAAAGGAGCTTTAGGATGATCGGTGTCAAAATGCTGGAACAGATGATCAATAAGATCACGGCGGTAAAATATACCGGCGTGAGAAGGCCGACGGTAAGTCCCTTTTGGGATACAATCAGGGCGACCTCACCTCTAGTCATCATGCCGACGCCGATCTTTAAGCTATCCTTGAAGCTAAACCTACAGATCTTTGCCATGAGGCCGCAGCCGATAATCTTCGTAATCAGAGCAACGAGAACAAATCCGATCGAGAAAATGATAATTCCTGCATCAATGTTGTCAATGCTGGTCTTTAGGCCAATGCTGGCAAAGAAAACAGGACCAAACAGCATGTAGGAATTGATGTCGATCTTCTCGTCAATGTACTGAGAATCCTGAATGGAGCAAAGGATGATGCCTGCTACGTATGCGCCGGTAATGTCCGCGATGCCAAACCATTTCTCCGCGCCGTAGGCGAAGGCAAAGCAAAGTGCAAGGCCAAGGATCGGAATTCTTCTCGTATGCGGATAGCGGGCATCCAGTCTTTGGAAAATCAGATACAGGATAAAGCCAACGCCAATGGCCGCAAGGAAAAATAATATCGTTGAGATCACGACTCCCATGGGATCCGTGTCCGGATTCTTGAATCCAATGACAAAGGTCAGGACAATAATGCCGATCACGTCATCAATAATGGCAGCGCTTAAAATCGTCGTTCCGACCTTGCCCTTTAGTTTTCCTAATTCCTTAAGGGCTTGGACGGTGATGGAAACGCTCGTCGCAGTCATGATGACGCCGACAAACACGGCCTTATAAAAATCCTCGCTTCCCCAGGGCGCCACGCCGTAAAGACCCATGTATAAAAGCGTTCCGCCTACTAAGGGAACAAAAACGCCGGCGCAGGCGATGAGAAAGGCAATCGGTCCCGTCTTCATAAGATCCTTTAGATTTGTCTCAAGTCCTGCGGAGAACATGAGGAGCACCACGCCGATCTCTGCCATGTGCGATAAGAAATCTGTCTGCTCCACCAGTCCTAAAATGCTCGGTCCGATCAGGAGTCCCGCAATGATCTCACCTACGACCTGCGGCGCCTTCAGCTTTCTTGCGATAATGCCAAAAACCTTTGCAAAGATCACAATAATCGCTAAATCACGAAATATCAAATACGCTTCCATTTTTAACACTCCCTTTTACTATGAAATAACTCGAGGGCTTTGCTTGCCACTCGAGTTTAAATCTACTTGTAAGCATATTTATTATACACGCTAAATCATAAAAATCAAGAGTGTCTTTTTCTTTCTCTATCTTATGTCACCACTCTTTTCCTATTACGCCTTTAATTGTTCCTGCAGATGAATCACCTGATCTCGCTTTTCAAAAAGTACGCAGCCGCCTTTATGGTCGTCATTCAAGAGACCGCCATCAATCATAGATTGAAACAGCTTTGAGTTTATCGCTTCCCGCAGCGAGGTATCTCTAACGTTACTATCCGAGTATGGAGAAAATGGACAGGGTTCTGCGCCTCCGTGGGAATTAATATGGAAAAATCCTCGTCCTGCGGCGATGCATCCTCCCGAGCTCTTCTCATCCCCGGGAAAAGAAACAAATACCATCTCTGGATGCTCCGTCCGAAGCCTTTCGATCTCCCCTCTTAAATACTCTCTTTCCTCGTCACCGGGCGCGAGCTCGCTGCTTTCATCGGTAACCGGAACAAACTCGACAAAGATCACCGCCTTACAGCCCTTCTCCGAAAGCATTCTCACGAATTCCTCCGATGAAACGCCCTGATAGTTTTCAGTTGTCACGGTTACGGAAACTCCGAAGATCAGACCCCTTTTCTTCAGCTCATCCATATTGGAAATGAGCTTGTCATAGACTCCTTCACCTCTTCTTGAATCCGTGACCTCTTTACTTCCTTCGATGCTCATGATGGGAACAATATTTCTGCACCTGTCGAACAGTTCAAAATACTTCTCTCCCATAAAGGTTCCGTTGGTAAATACGGGGAAAAGGATGTTCGGTCTTTCTCCCGCCGCATCAATCACGCCCTTCCGAAGAAGCGGCTCCCCGCCGGCAAGCAAAATAAAGCTCACTCCCAGATCATCCGCCTCGTCAAAGATCCTGCTCCATTCTTCATCCGAAAGCTGAGCGACCGGAGCTTCATCCAACGTCGCATGATTACATCTTGAATAACAACCGGCGCAGTGCAAATTACAGCTGCTCGTAATGCTGGCGATAAGAAACGGCGGTACGTGTTCGCCCTTCTTTTCCATGGCGGCGCGCTTCCTGGATGCGGCCTTGCTTGCAGCAGCAAACTTCACCATATATGCACTTTCACGCGGATTTTTCAGCGTTGCCCTCAAGGCATCCGTAACAATTCTTTCCACCCCATGTGTCATATACTCTTGGATATCAAATTCTTTTTCCATCTATTGCGCTCCTCTTTTTTCCAAAAATAACACTTACGGTAATTTCTCTCTACGCCTGTCTAATCGCAGACGACGCATTATTCTCCTTTATTTGAACTGCTTTACAAACTCTACTGCTGCCTTGACGTCATCCTCATTAGGCCTTCCCTTATGAAGCCCCTTAAACTCACCCTTGCAGTGGAACTCTCTTTCATCCATCGCTATTCCGACCTTATCTGCTTCTGCCTTCACCTTCTTATAGGTTGAATTCAGCATAGCCGCGGAGCCAAAATTCACGATCTTTCCAACCTTCTCTTTATCAAGAGACAACACAAAGCTTCTTACCTCTGGATCAATCGTAAAAGCATAATATGAATTTCCAAGAAAGAGCACGTCCACCGGCTCCGTAATTGCCTCGCTGATTGGAAGGGCCTCAACTCCCAATTCCTTTGCCATGGCGTCAGCCAGTCTCTTGGTATTTCCTGTTTTCGTATAATATCTTACTGCATATTTCATGATTGTACCTCCCTTATTTCCCTAAAAACTGATATAATAACCTGTATAATTCTTTTGCCTCTTTCTCTGTCAGCGGTGAACCGCACTCTGAGAGCTTATTCGGTATGTCTTTGCATTTTTCCTTCAGCTCATTTCCTTTTTCCGTAATGCTTATCAGCGTGATTCTCTCATCCTCTTCAGAACGCTTCCTCGTCACATACCCTTCCTTTTCCAATCTCTTCAAAAGGGGGGTCAAAGTGCCCGCATCAAGATGAAGAATCTCTCCAAGCTGCCCCACGTTCACGCTTTCCTTATCCCAAAGAACCATAAAAACGATATACTGCGTATAGGTAAGTCCTAAAGGCTTAAGGTAAGGATTGTAAGCATTCACGATCTTTCGTGCGCATGCGTACATCGGAAAACAAAGCTGATTTTCTAGTTTTAACTGTTCATATTCCTGTGACATTTTTTTCCCTCTCGTATACCTTTTTTCATATTATATTGCGTCAAATATATTATGTCAAGAGTAAATTAAAAAAAGCTACCTGCTTTGCAAAGATTTGCATTGCAGGTAGCTATATTCATTGCTTAAATTTACTCGTCCTCTTCTTCCTTCGGAAGGTTGATCTCCTTGTCGGGATCGTCCTCGACGTCCTCTAGGAAGCTCCTCTCGGCACCTTGCTCGGACTCGGCATATTCTGCCTCCACGCTGGCTTCCGCGTCCTCAATGTTGTCAAATTCCTGATTTCCGTCAGAGATCTTCTCACGAACCTTTGCGATCTGAGCGATCTTGACGCCATCCTTCAGGTTCATCATCTTCACGCCAGAGGTGATTCTTCCCAGCTTGGAGATATCCTGCATTCTAAGCTGGATAATGATGCCCTCGGTGGTGATCATCATGATCTCATTGTCATCATTCACGGCCTTTACGCCGACAACATAGCCTGTCTTTTCCGTGATCTTATAGCACTTCACGCCCTTACCGCCACGCTTTTGTACATGGAACTCATTTAGGTAAGTACGCTTTCCAAGACCGTTTTCAGAGACGATCAACAGGGAATCACCCTGGCATTCTAGCTGCATACCAATGATCTCGTCCTGATCCTCCAGGTTCATGCCGATGACACCCATGGAGGTTCTTCCGGTCGGGCGTACGTCAGTCTCCTTAAAGCGGATGCACTGACCAAACTTCGTCACAAGGAAGATTTCGTCATCATTCTTGGTCGTCTTTACTTCAATCAGCTCATCATCATCCCTAAGGTTGATGGCGGCAAGACCATTCTTTCTGACATTTTCATATTCCACGAGGGAGGTCTTCTTTACAATGCCCTTGCGGGTTACCATAAAGAGGTTCTTTTCCTCCTCATATTCCTTGATCGGAATCATTGCGGTAATCTTTTCGCCCGCATTGAGCTGCAGGAGGTTGACAATCGCCGTTCCTCTTGCCGTTCTTCCAGCTTCAGGAATCTCGTAAGCCTTTAAGCGGTAAACGCGGCCCATGTTGGTAAAGAAGTTCAGGTAATGATGATTTGTCGTCATCAGCAGATCCTCAATGTAGTCATCCTCGATGGTCTGCATGCCCTTAATGCCCTTACCTCCGCGGTTCTGTGCCTTGAAATTGTCCACCGTCATGCGCTTGATGTAACCAAGCTTTGTCATGGCAATGACCGTATTTTCATGAGGAATCATGTCCTCGATGGAAATGTCAAACTCATCAAAGCCGATCTTACTTCTTCTGTCATCGCCATATTTGATAGCGATGATCTGGATTTCCTCCTTGATGACGCCAAGCAACAGCTTTTCATCTGCGAGAATGGCCTTTAATTCTGCAATTCTTGCAACAAGCTCCTTGTGCTCATCCTCAAGCTTTGCTCTTTCCAAGCCTGTCAAAGCACGCAGTCTCATGTCAACGATGGCCTGCGCCTGTACGTCGGAAAGCTCGAAGCGCTCAATCAGACGATCCTTCGCCTCCTGCGTATTCTGGCTGCTGCGGATAATGGAAATCACTTCATCGATGAAATCCAGTGCCTTTAAGAGACCCTGTAAAATGTGATCTCGTTCCTCCGCCTTATTTAAATCATACTTGGTGCGGCGGGTAACGACATCCTCCTGGTGCTTAATGTAGTAATTCAGCATGTCGAGGAGGCTCATGACCTTAGGCTCATTATTTACCAGCGCGAGCATAATCACGCCAAAGGTATCCTGCAGCTGGGTATGCTTATAAAGTTGGTTCAAAACGACGTTCGGATTGGCATCACGGCGAAGCTCAATGACAACTCTGACACCCTCGCGGTTGGACTCATCGCGGATGTCCGTAATGCCGTCGATTTTCTTTAGTTTAACGAGCTCGGCAATCTTGATGATCAGATTTGCCTTGTTCACCATGTAGGGAAGCTCCGTGGCAATAATCTGATTCTTTCCGTTGGGAAGCGTCTCGATATTGGTCACGGCACGCACGCGAATCTTGCCACGGCCCGTGCGATAGGCTTCTTCGCAGCCTTTGGTACCAAGAATTAAGCCACCCGTCGGAAAATCCGGTGCCTTGACGATCTCTAAAATTTCATCGATGGAGGTCTCACGGTTTTCCTGAATCTTATTGTCAATGATTTTGACAACAGCCTGAACGACCTCGCGAAGATTGTGAGGCGGAATGTTCGTCGCCATGCCGACGGCAATACCCGTGGTACCGTTTACCAAAAGGTTCGGATAACGGGAGGGAAGAACAACAGGCTCTTTTTCGGTGTCATCAAAGTTCGGTACAAAGTCTACGGTATCCTTTCCGATGTCAGCGAGGAGCTCCATGCTGATCTTGGAGAGTCTTGCCTCCGTGTAACGCATGGCAGCCGCGCCGTCTCCGTCCATGGATCCAAAGTTACCATGGCCATCCACCAAGGGATATCTGGTATTCCAATCCTGCGCCATGTTAACCAATGCACCGTAGATGGAGCTGTCACCATGGGGATGGTATTTACCCATGGTATCACCGACAATACGCGCACTCTTACGATGCGGCTTGTCAGGACCGTTATTCAACTCAATCATGGAATAGAGCACACGTCTTTGCACTGGCTTTAAGCCATCGCGCACGTCCGGAAGGGCTCGCGCCGCAATAACGCTCATGGCATAATCGATATAGAATGTTTCCATTCTTTCTTTCAGATCAACCTCATGAATCTTATCAAATTCACTTGGCTTCTGATCAAAAATATCGTCGTTCATGGTTCCTCTTTCTGTCTGCACAGACTAAAGTAATTTTTTATAAATTAAGTAATATCCAGATTCTTAACGAACTTTGCATTCTCTTCAATGAACTCACGGCGGGGCTCTACCTTATCTCCCATCAAGGTCGTAAAGGTAAGATCCAGTTCGGATTCCATCTCCTCGTCATAGTTCACGCGAAGTAAAATTCTTCTCTCGGGATCCATCGTAGTCTCCCAAAGCTGCTCCGCATCCATCTCACCAAGACCCTTATAACGCTGGATCTTATTATTCTGGTCACGGCCAACTTCCTTTAAGATCTCATCCAATTCCTCATCGCTGTATGCATACCATATCTTCTTATTTTTCTCCAGTTTATACAGGGGCGGCTTTGCAAGGAAAACATGACCCTGCTTAATCAGCTCCGGCATGAAACGATAGATAAAGGTCAGAAGAAGCGTACTAATATGAGCACCGTCCACATCGGCATCGGTCATGAGAATGATCTTGTTATAGCGAAGCTTCGCAATGTCAAAATCATCATGAATTCCGGTACCAAACGCCGTAATCATAGCCTTGATTTCAGCATTTGCATAAATCTTATCAAGTCTTGCCTTCTCCACGTTCAAAATCTTACCGCGAAGCGGCAAAATTGCCTGCGTTGCACGGGATCTTGCCGTCTTAGCGCTTCCGCCTGCGGAATCTCCCTCTACGATATAGATCTCACAATTTGCAGGATCCTTATCGGAACAGTCTGCAAGCTTACCGGGAAGCGTCATGCCGTCAAGAGCCGTCTTTCTTCTCGTTAAGTCTCTTGCCTTTCTAGCAGCTTCTCTTGCACGCTGCGCTAAGATCGACTTTTCACAAATGGACTTGGCAACCATGGGATTTAATTCCAGGAAGTAAGTCAGCTGTTCACTGACAATATTGTCAACGGCTCCTCTTGCTTCGCTGTTTCCAAGCTTTTGCTTTGTCTGACCTTCAAACTGAGGATCCTCAATCTTGACACTGACAATCGCAGTAAGTCCCTCACGAATGTCTTCTCCGGAAAGGTTCGGCTCATTATCCTTAAGGAGCTTTGCCGTTCTCGCATAATCATTAAAGGTCTTCGTAATGGAGTTACGGAAGCCCTGCAGATGCGTTCCACCCTCAGGCGTATTGATGTTATTTACAAAGCTAAAGACGCTTTCGTTGTAGGAATCATTGTGCTGGAAGGCAACCTCCACGTAAACGCCATTCTTTTCGCCCTCAAAATACAGGATATTCTCATAAAGTGGAGTCTTACTCTTGTTGAGATATTCTACAAATTCCTTAATGCCGCCTTCATAGTAAAACTCAATCACTCTCTGCTTTCTTCCATCTTCAAGAGTGATGACGTGAGATTTTCCAATCTTTCCGCCCGTTTTCGTCTTACTTTCCGGAACATTTTCTTCAATTTCAAGATTCTCCAGCTTTGTTTCTTCGCTTTCAGAATCCTCCTCAGATGACGCTGCCTCCTGCTTTTGCAGCTTTGCATCCTCCTCGGCTCTCTCTAAAAGCTCACCAAGCTGAGCGCTCTCCGTAGCACTTAAGAAGGTTTCCTCATTATCCTTATCCTGACGGTCATCCCTTAAAATAATGCGGAGACCCTTGGTCAAAAAGGCCATTTCACGAAGTCTTCTCTTGAGCACGTCGAAATCATATTCCGTCGTCTCGGTAAAGATCGTATCATCAGGAAGGAAGGTAACCTTGGTACCTGTTTTATCTGCGGGACAGGTTCCGATCTCCTTCAAGGGATAGCAGACATGACCTCTCTCATAACGCTGCTTATAAACCTTTCCATCCTGGCAAATTTCAACCTCAAGCCAATTCGAAAGAGCATTTACGACAGACGCACCAACGCCATGAAGACCACCGGAAACCTTATATCCTCCACCGCCGAACTTACCACCAGCATGCAGAATGGTAAATACCACCTCTACTGCAGGAATGCCAGCCTTATGATTGATGCCAACGGGAATTCCTCGACCATTATCAATAACGGTTACGGAATTATCTTCATTGATGGTAACGTCAATGGTATCACAAAAACCAGCCAAGGCTTCATCTACTGCATTGTCAACGATCTCATACACTAAATGATGAAGTCCTCTGCTGGAGGTAGTTCCAATATACATGCCAGGTCTTTTACGAACGGCCTCCAAACCTTCCAAAATTTGGATCTGATCCGCTCCATATTCATGATCCACCATCGTACTGCTAAGATTCTCTTCGCTCATGAACTAACATGCTCCTTAAATATATCTAATAAATGATTAATAACTCGAGGGAATGGACATTAATTATTCATGATATCCACCGTACCGTTTGTGACCTTGTAAACTCTGTCGATCTCAAATCGGTTATTTACAAATTCTTCCAAACCCGTACAGGTAATGATAGTCTGAATAGTTCCAATGCTGTTTAACAAATAGTTTTGACGATTGCTGTCTAGCTCCGAAAGCACGTCATCCAACAAAAGAATTGGCGTATCCTTCGTAATTTTTTTCACTAATTCAATTTCTGAAAGCTTTAAGGACAGAGCTGCCGTTCTTTGCTGGCCCTGAGATCCAAACTTTCGAATGTCAACATCGCCGATCAAGAAGGAAAAATCATCCCTGTGAGGACCAACCGTCGTCATTTTGGAACGAATGTCTCTTTCCTGATTCTCCTGAAGCCTTTTTTCAAAAGCATCCATCTCTACGTCAGGTTCATAAACAATCTTAATCTTCTCCCGACCGCCAGAAAGACTAAAATGAATTCCTTCAATGATTTCATTGAGCTGTTCTACAAAAAGCTTTCTTCTCTCAATGATCTTACTTCCGTAGGAAACCAGCTGCATGTCCCAAATATTTAAGGTTTCCCGAAGCTGAGGATTAAAATACATATCCTTCAGCAGGGTATTTCTTTGATCTACAATCTTATTGTAATTGCTCAGATTATAAAAATAAAAGCTGTCAAGCTGGCAAAGCTCCATGTCAACAAAGCGTCTTCTCTCAGAAGGACCATTTTTAATAATTCCTAGATCCTCAGGTGAAAAGAACACCACGTTACAAAGGCCAATCAAATCAGCGGCCTTTTTTACCCTTTGACCATCAATGGCAAGTCCCTTGGACTTATTTTTCCGAAGATGCATGTCAATTCGGGTATCTATGTTTTCTTTTTCAATCACTGTCCTAATGTGAGCTTCTTCTTTGTCGAAATTGATAATGTCCCGATCCTTGCTGCCCTTATGAGACTTTGTCGTTGCAGAAACATAAATGGCTTCCAGTATATTTGTTTTTCCCTGCGCATTATCTCCAAACAAAATATTTGTTCCAGGGCTAAATTCCAAGGAAAGATGATCATAATTTCGATAATCAGACAGCTCTATGGATTTAATGATCATGCCTTTTGCTCCACTTTTACTTTACTGCCCTGATATTCCACAATATCTCCGGCCACAATCTTTCGGCCTCTTCTGGTATCGATTTCTCCATTGACCTTCACAAGACCATCCTGAATTACAATCTTTGCATCTACTCCAGAATCTACAAGTCCCGCCAGCTTCAAAACCTGACCCAGCTTTATAAACTCATCCTTAATCCTAACAACTTCCATATACTTCCCCTTAGAAATATGCAGAACTCGGGGCTTTGGACTTTATGGTCTTTTCACTAACCATTTAACCTGAAAAGACCATAAAGTCCATCCCCTCGAAGTATTATACAATCTACAATCTAAATTTCTAAAATAATAAATTATACTTTAAATCGTATATTTATCTATGTTATCTATGATTTTCTATAGAATTTCTACGGCTTTTCCATACCTCGAGGGGTCGATTTAATCATATCTCTACGGCATGTGTTCCAGCCGTCAGTACTTAGTTGGCGTATGCTGTCGGAGCCGTCACAACGTGACAGTTTCGATCAGTGACAACTTAGTACTGATACGGCGAACCCATAGCGCGAGCGTGCCGTAGAGATACGATTAAATACAGACCCCGAGTTTATCAGGAAACCGTCGTAAAGTTTACAGGAAGAACAAGATAAATATACGACTCCTCCTCGTTCTTGATAAAACAAGGTGCCTTAGAGTTCACCATATACAGATCCACTTCCTCGTCATCAATGACTCTCAAAGCATCAATTAAGAACTTCGGGTTAAATCCAATCAATAAATCCTTACCCTGCTTCTCAACGTCAATTTCTTCATTCATGCTGCCGAGGGTAGAATTAATTTTCAGCTCAATAAATCCATCCGTAATGTTGATAATGATGGGCTTTTTGTCTCCCTCTTTCACAAGAAGGGTAGCTCTGTCGATACAGTTAAGCAGCTCCTTCTTATTGACTCTTACCTTGGTCTCATAATCGCTGGAAAGCATCTGCTCTACCTTGAAATACTCTCCCTCGATCAATCTGGAAACAACTAAGGTATCATCAAACTCAAATAAAATATGATTATTCGTGAACGAAATGACAACATCCTTGTCTGCATCTCCAGGAATAATCTTTGAAATTTCATTTAAGGTTTTTCCAGGAACAATCAGACGAGCAGGTTCATAATGATCCTTAAGCTCAATTTTACGAATGGAAATTCTATGGCCATCCAAAGATACTACCTTTAATTCCTTTCCATTGATGTCAAAGAGCTCACCAGTCATCAGCTTATTATTTTCATTGTCAGAGATGGAGAAGATCGTCTGACGGATGACTTCCTTTAGCGTAAACTGGCTGATCAATACCTGATTATTCTTCTCAACGATGGGAAGATAAGAAAAATCTTCTCCTGATTTTCCAATGATGGTAAAATTCGCTTTCTCACATTTAATCAAGGTTTTAAAGGATCCATCAGATTCAATGGTAACGTCACTGTCAGGAAGCTTTCTAATAATGTCTAAGAACATTTTTGCATCCAGGGCAATGATACCCTTTTCAATAATGTCACCTTCAATCACGGTTTCCATGCCAAGCTCCATGTCATTGGCGGTTAACTTTATATTATTTTTTGTAGCATCTACAAGAATACATTCAAGAATGGACATCGTCGTCTTATTAGGAACGGCTTTCGATACAATCTGTAATCCCGATAAAAGATTTGATTTTGAGCAAATAAATTTCATAACGTGCATATCTCCCTTCAGCATGTATTGTACCAGTCTGTGACCCCTATAAATAATAAATAAAAAAGAAAGATCGTATTCTTCTTAGTAATAGGAGTTGATATGTGCAAAACCACTCTTATTATACCATTTTTAAGGGAAAAATGGAATGAAAAACTAGTGAATAATTTCGGAAAAAGTCATTATTTTTCAAAAGTTATTCACAGCCCTTTTGAAACCTAAAATTCATGAAAAAAAGTTATCAACAGGCTTCCACATCCTGTTCCATTTCTTTCCACGTTTAGGATGGGTTTATCTTCTTTTCAATGACCTCTATCTTATTCTTCAGATCCTTATTTGTCTCTATCTCAGACTCAATCTTAGAGCATCCGTGGATGATGGTGGTATGATCCTTTTTATTAAGAAGCTTTGCAATATTTGTATATGAAGTATCTGTCAGTTTTCTGCAAAGATACATAATAATCTGTCTGGGCATAACAAACTCTGCATTTCTCTTTTTCGAGGTAATATCCTCTGATTTTACGCCAAAATGCTCAGAAACCACGTCAATGATCAGGGTTGGAGTGATTTCACTTGTTTTATTAGGATCAATCATATCCTTTAAGGCCTCTTCCGCAACGGCCAGAGTGATGTCCTGATCGAGCTTATTGAGCTTTGCAAAGGCAACGATCTTATTAAATGCACCCTCCAGCTCACGAATGTTGGACTTAATGTTGTTTGCAATGTATTGAATGACTTCCTCAGAAATCTTTTTATCACAGGATTCTGCATTTTTACGAAGAATGGCAACCTTTGTCTCATAATCAGGTGGCTGAATGTCAGCGGTTAAGCCCCATTCGAATCTGGAACGGAAGCGCTCATCAAGGGCACTCATTTGCTTTGGAGGCTTATCTGAGGAAAGAATAATTTGCTTTCCCGTAGCATGAAGAACGTTAAAGGTATTGAAAAATTCCTCCTGCGTACTTTCCTTACCTATAATAAACTGAACGTCATCGACCATCAAAACGTCAACGGTTCTATATTTTTCACGAAGCTTTGTCATGGATGCAGCATTACCACTACGAATGGATTCAATCACTTCATTCGTAAATTCCTCACTAGTAACATAGAGAACCTTCATATTAGGATGGTTGTCCAAAATCATGTGACCAATGGAATGCATTAAGTGTGTTTTTCCAAGTCCAGGACCACCGTAGAGATACAAAGGGTTGTAGGTAATCACAGGATAAGATTCTGCAACGGCCAAGGAAGAAGCGTGCGCAAACTTATTGTTGCTACCAACGACAAAGGTATCAAAACGATATCTGGGAATTAGATTCGCATTTTCATGATTAATGTTATTTGTCATGGCATGGTCAGTACTCTTTTCCGTAGCTCCAGCGTTAAGATTGGAATTCTGACTGTTTTCCAATAAGAAATTTACTTCATAATTATGATCAAACATCTCCGTGATCGTTACTTTAAAGAAGTTCGTAAACTTCTTTGAGATGTAATCCAGGGCACTTGCCTGATCGGAAGGAATCAAAATATTCACCACGTCATTTGTCACGTCGTGGAATTTCAGGGATTCAATCCATGTATGATAAGAAATGTCAGAGAGATTATATTCCCTTCTGACAGTCTCTTTGATTTCATTCCAGTTTTCTTTCATAATTTTCATAAAAAAGTACCTAAACCTTCCCCATCAAAATGTCCAGATTTGGTGTCTAAAACCGAAAAAGCCATATAACCCGACACTAAACCATCGTACTAATTCTATAATAAATTAGAAAAATTTTCAAATGGTAGTTATGAACGTATTTTAACCATTTTCGCTAAAAAGTTATCCACATCATGTTGATAATTATGTTTATAAATTGGGTATTTTAATGGACATGTGGATATTTTTGAGAATAGGTGGATAAGTTATGCCATCTTCTTCTCCTCTGTTTTGACAGCATTTTCTAAGAATATTCACGTTTCTTTTCACAAATTTATGACAGATAAAACACAGATATCCACATAAAGTGAATAATGTGTGGATATCTTGTATCTTATTTTTTTATGTGTATATGTATGTGGATAAGTGTATAAAAGAAAATTCTAAAATTTTGCGATTTCTAAATTTTCTTTATTTTTAGGGATTTTTATAAATTTTTTCTTGACACAGACCTTTATTTTTTATACAATCAATATGCTATTTTCCTGTAAAAGTAAAGGAGGTGCCTGACCATGAAGATGACATATCAGCCTAAAAAGCGTTCACATGCCAGAGTACATGGCTTTAGAGCTAGAATGAGTACTGCCGGCGGAAGAAAAGTATTAGCAGCAAGACGCGCAAAGGGAAGAAAAAAGCTTTCCGCTTAAAAGATATAAACTGCTATGGGTCACAGAAATGTGACCTTTTTTTCTCTAAAATTTAAGAAGAAATTATTTTAAGGTTTTAATTATGAAATTTTCGGAATCCTTAAAGAAAAATCATCAATTCCAATTCGTTTACAAGAATGGCAAATCGTATGCCAACAAATATTTTGTAATGATAATAAAGGAAAATGGCCTTGAGAAAAACAGAATTGGAATCAGCGTGAGTAAGAAAGTGGGAAACAGTGTGGTAAGACATCGCATTGCCAGACTGGTTCGAGAAAGCTATCGGTTACATGAGAGCGTATTCAATAGTGGTTTGGATATTGTAATCGTTGCAAGAAGCTCTGCTGCAGAGGCAAGTTATTTTGACGTGGAAAGCGCCCTGCTCCATCTTGCAAAGCTCCATAAGATCATAAAAGTTTATCTATATTAAAACTTGTTTATGAAAAAAATTTTAATCGCTATCATAAGATTATATCAAAAATATCTATCTCCAATGAAAAGAACAAAATGCCCTTACGTTCCAAGCTGCTCTTGTTATGGATTAGAAGCTGTTGAAAAACATGGAGCACTGAAAGGAGGGCTTTTGGCGTTTTGGAGAATTTTAAGATGTAATCCTTTTTCAAAAGGAGGATATGATCCAGTTCCGGATGATTTAAGAGAAATGAGTTTTGTGAAAATGAAATTTATTTCTAATAGGAAGAAATAGCGATGCCAGGAGGATAAATGGAAGTAATTGTCTTTACACAAAATTCTACCTTCATCATTGGTTGGGTGTCAAAATTGCTTGGCTTGATCATGGAAGGGATCTTTTCTGTGCTTGACCTGATTGGACTTCCAAACATTGGTCTAGCAATCATTCTCTTCACGGTCGTTGTCAACCTGCTGATGTTGCCCCTGACCATTAAGCAACAAAAGTTTTCGAAGCTATCCGCAAAAATGCAGCCGGAAATACAGGCTATTCAAAGCAAATATAAGAATAAAAAGGATACGGATTCCCAGATGGCTATGAACCAAGAGGTTCAGATGGTTTATGCAAAATATGGCGTATCTCCCACAGGCAGCTGTATGTATTTATTGATTCAGATGCCAATTATTTTTGCTTTATACCGCGTCATTTACAGCATTCCCGCTTATGTTACAAAGATTGGAAATACCTTTGGAGTTCTTGCAGAAAAAATTATCTCAACGGACAATGCGGAATTTCTAAAAAACAGTGACGTAAGCTCCATTGCCAACACAGTTGCTCAGTTTTCAAAAAATATGAGCGCCGATATGACAAAGGGTGTCATTGACGTATTAAACAGACTCTCTTCCGCTGACATTGCAACCATCGCGGATCATTACAATTTGAATCATCTCACTTATAACGGAAGTTTAATTCTGGGAAAAGGCGGATTGATTGAGACCTATAATAATTTTCTGGGATTAAACATTGGAAATGCTCCGAGCAGTATTGTTAAGGAAGCCTGGGCAGCAGGTTCCTATGGACTTCTCATTGGTGCCATCATGATTCCTCTTCTCTCCGCTCTGACGCAGTTTATCAGTGTGAAGCTGATGCCTCAGCAGCCTAAGAGCGGTAACGAGCAGGCGGATTCCATGGCAGAGTCCATGAAGATGATGAATATGTTTATGCCGCTGATGTCCGCATGGTTTTGTTACTCCTTTGCAGCCGGCATGGGCCTCTACTGGATCGCAGGTAACGTTGTTCGTACCATCCAGCAGGTAATCATCAATAAGCACATTGATAAAATGGATTTTGAAGAAATTATCAGTCAAAATAAGGAAAAGAGCGCTAAGAAATTAGAAAAAATGAAGCTGCAGCAGGAGCGCCTTAACGCTTATGCACAGATGAATACCAAAAATATTCAAACGCAGCAGCCAAGAAAAACCATGCAGAATAAGGCTAATGTTGGTTCTTCTATTTCTGAAAAGGAAAAGGACGATGCAATGGCAAATGCAGCAAGTTCCGAAACAAAGACAAAGTCTGGTTCCGGAAGCATGTTTGCAAAGGCTGGCATGGTAAAGCAATACAATGACAAAAACAAGTAAATACCAGTGAATCATTGGAGGATTAGTAAAATGGAATATAAAGAGTTTACTGCAAAGACAGTTAGCGAAGCCATTACGGATGCCTGTCAGGAATTTGGAGTTACCAGCGATCGCCTTGTATATGAAGTCATTGAGAAAGAATCTGCAGGATTTCTGGGCATCGGTTCCAAGCCGGCTACCATCAAGGCTGCCATTAAGGTGGAAGAAGAAGTAAAGGCCACCGAAGCTCCGAAAAAGGAAAAGGAATCTTCCGTACCTTCCGCATCCTTTGAAGAAATTGCTAAGACCTTTTTGAGAGACGTATTTGAGGCAATGAAGATGGAGGTTGCCATCGTTGCAAAGTTCAATGAGGAAGAAAGAAATCTTGATATTGAGCTGAGCGGTGATGACATGGGAATGCTGATCGGTAAGAGAGGCGCTACCCTGGATTCCCTTCAGTATTTGGTATCCCTTGTTGTCAACAAGAGCACGGATGATTATGTTCGCGTAAAGGTTGATACGGAAAATTACCGTGAGAGAAGAAAGGAAACCCTGGAAAACCTTGCTAAGAACATTGCTTACAAGGTAAAGAGAACGAAGCGTCCTGTTTCCTTAGAGCCCATGAACCCCTATGAAAGAAGAATCATTCACTCCGCTCTTCAGAATGACAAATATGTTACGACCCACAGCGAAGGGGAAGATCCTTTCAGACATGTAATTGTTTCTCTAAAAAAATAATAGGTATATTATGGAAAGACTCGGGGCTTGGTTTGGATCATCTTTCTAGTAACCTTGAAACCTAGAAAGATAATCCAAACCATCCCCTCGAGACTATCACAAGATTTAATAATGTAATATGATTTCATTTCTAAGATATATGATATTTTTTTAGGAAAAAGTTGGTTGTTTATTGGTTTGTAAAAATACAATGTAGCTATAATAAATTGCATGTTACGTGAAAACATGGAAAACCAAGCGTTACTTAGCATCACGAAGTATGAAAAGTGACAATTGGTTTTTCTTGCATTGGAGGGTTATTTTATGGAGATGTTGAATGACACGATTGCTGCCATTGCTACTGCCCTCTCCGATTCCGGTATTGGAATTGTTCGAATCAGCGGTAATCAGGCCTTGGAAATCGCTGATTCGATTCTTCGAACAAAAAGTGGAAAAAAATTTATTCACACTGCAAAGAGCCATACGATTCATTATGGATTTGTTGTAGAAAACAAGGTTGAACCGGAATCAATGAAGATCATTGACGAAGTGATGGTTTCTGTTTTTCATGCTCCAAAGAGTTATACAAAGGAAGACGTTGTGGAAATCAATTGTCACGGCGGCGTGCTTGTGACAAAAAAGGTGTTGGAGCTAGTACTTCATGCAGGTGCCAGATTGGCTCAGCCAGGAGAATTTACGAAAAGAGCCTTTTTCAATGGAAGAATTGATCTTGCTGAAGCGGAGGCCGTGATGGATCTGATTCATTCCAAAAATGAATTGGCGTTAAAGGCCTCCACGGCACAGCTTCGCGGAGATCTCTCTGATAAAATTCGATCCATGCGGGAAGAAATTCTCTATGAAATTGCTTTTATTGAATCTGCGCTGGATGATCCTGAACATATCAGTTTAGATGGTTATCAGGACAGGTTAAAGGAAAAATGTAATCAATTGATTGATGAGGTACAGAAACTTTTAGATACTGCGGATCATGGTAAGATGATCAAGGAAGGTATTTCTACGGTCATTCTTGGAAAGCCCAATGCAGGAAAGTCTTCTCTCTTAAATATGATTCTTGGTCAGGAACGTGCGATTGTCACGGATATTGCCGGTACGACAAGAGACGCCCTAGAGGAATATGTTAATCTTCGAGGAATTCATCTGAATGTCATTGATACCGCTGGAATTCGTGACACAGAGGACATTGTTGAAAAAATTGGCGTTGAAAAGGCAAGAAAATATGCCACGGACGCAGATTTGATCTTATATGTGGTGGATACCTCCGTGGAATTGGATGAAAATGACAGGGAGATCCTTTCCATGATTGGTGACAAAAAGACCATCTTTTTGCTCAATAAATCAGATCTAGAGCAGAAGGTCAGTGAAAATGAAATTTATGCTTTATTAAGTAAATTAGGTTTCCAACATAAAGAAACATATTCCATGATCTCCACTTCCGCTGCTTTTGGAAAGGGCCTGGAGGAATTGGAAGCTGAAATTGAAAAGCTTTTCTTCCATGGTGACATCAAGCAAAATGATCAAATTATGATTACGAATCTCAGGCATAAGGAAGAGCTTGGAAACGTGAAGAGTTCTCTCCTGCTTGTAAAGCAAAGTCTGGAGGATGGCATGCCAGAGGACTTCTATTCCATTGATCTCATGCAGGCCTACGCTTCCCTTGGCAACATTCTTGGGGAAGAAGTCGGTGATGATCTTGTGGAGGAAATCTTCTCAAAGTTTTGTATGGGAAAATAAAGATTAATGAATTAGATTGATCTGTTGATATAAGATATTAGAATAATAGGATATTGAAATCCATTGTTTTTAAATCTCAATTTTATAGTTACATATTGTTTCTATATTATTATATGGAAGATGTTTTGAGGTAGGATCGTGAGCGAGATAAGGGAAAAGGTTGATGTTTGTGTTGTTGGTGCTGGACATGCTGGATGTGAGGCTGCGCTGGCTTGTGCAAGATTAGGATTGGAGACCGTCATTTTTACGGTTAGCGTTGACAGTATTGCGCTGATGCCCTGCAATCCGAATGTCGGTGGTTCATCAAAGGGACATTTGGTTCGTGAGCTGGATGCACTCGGCGGCGAAATGGGAAAAAACATTGATAAGACTTTTATTCAATCAAAAATGTTGAATGTTTCCAAGGGGCCTGCCGTACACTCTCTGCGTGCGCAGGCAGATAAGGCAGAATACTCTCGTGCCATGAGAAAGGTGTTGGAGGGTCAGGAGCATCTTACCATTAAGCAGGCCGAGGTCTGCGAGTTATTGTGGGAGAATCTTCCAAATCAAAATTCAAATTGCAAGGATAACAATGAAAATGATTGCGTAATGAATGCTCAAATAAATGATGAAGACAATAAAAGCATTCAAAATAATAATCATAAAGAAAGCTATAATAAAAAAAGCTATCAAGAAGAAAATCAGTTTTTAGGTTTTGAAAAAAAGGTAATCGGTGTCAAGACCTTTACGGGTGCGATCTATGAATGTAGAGCAGTCATCTTATGTACTGGTACGTATCTTCGCGCAAGATGTCTTTGCGGAGAAGCAATTACCTATACAGGTCCCAATGGATTACAGGCTGCCACGCATCTTACGGAATCTCTGAAAAACATGGGAATCGAGCTTCGCCGTTTTAAGACGGGAACGCCTGCCAGAATGGATGGCAGAACCATTGATTATTCTAAGATGGAGGAGCAATTCGGTGATGAAAGAATTGTACCCTTCTCTTTCTCAACGGATCCGGAAAGCGTTCAAAAGGAACAGGCCTCCTGTTGGTTGACCTATACGAATCAGGCAACGCATGACATCATTCGCGCCAACCTTGATCGCTCTCCCATTTATGCTGGAATCATTGAAGGAACGGGCCCAAGATATTGCCCGTCCATTGAAGATAAGGTTGTAAAATTTGCGGAAAAGGAAAGACATCAAGTGTTCTTGGAGCCAGAAGGCTTACATACACATGAAATGTATGTAGGTGGCATGTCATCTTCTCTTCCGGAGGACGTGCAGCTTGCCATGTACCGCACCGTTCCAGGACTGGAGCATTGTAAAATTGTCAGAAATGCGTATGCCATAGAATATGATTGCATCAATGCAAAGCAGCTCTATCCTTCTCTTGAGTTTAAAAAGATCAAGGGTTTGTTTGCCGGTGGCCAGTTTAATGGAAGCAGCGGTTATGAGGAAGCAGCCTGTCAGGGATTGGTGGCTGGAATCAATGCTGCCATGGAGCTTCAGGGCAGGGAATTCCTTGTCATGGATCGCTCGGAAAGCTATATTGGCGTATTGATTGATGACCTTGTGACAAAGGACAATCGGGAGCCCTATCGCATGATGACCTCCCGGGCAGAATATCGTCTCCTGCTCCGTCAGGACAATGCAGACAGAAGACTTAGAAAAAAAGGATATGAAATTGGTCTGATTTCTGAGGATGAATATCAGGATCTGTTATGTAAGGAAAAGCTGATCGACCTGGAGATTTCGAGATTAAAGGAAACCAAGGTTGGTGCCAATAAAGAGATTCAAAGCTTCTTGGAGCGTAATGAAAGCATGAGCTTAAAGACTGCTGCTTCTCTTGCTGAGCTTATTTGCAGACCAGAGCTGGATTATGCTAAAATTGAAGAAATTGATACAGGCCGTGCAGAGGCTTATGCAAGCTATTGCTCCATGGAGAATGTCCGCAGCAAGTATTTGACTGCAGATGGCAAGCTTTCCAAGGAAATCATTGATCAGGTCGAAATTGAAATTAAATATGAGGGCTATATCGTCAGACAAAAGAGACAGGTGGAGCAATATAAAAAGCTAGAGAAGAAATTAATTCCTACAGATTTAAATTATGATGAGGTTCCTTCTCTACGATTAGAGGCAAGACAGAAATTAAAGGAATTCCGTCCTGTTTCATTGGGACAGGCATCCAGAATTTCCGGTGTCTCTCCTGCTGACGTTTCCGTGCTTCATATCTATTTGGAGCGACATAAAAATAATTGAGGTTAAATATGTTAACAAACAATTATGATAGCAGTTTCTTTGAAAAGGATTTAAGTGAGTTAGGTCTAACTCTTTCAAAGGAACAAATTAATCAGTTTTTGAAATATTATGAATTATTGGTCGAGTGGAATGAGAAGATCAATCTCACGGCCATCACGGCATATGAGGATGTTTTGAAAAAACATTTTGTAGACAGTCTTTCCCTTTGCAAGGCAATGGACATGCATCAGGAGTTAACGGTAATTGACGTAGGAACCGGAGCTGGTTTTCCAGGGCTTGCACTGAAGATTGCCTTTCCAAATTTGAAGATGACATTGTTGGATTCTTTGAATAAGCGAATTGTTTTTTTGAATCAGGTGATCGACGAGCTTAAGCTTACTAAAATTGAAACCATTCATGGCCGCGCGGAGGATTTTGCTGGAAAGGCAGAATATCGCGAAGGCTTTGATCTTTGTGTCTCTAGGGCTGTTGCAAATTTATCGACCCTTTCAGAGTACTGCCTGCCCTTTGTAAAAATGGGTGGCCAGTTTATTTCCTATAAATCTGAAAAGATTGAGGAAGAAATGAAGCAGGCGAAAAATGCAATTTCGATTCTTGGTGGAGAAGTAAAAAAGCAGGTGGAGTTTACTCTCCCCTCCTCTGACATCTATCGCAATCTTGTTGTGATAGAAAAGAGTAAGAACACACCGAAGAAATATCCCAGAAAAGCGGGTCTTCCTTCCAAAGAACCATTATGTTAAAAAATAGTTATTTTCTGTATATTTTTGAAGTTTACAGATTATTTTTTCTTTGATATAATGATAAGTGTTTCTGATTCTTACCATATGAAATTATTTAGAATAGAACATATGTTCTATTTTGGAGACTGATAATGAATGAATCATCCAGAATAAAATTACAGACGATATTGAATTCCATGGAGACAGAGGCAGATCCTTTAGCAGTCCAATTGGAAGATTATCATAATGAAATTAGCAAATTAGAATTAGAAATTGATCGAATTAAGGAGCAGTATTCCGAGGCTGATTTTGTTTTTTCGCCTAGAACTGGAAAGCAGAACGAGGAATTCAAGCAAAAACAGTCGGAATTAGAGCTTTTAAAGAAGAAATATGAGCAGCTGCAGGATCGTTATGACCAAATCAATCAGAATATTGATTTGGTAGTTGAGGTGCTCGCATCTGAAAATGATGGGGATGCTTCGAAAAATGGTTTGCTCTATCAGGAGCAGGACCGTCATAGAATTGCCAGGGATCTGCATGATACTGCGCTGCAGCACATGTCCTATTTGGTTTCAAAGCTGGATTCCTGTAAGAATTTTATTGATACGGATCCAATTAAGGCAAAGATGGAGCTTTCCATTGCCAGACATAACTTAAGTGAGTCCATAGATGAGATTCGAGGAATTATTTATAATCTTCGTCCCATGGTTTTGGATTCGGAAGGATTTCACTCCACTCTCATTAAGTTTATTGAGAAGTTCAATGAAGATAAGGAATTCGACATTACCTATGACATTGAAGACCTCTTTTGTGAGGATCAGTTGGTACTGGTTACGATCTACCGCATTATTGAGGAATGCTTTTCCAATATCAAGAAACATGCAGAGGCTTACAAGATTCACTTGATTGTTCAGGAACAAATTGGTTCCTACTACATTTATGTTGAAGATGACGGTAAGGGCTTCGATGTTGATCAAGTCATGTTGAATGATAATTTACAGTTTGGCCTTTCTATTATGAAAGAAAGAGTAAAATTGCTTGGAGGAAATATTACCATTACCTCTTCAAAAAATGCAGGAACCAGAATTAAGATTCTGATTCCGGAGAGCTAAATCAATCTTATAAATTTTTGTGTAAGGTAATCCCTTGAGGTTAAAATACGAACCCCAAGGGATTTTTTATTTCCTTTTCATGCTCTAAATTGAACTTATTACTTTATTTTATATTAGGTAATCATACCATAGAAATACATTACATTTATCTATTTATGAAAAAACATAAAATAGGGTAAAATTTTAATTAGTAAAATATATATAGATATGTAATATAAAATAGTACAATGTAATTAGTAAATATGCTTATAAGAAATAAAAAAATAGAGATATGTTAATATGTATTTATGTTATCATAAAATATACTATTCAAAATAAATCGTCTTGAACTATCAGTAGAATAATCAGAAACACATTTCTATATTATGATAAATCCATATACACAATAATATGATGCCAGGGTCAAAAAGTACAAAATCGAGTCGTGCTTGCGCAAACGAGATTTTGTACTTTTTGACCCGCCAAAACATGAGAAAGTAGCGAAATGCTTGTTTTACAAGCATTGCATAGAATTCCGAATAATATAAAATATTATTGACTTATATATTTTATGATTTGGAATGATATCGAGGCGTTGATAATAAAATGGTTTTTAATATTTATGTAGGCTAATACATGAAAAAATATTAATACGCACGAATAAAATATTAAGTGATTTCAATATATATTCTGATATATAAATATTCTTTGTTGATTCATACATAATATAGTATTGAATTAGAAATTTATATTGGCTGCTATATTTTGAAATCTTTATAATACTTGATTAATATAAATGAAATCAGGTAGTTTACCCATGAACCTATATCTTGTGTTTACCTACTAATTGTTTCACGTGAAACAATGATTGTACCTATCAATATCTATGTTTTTCTGAAGAAAGAAACACTAGATCGTGTTTCACGTGAAACATTATGGGCTAGATCTAGTAAAGGATAGTGAAACATGTTTCGACATACTTCGTGAAACATGCAAAAATCCATGATAAAAAACACAAGATCTAGTGGTCGCTCAAAAGAGATGAAAAGAAGAAAAAATTAGAAAAAAGATTATTTTTTTGTTAATTATATAGTAGTCAGTATTTTTTAAAAGTGTTATAATAAGTTCACAAGTCGAAAAAAAGAGCGATCCCAGAGGTAATTCGGATCGTTTTGATAAGCACAAAAAGAATTGGAAAGGTGTGATTCTGGACTATGGGTAAGGTGATTGCAGTCGCAAATCAGAAAGGTGGCGTTGGTAAAACGACGACTTCCATCAATTTAGCAGCTGGTCTGGCAGTAAAGGAACAGAAGGTTCTGATTATTGATACGGATCCGCAGGGGAATGCAACCAGTGGATTTGGCGTTGATAAGAATGATCTGGAGAATACAATCTATGAATTAATGCTTGGGGAGTGTTCAATTAAGGATTGTCTTCTAAAGGATGTGGTAAAGAATGTCTCCATTATTCCTGCAAACGTCAATCTTGCTGCGGCAGAAATTGAGTTAATTGGGGTAAATGAGAAGGAATATATCCTGAAAAATGAAGTGGATTATATTAAGGATGACTTCGATTATATTATTATCGACTGTCCTCCTTCCTTAAATATGTTGACGATCAATGCCATGACAACGGCAGACAGCGTTCTTGTTCCGATTCAATGTGAGTTTTATGCATTGGAAGGACTGAGTCAGCTGATTCATACAATTAACCTCGTAAGGGAAAGATTGAATCCGAAATTGGACATTGAGGGCGTGGTATTTACCATGTTTGATGCGAGAACGAACTTATCCGCTCAGGTAGTTGACAATGTTAAGACAAACCTGAGACATCATATTTATCAGACACTCATTCCCAGAAATGTTCGATTGGCCGAGGCACCCAGCTTTGGTATGCCAATTACCCTGTACGATCCAAAATCTTCAGGTGCTGAGGCATATTTAAAATTGGCCGAAGAGGTAATTGAGAGCGATAAAAAGAAGAAGTAAAAGGAGAAAAGATAGATCATGGCAGTTCGTGGCGGACTTGGAAAGGGATTAGATTCTTTGATCCCTAGTAAAAAGGAAGAAAAGAAGGTTGTTGCCCCTGTTGAGAAGAAGGAAGAAAAAGGGTTAGAGTCCATTGTTAAGATTACAAAGGTGGAACCGAATCGCAGCCAGCCCAGAAAGAACTTTGACGAGGATGCACTGCAGGAATTGGCAGATTCCATTAAGCAGCATGGTGTTATCTCACCGATCCTGGTTCAGGATCGAAAGGATCATTATGAGATCATCGCCGGTGAGCGTAGATGGCGTGCAGCAAAGATGGCAGGTCTGAAGGAAGTACCAGTTATCATTCGCGATTATACGGAGCAGGAAATTGTTGAGATCTCCCTGATCGAGAACATTCAGCGTGAGGACCTCAATCCGATTGAAGAAGCTCAGGCTTACAAGCGTCTCTTGGACGAATTCAACCTGAAGCAGGATGAACTCGCGGACAGAGTCTCTAAGAGCAGGGTTGCCGTTGCAAACTCCATTCGTCTCTTAAAGCTTGCGCCAGACGTTCAGCAGATGATAATTGATGAAATGATCAGTCCTGGACATGCAAGGGCCTTGATCGGAATTGAAAATCTTCAGGAGCAATACAATCTCGCACAGCGTATTTTTGATGAGAAGCTCAGCGTTCGTGAAGTGGAAAAGCTGGTAAAGAACCTTCATAAGCCAACAAAGCGTAAGAAAAAGCTTGATGACAAAACGCTTCTTGCCATTTATCATGAAGAAGAAGAAAAAATGAAGAAAAAGCTTGGCACGAAGGTTTCCGTGATTTCCAAAGGAGAAGGCGCAGGTAAAATTGAAATTGAGTTTTACAGCCATGAAGATTTTGAAAGAGTGCTTGATTTAATTGGAAATCCTAAGATGATGTAATTTATCACATAACATGATATTATGTACTACATAACATATATAAACAAAATATAAATATATTATTTCCTATATAAAAAGGGGCGATCATTTGACTGCAAGAAATAGCGTATTTCTAAATAAAATCGGCCTTGGAAATTTCGATTTGGGTTATCTTTTGATCCTAGTCATCGTGCTGATGATTTTATGCATTATCATGAGCATCTTGGTGATTAAGCAAAGAGAAGACATCAAGCTTTTAAAGTTTCGTATGAAGCGTTTGATGAATGGCAAGGATGCGGAAAGTCTGGAGGATATGATTACCTTTTTGGTAAAGGATCATAAATCCTTAAGGCAGGTGGTGGAGCTCAATAAAAAGGATATTGAAGCCTTGTTCCATCACGTGAGATCCTCCTATCAAAAGATTGGTTTGGTGAAGTATGATGCCTTTCAACAGATGGGTGGACAGCTCAGTTTTTGCCTAGTGCTTTTGGATCAGGATAATAATGGATTTATTATCAATTCCGTGCATAGTACGGAGGGTTCTTATTGTTATTCCAAGGAAATTAAAAATGGCGTCGGTGACATCAGTTTCGGCAAGGAAGAGAAGGAAGCACTTGCCATGGCTATGGGAACAGATGAATAAATAAAGAAATTATTAAAATGGAATAAGCATCGCAAAGCGATTGAAATTAGGAGGATAAACTAGATGATCGACATTAAATTTTTAAGAGAAAATCCTGAGATTGTGAAGGAGAACATCAAGAAGAAGTTTCAGGATGAGAAGCTTCCCTTGGTGGATGAGGTGATTGCACTGGATGCAGAGAGCCGTAAGGTTCAGCAGGAGGCAGACAATCTTCGCAACCAGAAGAATAAGCTTGCAAAGCAGATTGGTGGTCTGATGGGTCAGATCAAGAAGGCAGAGGGCGCTGGAAATGCTGCAGAGGCTGAGGAGAAAAAGAAAGAGGCAGAAAGCTTGAAGGCACAGAGTGTTGCTGATGATGCACGCCTTGCAGAGCTGGAGGCAAAGGAGCCAGAGTTCCAGGCAAAGATCCGCGAGATCATGTATAAGATTCCCAACATCATTGATGCGTCCGTTCCCGTTGGTAAGGATGACTCTGAAAATGTGGAGATTGAAAAGTTTGGCGAGCCCGTTGTTCCTGATTTTGAGATTCCTCATCATGCTGACATCTTAAAGAGCATCAGTGGTTTGGACAAGGAGTCCGCAGGACGCACCAGCGGCGATGGTTTCTATTATCTCATGGGAGATGCGGCAAGACTGCATTCTGCAATGCTGAGCTACGCGAGAGATTTCATGATCGACAAGGGCTTTATCTATTGCATTCCGCCCTTCATGATCAGAAGTGACGTGGTAAACGGCGTTATGAGCTTTAAGGAAATGGAAGCCATGATGTATAAAATTGAGGGTGAGGATTTATACCTCATCGGTACATCCGAGCATTCCATGATTGGTAAGTTTAAGGGCGAGATCGTGAAGGAGGAGAGCCTTCCCATCACGATGACCTCCTATTCCCCTTGCTTTAGAAAGGAAGTTGGTTCCCACGGCATTGAGGAGCGCGGCCTGTATCGCGTGCATCAATTTGAAAAGCAGGAGATGGTCGTTCTCTGCAAGCCGGAGGAGTCCATGGACTGGTACAATAAGATGTGGAGCTACACCGTGGAATTCTTTAGAAGCCTTGACGTTCCAGTTCGTACATTGGAGTGCTGTAGCGGTGATCTGGCAGATCTTAAGGTGAAGTCCTGCGACGTGGAGGCATGGAGCCCTCGTCAGCAGAAGTACTTTGAGGTTGGTTCCTGCTCCACGCTTGGCGATGCACAGGCAAGAAGACTTGGCATTCGTACCAAGGGCAGCAAGGGTACCTATTTTGTTCATACCTTGAACAATACTGTATTGGCAACGCCCAGAGGATTGATCGCTTTCCTTGAGAACAACCTGAATGCAGATGGCAGCATCAACATTCCTAAGGCTTTGCAGCCTTACATGGGTGGCAAGGAGAAAATCGTTCCTACCCAAAAATAACCACTTCTACGTAAAAAACGACCGCTTCTACGGAAGCGGTTTTTTTTATACCGAAAATGATATATAATAAACAGGGGAATTATGAAATAAGTTATAGACCTCGAATGGAATGAGGGACATGCTGAAAGGTATGCAAAAAAGTGCCAATAGTATGCCCTATAATTCTGGGAAGGTTAATAGAAGGAAGAAGTAAATGCGAATCGGTATCTGTGAGGATGAAGAAATTTATAGAAAGCTAGTTTCTGATAGGGTATCTGCGTTTTTCCAAGGGCTTG
The DNA here is from genome assembly GCA_015056795.1 of Lachnospiraceae bacterium. Taxonomy (GTDB): domain Bacteria; phylum Bacillota; class Clostridia; order Lachnospirales; family Lachnospiraceae; genus Acetatifactor. The sequence continues at coordinate 37,930 of SVFO01000005.1, forward strand.
GGGAGGCGCCTGCTTTAGATGTCTTTTCGGATGGTGCGCCATTTTTACAGGCCATGCGGAAAGGGCTTCGCTATGATTTGCTTCTTTTGGACTTGCAGCTGGAAAAGAGTGATGGCATGGAGATCGCCGAGCAGGTTCGTGAGATGGACCAGCGGGTACCGATTATCTTTGTGACGGGAATGGAAAGCCGCGCCGTTGAAGGGTATGGCGTAGCTGCGCTGGATTACGTCGTAAAGTCGCAGCTGGATCAGCGCCTGGAAAAGGCATTGGAGCGCTGTTGGAAGAAGCGTCAGGAGGCATCGCTTTTATTTGAAACCTCGGAGGGAGAGGCAGTCATTTTGTCCTTTCAAAGCATTCTCTGGGTAGAATCGGAAAATCGCGGCGTTAAAATTGTAACGGCGGAAAGGGAATACCATAATCCATCCCTGTCAGTGGGAAAAGTCGTGGAAAAGCTTCCCACGGAAATTTTTGTGGAAATCCATAAGTCGGTTTATGTTCGAATCGAGGAGATTCGGCGGATCGGAGCGGATAATGTCATTATGAGTAACAATGTCTCCCTTCCCATGAGCAGAAGAAAGCGCAAGGAAGTTATGGGAAAGGTTTTAAAGACCATGAAGGGAAAAATGGCATGAAAAAGAATTTTGGTTATTTTTTACTTACCATATTGCTTACCATGTTGCTGTGCGGCATCTTTACCTATTTATATTTGCAATCGCAAAGCTATTTGACGGTCCAGCAAGGCGGAGAGTCCGTCTTAATGTCTCGCGAGGAAGCAAAAAAAGCTAAAGAAATCCTAAGCTCCTGCTCCATGGAAGAATATGCATCGCAGCTCATTAAGCTGAGAGAGGAAAAAGAAAAGCTTCAGGAATATCGCGAGGTTTTGGTGAAATCTCAGGAGGGAGATCTCATCATTTATAACAGGCATCTTTATCTCGACTCCGAACGGAATGAGGTATTAAAGCGTTATCATTATAGCGTGCAGCAGGCAGACAGTGATCTCAAGGTACTTACGTTTTGCATGGAGAAATTGAGATATGCCGTTGGTTATGACAGTTATATAAAGCTGGTCAAGAATCATGCGGAAGAAATGATGAGTGTGCGCCTCTTTACCGAAGGGACGAAAAACAAGATCATTCAGACGGTAAAGGATTTTTATGGATTAGAGAATGTGAAGGTTGTTGCAGCAGCAAACATTGGGGTGGAGCAGCTGTTTCATTCTTATTTTAGCACGATCTTAAGCGTATTTTGCGTGTTCCTCTGTAGCGGCATCTTTTTGTCCAGGTATCGCCGCAGCGCGCGCGACCTCGCTTTATCCCTGCGGGGAGGAAGCGGGATCGGTATTTGGACCATGGTTCTTTTTTTCGGTTGCATTGGCATTTTCATGGCGGAGGCCTTTGCCGTGGAGCTGTCCATCGGATTAGAGGATATCAGTCGTCCGATCCAGTCCATGCAGGTGTTTCGAACCTCCCCCTTTATGATGTCCGTGGGACTTCTTTTGGGGATTTGGGTATTCTTTCGATGTGCCGCTGTCCTGCTTCTCTTTTTATTGATCGTTGGTCTATTTACCATGGAAAAGAAATGGTTGTCGGTTCTTTTGGGCGGAGGTCTTCTGATTTTGGAGATCTTTTTGGAGGTGAAGAAGGTTCCATATTCCCTGCACGGTCTTTTCCATGTGGAGAAGCTTTGGGGAACCTATGACGTTGCGCTTTTCTTGGACAAGCCCATACTAAGGTGCTGGATTCTTAGCCTTCTGGTATTTCTGTTGTTCCTTACAGTCTTTTTCTTTGCGGCTTCTGGATTAAAGACGGCGCTTTTGGTTGCCAGGGAGCAGGCGGAGCAACGGTATTTTGAAGAGGTGGATGAGAAAAATGCGGAGGCGAGAATGCTTCGGCATGACATGAACAATCATTTAGCTGCCGTGGCGATGCTGCTGCAGGAAAAGAAGACGGAGGATGCGAAGGAGTATCTGCGTCAGGTGATGGAAGGGCTGGAAGCAACGAAGCCGCCCGTACGGACAGGAATTGGTGTGCTGGACGGCGTTCTGATGGCGAAGGAGACTGCTGCCAAGGAAAAGGGAATCCGCATGACCATGGAATTTGAAGGAGGAATGCAGGGCTGCATGGTGCCCGATCACGAGCTTTGTTCGCTCTTCGGAAACCTTTTGGATAATTGCGTGGAAGCCTGCGAACGCCTGCCGCAGGAGAAGCGTTGGGCGAAGCTTAAGGTAAACAGGCAGATGGAAATGGTCTGTGTCTTCTGTGAAAATCCCTATGACGAAATCAAGAGGGAGGGCGGAAAGCTGGTGACGCAAAAGGCCGATTCAAAGAATCATGGTCTTGGCATTCGTCAAATGGAAAGAATTGTCAAAAAGCATGGTGGTACCATGGAGATTGAGACGGAAAACAATGTCTTTTCCGTTTCCATTCTGCTGCCAGAGGCAGGGAAAAAAGCATAAAAGGGGCCCAAAATGACCACTTCTACGTAAAAAACGACCGCTTCTACGTAAGCGGTTTTTTTTATTGTGGAAGATGCTATACTGAAACTGGGTTCAGAACTCGGGGCTAGGTTTGGAACATCTTTCTGGTAGACTTTTTTACCCAGAAAGATATTCCAAACCTTCCCCTCGAGGTAATGGAAAGCTTAACTTAATGACATTGCTAAGAAGAGGTGAGGAGGTGTTTTATGAAAAATAGGGTAAGGAACAATAGAAAAGCAGAAAAGCAAAGGGTTTACCAGAGAATAGGTAACTTAGTCATGGTTACCATCTTATGTTTCGTAATGTTAACCCTGGGAGCTTGTGCAAAGGATGCAGGAAATGGCACAAGCAGTCAGGGGGGAGAGAAGGACAGTGCCTGGGATAAGGTGACAAAGGTGTTTCAGAAGGACAAATCGAATGGTCCGGAGGATACGCCCTGGAATCATGGAACCTCTGCCATCATGGAGACGGAGCTTGGGTGGTACACAGCAGGCCTCGGGGAAGAAATGTGCCTTCGCTATTATGAAAAGGAATCGGGAAATACGATTGTTCTCTGTAATAAACCCGAATGTGAGCATAATGGCAATGACAGCTGTGAAGCGACCTATCGGAATTTGAAGGTCATAAACGCTTGCCTCTATGAAGGGTATATCTATCTGACAGGCTGGGAGGGGGTTGTGGATGATCTGTTTATAAATGACTCAAAAACGGTCGATACCGAAATCATCAATTACAGCTTGTATCGTGCGGCCTTGGATGGAAGTGCCATTGACAAGGTGGCTACGATTTTTGAGACGGATAATGTACAGCGTCAGAAAACGAATCCATCCAGGCGTGTAACAGGTGCATGCTGGTATACGAATGATGATGCCAGCTTTATCATTCACAAAGGGGTCGCCTATGTTCCCTTGTATATAGGGTTAGGAGATGGAAGTGCCGGACTTCGCGGTGCTGGCTTCTATAAAGTAGATCTTTCCACGGGAACGGTCAAGGAAATCGAAAAGTATGAAACTCTGCAGTCCAGACCACCCGCATACTTATCTGGCATTTCGGATGACATTTATTATTATCGCTATGACGGTGCTGCCAGAAAGCAGCTCTGGTATCGTTACGTCATTTCCGAGGACCGAGTGGAAGCGGCAGATCCAAGGTTAGATAAATTAGCAGATGCAACAGAGATTTTTGGGAAAAAGCTGGAAGCCTTGGAAGCCCGTCCCAGCTTTACGGAGGACAGAGAGTATTTTCTTGTGAGAACCTATCAGGAAAGAGAAGCGGGACAGCTTGCCGTTTTGGCCTTCGACGCAAAAACGCAGGAGCTCCTTCCAGAAGAATCCTTTGAGACAGAGATACCGTTTAATAGAAAAAAATACTCCTTGGACATACGATATCGAGGATATTACTCCTTCCTGCAATATGATGGAAAGTTTTTTATCGCGGACATGGAAAATATTTTTGTATATGACAAGGCTGGCAAGAAAGCTGGAGAGGTTGCCGTTCCACAGGAAAAGCTTGATTGGAATGAAGCAGAAAGACAGATCTATCTTGATTTTAAGATTTGTAATGAAAAGCTGTATCTGATCTATGGAAATCAAATTTCTAGTGTTTATTATAGTGGTACAGGAGAGTATTATCGCGTTTTGTTCTGTCCGATAAAGGACATTTATCAGGTGAGCGGACAGTGGACGGATGCCTATCGGTTTCAGGGAATCATGACCTGGAAGGAATGCTTGCTGGATATGGTAGAACGTGACGTGCAAAGGATGCAGGAAGAGCATCGTGAGTCTTACAGAGAATACAAGCTGCAAGAATTGAAAGATTTATACCCCGAGCTATTCGAGAATGATTAGCTTCCTGTTTTTACAGAGGAAGAAATTCTGATGAATCGACTTACGGGAGGAAATAGCTGGTAGGCCGGGGATAAGGAATTTCAGAAAGTGGTTTATTTAGACATTGGAAATGAGGTGGAGACATGCTGGAGATCAAGCATTTAACGAAGAAATACGGAGATTTTACAGCGCTGAAGGATTTGAATTTGACCTTGGACAAGGGTGTTTTTGGCATTCTTGGAGCGAATGGCGCGGGAAAATCGACCTTCTTAAATCTCATTACGGACAACATTCCGCGGACGGAGGGAGAGATTCTCTATAATGGAAAGGAGATTCTTTCTATGGGCTCTGCCTTTCGAAAGAAGGTGGGCTACACGCCGCAGCTGCAGGGCATGTATGAGGAATTCAGCGCGGGGCAGTTTTTGCGTTACATCGGTTCCCTCAAGGGCATGAAGCATAGAAGGTGCAAGGAGCAGACCATGGAGCTTTTGGAGCTTGTGGGTCTTCGGCAGGTGGCACATAAGAAGCTTGGCGCGTTCTCTGGAGGCATGCGGCAGAGGGTGCTTCTGGCAGCAGCCATGCTGGATGATCCTGAGATTTTGATTTTGGACGAGCCGACGGCAGGACTGGATCCAGAGGAGAGAATTCGGCTTCGTAATCACATTGCGGAGCTGGCAAAGAATCGGACGGTGCTACTTGCGACGCACGTGGTGAGCGACATTGAGTGTATTGCGGAGAAGGTAATCCTGATGAAAAAGGGAGAGATTCTTCGCTTTGGGTCTCCCATTGAACTCATGGAGGAGATTCAGGGGAAGGTGCGCGAATTTACAGGTACCTTTGAGGAGGTCAGTCGGTGGAAGGAGACCTTTGGCAAGGGGCAGATCATGCGCCGGCGTGCGGGATTCGTATTCCGCGCAGCTGAGGAGGAGCTTCCCGAGGAGTTTGTCGCCGTAGATGACATTACACTCGAGGATGTGTACTTATTCTATGCTGAGGGACGCGAGGAGTCGAATCTATCAGGCGCAGCGGTGAAATCAAGCGTGGAAGAGCCTGAAACGGTGATAAAAACAGTTAATTTGACGGATGAGCCAGCAAGTAAAGAGCAAAGTATGGCAGCAGGCATAGAAGAGAAGGAAAGGTTGGCAGAGGCAGCAGAGAAAGGTGAGGATGCATGAGGGAATTAGGGCGTGTTTTTAATCGAAAGATTTTGTTGATCCTGGCAATCCTCTGTGCCATGAATTTGATCCTCTTTTTGCTTTGCATTGATCCGGAAAAGACGATCACGCTTGGCGGAGAAGAGCTTCAGGGGTATTTGGACCGCTATCCCGTATTTTTAAAGAATACGGTGGAGAATGGTTCAAAAATGGGAATGCTCTCCATGTATAAGAAGGGCTATGGTTCTGAGAGCTTAAAAAAGACGACGGAATTATACCGCGCGCTGGATGGGACACAGGTGGCTTTGGGTGAAAATCGCGGCGTCGTGCTCTTCGTCCAGTATCAGCTCACGGATTTGTTTTTATTGATCTTTCTGTTTTTGATTGTCATGGAGTTTCAGGCGGAGCGAAAGAAGGGGCTTGTTTATTTGGTGCGGAGTACGATCGGTGGACGGTCGAAGCTCTATTTGCAGCGCATGGCGATTCTGGCCTTTTCGACGGTTGTCGGAGCGCTGTGCTTTTATGGCGGGAATCTCGTTGGAATTCTGTTTGGCTTTGGCTTAGGAGACCTTTCCAGAAGTCTTCAGTCCTTGCCGGAATTCATGAAGTGCCCCTACTCGATTACCATTGGAGCTTATCTGTTCCGATCCCTTTTCTTAAAGATGACGGGGTGCTTTGGCGTTGCGGTTCTGTTTTATACGTTGATCGGGTGTTTCAACACGGTCATGGCGTATTTTTGCTCTGCAGTTCTTATCGCTGCGGAGGTTTTGACGGGGCTACTCGTTCCTCCGATTTCCTCTTGGAATATCCTGCGGTATGTGAATTTGTTTACGCTGATCCGCTGTGAAGAATTTTATGAGGATGCCATTTTTGTAGGTGTCTTTGGGAAAGCGAAGGAAGCCCTTCCCGTGACGCTGACGATCTTTGGGATTTTGTTTCTTCTCGTGCTTGTGGCGGGTTATGCCATTCACGGAAGAAAGTATGTCATTGTCAGTCACCGCGGCGAAAAGCTTTTTGACACCATTGCAAGATGGAAGGAAAAGCTGTCGCCGCAGCATACGCTCTTTGGCTGGGAGGCCTATAAGCTTCTCATGAAGCAAAAGGGTTTCTTGATTTTGCTGGCCGTATTTTTGGTGCATTTGACGCTGTCCATGCAGTACGAATATTATTATCCCGTGGACATTTATCAGAGGATGTACTACATTGAGTATCAGGGTGACATCACGGAGGAGCGCGTTGCAAGTGCACAGGCTTCCATGGACATTTTGAAAATGGCAGAGGAGGGCATGCTGGAGAAGATCGAGAAGTACATGAAGGAAGAACCAACTCCCGTCATGAAGATTTCAGGTTTGCAGGAAAGTCTTGCTAACGTTCGCTGGAAGCAACAGAGTCTGCAGCCGATCATTGATGACCTGAACTCTGGTCTGGATTACGTAAAGAGAACGGGACACAGAATTACACTCGTGGCACCCTTTTATTATGATTTGCTTTTCAACAAGGATGAAAAGACGAGAACCAGGGCATCGTTCCTTGAAATCATTGCGCTTCTTGCAGCGCTTGCGGGGATCTTTGCGTTCGATCGGCAGAATCATGTTGAGCAGATCATGCACAGCGCCTACAGGGGAAGGAAGCTTACGACAACGTTAAAAATCCTGCTGGTGCTGCTTTATTCAGCGGTTTCCTGTGGACTATTACATCTGATACAGCTTTGGCGTGTTTCCAAGGTGGATGCAGGTCTTCCTGAAATGCAAAATCCCGTGCAGGGAATCCAATTTATGCGTGAATTTGCGATTTATGTTCCCATCTGGGGATATTTGGTCTTGCTGTTCCTTGTGAGAATGGGTATGGCCTGTCTTTTAGGCCTAATCATTTCCGTGATCAGCAGACGCTCTGGCGACGTGATTACGGCAATGGGAGTCTCCTGCTTTGTCGTCATCATATTAGTATTATTAGGAACGATTCTTCCTGCCGCGTGGTGGCTCAGCCCCATCAACCTCCTTGGCGGAACCTATTTGCGATGATCGCTGTATTGCTTGAAGAAAAGTAGGAGAAGACTTTTCGCATGGAAGAATAAAAACTCTTGAGGAATTAGGATTTGATACAACGAATCCGTAAAGAATGAGGTAGACTTATCATGAAAAGAAATAGATCGTTCCGAAAAATCCTTGTTGGACTTGTCTTGACAGTATTGGCGCTTTCCTTTGGGGGATGTGGGGAAAAAGAGAATCAAAGGCTCCCGGAGGATACTCCTTGGAATCACGGGTATAATGCGATCATGGAGACGGAGCTAGGGTATTATTCCAATATGACGGATGGTCAGTGCCTTCGATATTATGAAAAGGGAACGGATAACACGATTTTACTGTGTAATAAACCGGAGTGTGCGCACACCTCGGAGGAGTCCTGCGAGGCGAGATATCATGGAATTGGTACTGTCAACACGCTGCTGTATGACGGGGCGCTCTATGTTCTTGGCGTCAGCGGCATTGAGACAGACGCCTCGCGATTTGAGAATCGCTACATGCTTGGTGAAAATGGGGAGGTCATTCCTTTAGGGGATGAAAGTGCGAAGGATCAGGGTGACAATAAGGTCAGCATCTGCCTATGGAAAGGGGCACTGGACGGTTCCTCCTTTGATCTTGTCGGCGAGGTTGCTTCCGCGGAGAATACGAATCACGAGAGAGTCACCACTACGCAAAGCTATGCCGTCCAAAATCCTGACTATAGCTTTATCATTCATAAGGGCTATGCGTATATTCCTTATCAAATTCAGTTTGGGCAGGGTAATGCAGGACTTCGCTGCGGTGGTCTGATGCGGATGGATTTAAAGACGGGTCAGACGGAGGAGCTTTATCAGCAGGAATCACGGCAATTCCTAACACCCTCTAATCTGACGGGCATCGGGGATTATGTCTATTTTACCGCGTCAAGCGGTGCGACAAAGAAAACGCTCATGCGGTATGTTCTGTCAGAAAAGAAGGTAGAGACGGTTTTGGAATTTGATCAAAAGAAGGATGCTGGCTATGCCCTGTTTTCCAAGAATCGAATTTATGTATTATCCCAATTTGAAAAGGAAGGAACGCGAGCAGGAGTTTTTGGTTTTCGAACGCTGGAGGCAAAGAGCTTGAAGGAGCTACCAGAGGAAAACATTATGACGGAAATTCCTTTTTCCCTCCAGTCGGACAAGTTAAATCATCGGATTGGGCCGTTTCATTCCATTATGCTCTATGAGAATCATATCCTGTTGGCAGAGGAGGAGAAGGTTTTTTGGTATGACCTAAAGGGAAATTGCCTTGCGGAGCAGGAGGGTCCCATGGAGGAAATCGGAGAACGAGTTCGGGGATGGGATTTGTATCTGGACTATGCGATTTGCAATGACAAGCTCTATGTCCTTTTTAAAAATGCTGCCAATAAGGAGTATCTTGAGATATACCAGGTATTTTCCTGCAACCTAGAGGATGCCCTGCAGGGGAAGGGACAATGGGAGAAGGCGTTTTCCGCGCAGGGAGTGCTTTCTCAAAAGCAGTATGAGGACATCTTAAACAATTCTTAAACCGTCTTAAACAAATCTTAAAGTGAAAAGAAACCGGCTGCGTGTTATCATGGAAGTAGCAGAACGGGAAGGCTAGGAGGTACGAACATGAGAACGCACGGAAAGAGAAGAAGGATGTATCGAACAGGAAAAGGTTTACATAAAGGTTTGCATAAGAAAGGCCTAGCCATTTTTTTGGTATTTTGTCTGTTCCTGCTGGGCGGGTGCAGTATTGGTAATAATTCTGATGGCTTGGGAGGGATAACACTGGGAAAAGGAAAGGAGCTCCCGGAGGATACGCCGTGGAATCACGGGCTCAATGCGATCATGGAGACGGAGGACGGCTATTATTCGAATGAGTATGGCCTGCGAAGCTCTACATTGAAAGCCCTGCAGTGTCTTCGATATTATGAAAAGGAAAGTGGGAATACAATCCTTTTGTGCAACAAGCCAGAGTGTACGCATGACGGGGGAGATACCTGCGAAGCCACCTATAAAAACGTGATTCCTGGTAATACCATGCTTTATGATGGAAGTATTTATCTTTTGGCTGCGGAGCAAAATGGCATAAATGTTTCCATCAATCTCTATCGGGCAGCCTTGGACGGATCCGCCATAGATAAGGTTGGCACCGTGATTTCGGCAGATAACGTGGAGAATCAGGAAGTCGCGTATAGTCCTCAGACAGCCAGTCTGTTTACCTTGAATCAGTCGGTGGATTATAGCTTCATCATTCATAAGGGATATGCCTATATTCCATATTATCTGCGGTTTGGTTCAGGAAGCAAGGGCCTAAAGGGTGCGGGACTGATGCGGATGAATTTGTCCAATGGAGAAACGCAGGAGCTTTATAAGGTGGAAACCTTGGTTGCAGGCATGCCAGCGAGGGTAACGGCGGCTGGAGATTTTGTTTATTTTCTGTTGGCTTCCTCCAATAGTCAGGCAGGGACAAGGCGATATGACATATCCAAAAACGAGGTGGAAGAGGTCTGTCTTACCTATTTAGACGAAAAGGGGAAGGAACGGAAGAACGAGCAGCCCTATTGGATGTTTACCGAGGATCGTTATTATGCAGTGTATCCAAATTATCAGGGCGATGGAGTGATCGTAACGGCATATAATGCAAATACGAAGGAACATATGAGCGAGGAAGGCTTTTATGCAACGGAGATCGACAGAGATCACTTGAAGACGATGTTTTGCTATGACGGTAAGTTTTTCCTTGCAGACATGCAAAGGGCTTGTTTTTATGATGGTCAGGGCACGCTTCTTGGAAGCGTAGAGGTTCCCTTTGAGCAGCTGGGATTTGAAAAAGGAAGGTATGAGGGAAGCTCGCATTACGTCGATTATAAAATTTCCAATGGAAAGCTTTATTTTCAATACTGTAACCTAAATGGAAATGAAGTGCAGGCGATTACGATCGACGGGGAAACCTTTTTTGTCACGAAAAAGGAATATCAAGTCTTCTCTTGTCCGCTGGAGGACATTTTCCAGGGGAAAGCCGAATGGACAAAGGCATACGTCACCAAGCGCAGGGACGAATAAAGAACAAAAAGCATAAAAAAAACAAAAAGCACAATGCGAGGGTCTTTCGAAAAGAATCGTAAGACTTCGGATTGTGTTTTTTTTGGAAATATGGTAAGATAGGGTCATATTTAGAGGAGCAGCGCCAAATGATGGACGAAGGGAAGGCTTTCTCCGTTTTTAGGGCGCAAACCGGAATAATGAAAAGATAAGGAGAAACGCATATGGCAGAGCAAAGAAGACCCCTGGTGTCCCATATTTTCACGGCTGACCCTTCAGCCCACGTATTTAATGACAAGATTTACGTGTATCCTTCTCATGACATTCCTCATGACGGTGAGGATAATGACGATGGCGATGAGTACAGAATGGAGGATTATCACGTTCTCTCCATGGACAATCTCGAGGCAGAGTGCGTGGATAACGGTGAAGCCCTTCACATGAAGGATGTGCCTTGGGTGAGCAAGCAGATGTGGGCACCCGACGTAGCTTACAAGGATGGCATTTACTATCTGTATTTCCCCGCACGCGACAAGGAGGGCATCTTCCGCATCGGAGTTGCAACGAGTGACAGCCCTGTTGGTCCCTTCAAGGCAGAGGAAAACTACATGCAGGGAACCTTCAGCATTGATCCCGCCGTATTTGTAGATGATGACGGCAGAGCATATCTGTACAATGGCGGACTTTGGGGTGGTCAGCTGGAGAAGTGGAAGACCGGTAAGTTTGATCCCAACGGCGGCGAGAATGCTAAGGATGAGCCCGAGGTTGGACCTATGGTTGGCGAGCTTGCTGAGAACATGAAGGACTTAAAGGGCAGCTACGACCATATTAAGATTTTGGACGAGAACGGCGAGGAGCTTCGTGCAGGCGACGAGGAGAGAAGATATTTCGAGGATCCTTGGATGCACAAGTACAACGGAAAGTATTACTTCTCCTATTCCACCGGTACGACCCACTATCTTGTTTATGCAGTTGGCGACAGCCCGGTTGGACCTTTTACGTACAAGGGAAGAATTCTGGAGCCCGTGCTTGGATGGACGACGCACCACTCCATCATTGAGTATCACGGAAAGTGGTATCTCTTCTATCATGACTGTGAGCTTTCAAATGGCATTAACCACAGACGTAACGTAAAGTATACGGAGCTGAATTACCGCGAGGACGGAAGCATTATCACCATTGAGCCTTATAAGTAAGGTCATCAGCATACTAGTTATGAAAACCCCGTTCTTTTTAGGACGGGGTTTTTTACGATACATGTTGTTGTATTCTATGAAGCAAAGGTGCATAGGATTTAGGGAGTGCTTTTGTTAAGGGGAGAGAAAAATATGAAAAACGAAAGAAAGCTGAACAATGCCGGAAAAATCAGTGTTGGCGTGATCATTGCCATCGCGGTTGTGGCGGTGCTGGGCTTATGTTGGATTGTAAGTGGCAAGTTCTCAAAGAGCATGCATAAGACCTTTGACAGCCCGAAGAAGTACATGGCCTATGTCGAGAAGCAGGCGATCCTAGGGAAAAAGGATAACACCATGCGCAGCATTTACAACAACCTGAGCAATCGGGTGACCACCGAAGATCAGGCCGTGGAGGAGCAGATAACGCTGACCATCGGTGAGGCTGGACAGTCTTATTTAAGGTTGTTGAAGTCGAGCGGCGTGGACCTGACCTGGTTAAACAGTGCTGGCATGAAATATTACGTGAACGTCAAGGATGATGACGCTGAGGTGACGACAACCCTGATCTTAAATGAGAAGGAGATCATTGCGCCGACCTTCATTTTGGATTCCAAGAAGAAGGCGGTTTATGCGAAGATTCCTGAGCTGACCAAGGATTGCATCAAGTATGATTTAGAGGAGTATGCTGAGCAGTTCGATGAGATACTTGACAAGGCAGACAAGATGCGAATCGCTTATCCTGACATCAAGATGATGGATAAGCTTGCAGATAAGTATGTGAAGCTGGTTCTGGACGGCGTGGAAAATGTCGAGAAGGACAAGGCCGAGCTGGAGTGCGGCGATGTTTCCCAGAAGTGCACCGTTCTTCGTGCAACGATCAAGGAAAAGGACATCAAGAGCATTATCAAGACCGTCTGCAAGGAAGCCACGAAGGATGAGGATTTAAAGAAGCTCTATACGGACATGTGTAAGGCTATGGAGCTTGAGAATTATGATGAGGTGTATGATCGCCTGAAGGAAAGCCTGACGGATGTAGCTGAGAAGATTGAGGATCGGGAATTTGGACTGAATAAGGTTGTCATTGAGCTGTATGTTGACGGTGACGGAAGAATCGTTGGCAGAAACTACAAGATTGTTCCTGAGAACGGCGAGGATCTGGTTGTAAAGATCGGCAAGGCAACGAAGGGAAGCAACGTTGGTTTTGAGGCTTCCGTGAAGTATGGCGAAATGACAGGAAAGCTTTCGGGCACTGGTAAGCTGAAGAGTGGTAAGCTCTCTGGTGAGTATACGCTGAAGGTGAACGGAGAAAAGGTTCTGAAGGTCAGCGTGGAGAAGTTCGATCAGAACGCTTGGGATGACGGCTACTTAAAGGGTCATTTCACCTGTGAGCTGGAGGGTGATTTTAGTGATATCCTTGAACTAACGGATTTCCTTCCCAGACAGATTAGCAGGGAGATCAGTGGTTATTCCAGCATGCTGAGTAGCATGGCGGGCTCCATTGAGCCGAGTCTGGATCTGATTGTTGACATTGGCGAGAAGAAGCATACGATCGATGTTGGCATTTTGAATCATGACGAAGAGGTCTTCCGCATTGCATTTAAGGGAACCATGAAGAATGCTTCCAAGGTGAAGATCCCGAGCAAGGCAATCGACGTTACCGAATCCGCTGACATGAAGGATTTTGTGGACGGGCTCGATCTGGATAAGATCCTGGATGCGCTTGACAACGCAGAGGTTCCGAAGGAGTATCGTGAGATGATTAGCAGCATGTTTAAGAGAATTCGTTAAGCAAAACATACAAAGAGCAGAGGCAAAAAAGCTTCTGCTCTTTTTTATTTTCGGCATACCTTAAACAAATCTTAAAGTCCACTCGGAAGCTTCCTATGGTAGGATGATATTAAGAGAAGCATAGCTTTGAAGTAATATGGCTGGATGTCACGCAGACATCATAGAGCGATATAGTGGGAGGTATGTGTTATGAAAATGATGGGTAGGCGTAACATGTTAAGATTTTGTATGAGTATTTTTTTGGCTAGTTTCTTGCTTGCGGGCTGTAGTGGAGCGAAGAGGGAAAACCCCTTGAACCTCAAGAGCTCGCAGGAGAAATCCGTACAGACGGCGATGGTAAAGTCGGAGCAGCAATATGAGTCGACCTCTTATATGCTGGATGCGTATGGTGCGGACGTCAGTCAGGCGAAATTTATGGATGGTTATGTCTATGTCAGATGCTTTGATGATGATGCGAAGGCATGGATGGTGGAACGGATTCAGCCGAAAAAGGGGCAGATGGAGGAGGTTGTCAATTTCAATCCCCCTTTGGAGGAAGGTGAGGAGCGAACGGAATCCAGAAACATCTGCTGTTTTGATTTAACGATGGATGGCGGAATCGTCGTATTATCCTCCCTGCATGACCTTACGGAAGAGGGCTTGGCGCCTGAAGCGAAGGAGTTTGCCCTGACAACCTTTGACAAGGATGGAACGGAATTGCGAACGGTGGTCTTAGAGAAGGCCGTGACCTTTCCAGAGGATCAGCTACGATTTGGCATGAGCATGAGCGTGGATGGGAAGGGTCATGTCTTGGTAATGTCAGATGGATTTACCTATCTTTCCGCTGATGGAAAGAAGCTGGCAGAGACGAAGTTCGAGAATAATTATATATACCAATCGAATGATCTCTGTTCCTCCCGAAAGGGGACGGTTTGGGTCACCGACTTCACTATTCAGGATACAAAGCTTAAGAAAGCAAACTTTGAGACGGGAAAGATGGAAAGTCTGGACGGAAATAATGAGATTTTTCTTGGCGTTGGAAGCATTTTTGGCAATGTGTCGGAAAAGCATGCCGCTGGCGACCTGATCGCATATACGTCGGACAAGGTTTTCCTGTTGAATGAAGGGAAGAAAGAACTAATTTCCCTTCTGGAATGGGATGCCCTGGGACTTAGCGGAAATGACATCACCTGCATCGGACTTTGTGGGGAGGAGGTATATGCCATTACAAGAGGTCAGGCGCTCTTGATCCTTTCACCACTGGAGGGGGATGTGGAACGAAAGATCGTGCTTTTAGCGACCATTCAGAAAACTTCTTTGACGGATATTGTGGCAGCGTATAATCGCTCGCAAAAGAAGTATCAGGTCAAGGTCGTGGAATATGGCAGGGGAGCGGAGTCCAGCCTAGAATGGCAGGAGCCTGCGAACCGCATGGTAATTGACATTTTAGGGGATACGCCGCCAGATTTGATTGACATGTCTGGCTTTCTTTTGACATATTTGGATCCTTCTCCAGCTGATTTTGTGACAAAGGAATATGTTGAGGATCTTTATCCCTACTTGGAGCGTAGCCAGACGCTCAGTAAGGACATGTTTGAGGAGAAGGTTTTGGAGATTTGTACCTATCAGGGCATGCTTGCCACGATTCCTTCCGCTTATTGCTTTGACACCTTGTTAGTAAGCTCCGAGGAGTTAGGACAAAGGGACAGCTGGACGGTTTCGGAGTTGATTGCCTATGACAGGGCGCATCCAGAGATGAGTCTTGTGGATCAATGCACGCCCTATTCCATTTATTCCCTCCTGATCAAACCCAATCTTGGATTCTTTATTGATTTTGAAAAAGGGACGGCAGATTTTGACAGACCAGAGTTTCGGGAAATGCTGGAGTATGCGGCATCCTATCCCATGGGAGAGGGATATCTTAGTTTAGTGGGACCCGAGAAGCTGGTTCGGTGGGATCGTGTTGAGGGTGTGGCTGGTGTTCAAAGAAGACTCTGTACTAGCTTCGATGGAAAGGCACAGTATATTGGATATGCTTCCGTTGACGGATCACATTTGACCTATATCGACATAGCGGCGGATGCACGGGCTTTTTCCATCTGTAAGAGGGGAACGGAAAAGGAGGGCGCATGGGACTTCATCGAATTTGTTCAGCAATATGAAGTGGAAGAATACACAAATAATGAAAACATTTATATGAAGTATCTTACAGATTACGGCGGAATTCCCACCCAGAAACGAGTCTTGGAACTAGTCAAAAAGTCGTTGTCCAAAGAGGATATCCGTAAATATAAGGAGTATTTTCCAGATGGCACAAGCTATGAAAATCACCCGTTGACGGAAAAGGAGCTGGCGACATTTACGAGGCTTTTAGATTCGTCAAAGCCTGCTGATTTTCGGTTTCGAAAAATTTATCCCATTATCTATGAGGAAATTGGCTATTACTTTAGGGGAGAGAAGAACCTCGATCAGACCATCGACGTCATCAACCAGAGGGTACGGTTATATCTACAGGAGAACTAGGGTAGAGATTTGAAATAATGAACGACAAGTAGGAAAAGGGGGAATTAGGATGAAAAGACTTTTGCATAGTTTTAGTAAGGATTTTTTAGTGGCGGTAGTAGTGTTTCTTATCTTGTTGACGGGCTGCAGCTTCGGAAAAAGTGGCAAGGAGACAGAGGGCTCATCGGAAGTGGTTACGCCGAAAACACCGCTTAGCACCATTGACGTTCTGGATCTGGAATGGAAGGGCTTTGAGGAGGTTAAAAAGGACGGGGCAAAATATCATGCCGTCAGCTATCAGGACAAGCTTTTTACGCCGCCGACAAATTGGAACAGGGTGAGTTGGAAGCTCCATTCCGCGTTCTCAAAGGACACGCTCTATCTGTTAGGCCATTTTGTCTCACAAAGAGAGGAGTCTTACGAGTATCATCTGTTTTTGAGTTCCATAGATACGGTCACAGGAGAGCATTCGGAAACAGAGCTTGTCTTTTCAAAGATGGAAAATGCATCGGATCGAACGGCGGAGCAGCTAGGGCGCATGGACGAACTGGTGCGATCAGGCTTTGCTTCGCCTAGTGGCATTGACGTGGCGGAGGGGAAGCTGATTTTGTTCCTGACGGTCTATGATGAGGAATGGGAGCCTTTGGAGTATGACCGCATGACACTGGACGGAACGGGAAGGCTGGAGGCCGTTACGGATCTAAGCAAAGCGGTTTGGCAAAAGAGAGGGGAGGAAAGCTTGTCGCTGGAGCAATCCCATGTCGTTGGAATGACAAACGGACGCACTTGCCTGATGGATTCCTTTGATGGCGCATTGCTCACCCTAGATCAGGAGGGTGAGGAGGTCTTTGCGCTGGACTATCGTGAACTGGGAAACGGTGTGTTTTCTTATGTTGGTAAGGCCTTAGACGGAACGCCGGCATATGCCATGCTTCTAGGAAATAAGGCATTTTTCTGCACGCCTGACAAGGTTTTGTGTGATGTGAAGATTCAGGCGGAAAAGGCATATTTGAATGAATTTGGAGAGCTGTTACTCTGGGGCAATCAGGAGCTGATTTCCTGGAACGTCGAAAGCGGAAGCGCGGAAAGCCTCTGCTCTCTGCAAGGCTTTGCTTCCTCAGAGTGCATTGGGATTTGGAGAAATTCCAAGGAAGGGCTTGTCATGGCATTTGATGACGGGGAAGAGTTCTCTTTATATCGATATGACGCAGGTGAGGAAAAGCAGGTGACGACCATAAAATTTCTGCAAAGAGGATCCAAAGGATATGTCACTTCTTGCGCGGAGAGCTATAACAGAACCCACCCGGGAATCCGCATCGAGGTCAGTACCATGGAGAATCCTTGGAAGAATGAAACCTTGCTCAATCGTATTGCGGAGGAGATGAAGGCGGGAGAAGGACCAGACATCTTGCTTCTGGACAAGAGGCAGCTCACGACTCTCCAGGGAGCAGGGTGCCTTGCCCCTTTGGAAGAGGAGCTTTCGAAAGAAACGAAGGAGCAAATCTATCAGGTTGCGCTGGAGATGGGAACCATTGACGGGAAGCTTTACGGAATACCAAGTGAAATCAATCTTCAAACACTCTTGATCTCCCGAGAGGCCTGGGAGAAGAAGGGCTGGAACCTACAGGAGGCGATGGAGCTATATGATAAAGAGAAAGCTGCCCATGCGGATTTGAAGAGATTTTATGCGCTAAGTTATCCTGCAGATGCAGAGCAGCTTTTGTGGGATCTCTGTCTGAATCACCTAGAGGATAGTCCGTTTTTGGATCTGGCGTCGAAGACCTGTCGCTTTGACAGCGAGGAATTTTGTCGGCTGCTTCGATTTTGTAAGGAAAATGCGGAGAGCCCTGGAAATAACAGTAGTTTAAGTCAGGAGGAGCAAGTCCTGCAGGTGCGGGAAGGACAAGCATTGGCTTTTCTTGTTGTCGGATCTGTCAGGCAGTATTGCGCTGCCAGGGTAGACCTGGGGGAGGAGTATGTTGTTATAGGGTTTCCTTCAGAGGAAGAAAAGGGTTCCCTGGTGGAGAGTTATAATTTCGTGGCAGTAAGTGCCTTTTCTGAGCAAAGGGAAGAGGTCAGGGATTTCTTGGAATTCCTATTTTCAGAAAAGAGTCAGCGAAAGTATTTGGGGAATAGCGAATATGTAAGAAAGGACGTGCTACTGGACTATTTTGAAACATATACCAATCGGGACGGAACAAAGCAAAGCAGAATTCGGACGATCGCGTACGGAGGAACTCCAATTAAATGTAAGCCTGACGGGACAACCTTTGTGGAGGAATATGTTGAACTCATGGATCAGGCAAGGCCCGCTTCCTCCCAGATAAAGATTCAGGATATCATTTTTGAGGAGGCAGGAGCGTATTTCGCAGGTGATAAGTCCGAGAAAGAGGTAGCGAAGAACATTCAAGGCAGGGTACAGATTTACTTGAAGGAATAAAGGATCAGGGGGAATGAGCGAAGTATTTTTGCTAAAGAGGAGCCGAGAAAAATAGGGCGTTAAAGTATCGAAGAATTAGGGGTGAAGCTTATGAAGAAGCTTATGTTATTTTTGGGAGGATTCCTTACGTGCCTTGCACTCGCGGGGTGCTCTAAGGGGGAAGGACAAGGTCCTTCGAGTGATGCACGGCCGCAGTCGCAAGAGACGCAAAGCAAGGTAACGGCTGCGAAGAATGCACAGGAGTATGATGCGACGCCAATGACTACGGAAAACAGTCTCTTAAATGCGAAGTTTTTGGGAGGGTTCGCTTATGGTTGGGGCATTAATCTTCAGCTTTTTGAAATTGACCGCATAGATCCCAAGGAAGGAACTTCGGAATACTTCTTTAACGTGGACCAGGAGATCGAAGAGACGGAAGGCGAGCAGCAGCGGTTCCTGTATTGCTATGACATCGGCAAAACAGGCGGCGGCACGGCGGTGGTAAGCATTCAGTATGAGGATACGACAAAATATTATCTCACGCAGTTCGATGAAAAGGGAAATTTTAAGAAGAATACGGAAATTGAAAAGGGAGCGGAGTTTCTCCACCTGTCACCTGCCGAAAAATCAGACATGGCAGTGGATTATGACGGTAATGTTCTATTGCTTTCGAAGGATGTCGTCATGATTTCTTCCGAGGGAAAGAAGGTCGCACAGTTTTCCGTGGATGAGGGTACCAGCTATGCATCTCCCATAAGAACGATGAGCGGAGAGCTATGGATTTATTGTCAAAAATGGAATGTTGCAAGCTTTGGAATTCTAAAGGCAGATTTTTCAAAGGGAAGCTTGGAAGAAATAAAAAACGTGCCTAAGGAGATCAGGGGAATAGGTGCCATCACGGGGGAGGATAAAACCTATGAAGCACTTGCCTATGACGAATACAAAGTCATGGGGTATGACAAGAGTCAGGATGAGTGGGTCATCCTTGTTCAATTGGCAGATTATGGAATCAATGGAGGGAAAAGTACACGTGTCGGAAAGATGGGGGAGCAGTTTGTAATCATCGGCTTTGGCGGAGCGGCAACATTATTAACGCCTAGGTCGGAGAATGCCCCTAAGAAAGAAACGATTGTGATCGCGACGACGCAAAGATATTCCAGGCTGGATGACCTGATGGCTGCGTATAATAAGTCGCAGGACCGCTATGTAGTGAAGGTGGTCGAATATGCCGCAAATGCACAGAGCACCCTAGAATATCAAGACCCCGTCAACCGAATGATGGCTGACGTATTGGCTGATGATCCGCCAGATCTTTTTGACTTAAAAGATTTTTTCCTCCTGCCAATGCTTACGCCCCATTGGCAGGACATGCTGGAGAAGGAGTACATTGAGGATCTGGGGCCATATTTGGATCAGAGTAAGAAGCTTAGTCGGGACGAGTATGATGAAAAGGTGCTTGCCATGTGCATGCATCAGGGGAAGCTTGCAGCGCTGCCTACGGGGTACATGCTGACGACCATGCTGGTGGACAGTAATGACTTCGGGGGAAGATATGGGTGGTCCGTGAAGGAGATGATCGCTTACGACAAAGCACACCCGAAGATGGAGCTGATCAAGGATGCGACTTCAGGAACGATTCTTTATCTTTGTACCTATTACAGCATGAAGGATTTTGTGGATTTTGAAAAGAAGGAGACGCATTTTGACAGTCAGGAATTTCGCGAAATTCTGGAATACGCAGCATCTTATCCTGCAGGAGATTATTCGATTTGGTATACTGCCGAGGAACGATTGGTCAACGTGCAGATTTTATATGGTCTGATGAACATCCAGTATTTTCAAAACGTGAAATTTGAAGGACACGCGCAGATCATCGGATTCCCCACAGGCGATGGATCGCCGGTTTCTGGCATGGACATGGACGTCGACGGATGTGCCTTTGCCATCTGTAAGCGGAGCAGCAAAAAAGATGCGGCATGGGATTTCATTGAATTTGCGCAGGATTACCTAATGGAGGATACGGAAAGATACCTAGATGGGTTTGGAGGTTTCCCCGCAAGGAAAAAGGTACTGGATAAGGTGCTTGCCGAGATATCTGATGAGGATGGAAGGTTTAGCACCAAAAAGGGTAAGGTAAGAATCAATGGTTCGTATTCCTATCATCCCTTTACGGATGAGGAAAAGGCCCTTTTCGACAAAATGGTAGAATCGGCAACGACCGCGACGCCCGATACGCGAATGGTATGGAACATCCTCGACGAGGAGACCAAGACCTATTTCCAAGGCCAAAAGAGCATCGATCAAACCATCGACGCCATCCAAAGCCGTGTGCAATTGTATTTGATGGAGAATTAGGAGAGAAGACGATGAAGAGAATAATGGCATTTTTGGGAGGAATACTGACCTGCCTTGCGCTGGCGGGATGTAGTAATCAAGGGTTGCCAGGAGATCAGAGCGGAAGCGGAGCAGAGAAGACGCAGACGGATGTACAGGTTTCTACAGAAACGAAAAGTCAGGTAACCATCGCAAAGTCGCAGGAGCAGGATTACGTTGCAACCTTTTATTCCTTACAGGGAGGAATTGCAGATTATCGTCATGTGGAATTTGCAGGGAATTATGTTTATGGCAAGGGATATTTTAGGGAGCAGTCAGTTTACGGCGTCAGCAGGGTTAGCTTGGAAAGTGGCTGGCCAGAGGTTTTCGTTGATCCCAATGAGGGCTTAGAGGATTCAGAGGCGAAACGGAGCGTATGTTGTTTTGACCTGACGAAGGATGGAGGCTGCGTGGCACTTGTCAGCGCCGTGAAGGTTGACGAAGATGGCGTGATCATTCCTTCTAAAGAATTCTATTTGTGTTCTTATGACAAAGACGGAAGGGAGCTTTCCTGCAAAAGGCTGGAAGGAGTGGATTTTCCTAATGCGCAGATTTCCATCTACATGGACATGTGTGTGGACGGAGACGGAAACATTGCCCTTGTTGGCGATGGTGTGACGCTTCTTTCGCCAGATGGAGAGCTACAAGAGCAGATTTCTTTGGATCAGGATACCTTTGCCGGAAATCTTGTACGAACAAAAAATGGCGAGCTTAGGCTGTCCTATACTTCTATGAATGGGAGCGGCATCAAGAAGGTGAACTTCCAAAAGAAGTGCCTGGAGGATGTTACGGATGAAATGCCTGGCTGGGTAAATGGCATAGGGTGGATCGAAGAGAACTCCGCAGAGGAAGGAGACATGATCATCTATACGAACGACTATGTCTATTTGTATCAAGAGGAGAAGAAGGAGTGTATTCCGATCGTACAGTGGGCCAATCCTGGAATTCAGGGAAATGGCGTTGCTTGTGTAGGTAAGCTTGGAGAAAAGGTGATCGCGGTGTCCACGACGATGGAGCTGGCAATTTTAGCGCCGCGCACCGATGACATGCCGCCGCAGGAAACCTTAGTTTTGGTGACCATACAGAAGGAGCGAAAGCTCGATGAGGCGGTGGCTGCATATAACAGGTCTCAGAATCGCTATAAGGTCAAGGTCGTGGAATATGGCGCAGACGCAACCGTCAGCACGGAGTATCAAGATCCCGCGAACCGCATGATGATGGATCTCCTCGGAGAGGATTCCCCCGACCTGATCAATTTGTCAGATTTTATCCTGTTCTCATACATTTCTCCAAATCTGTCTGATCTTGTTGAAAAGGAATACATTGAGGATCTTGGTCCGTATTTGAACAGAAGTGCAAAGCTAAGCCGTGAGCAGTATGAAGAAAAGGCCATGGAGCTTTGTACCTATCAAGGTGTCATCGCGGCTCTGCCGCAAAGCTATCGCGTGGAAGCCTTGGCCATAGACGGGAGTGCTTTTTCAGGGAAGATGGGTTGGTCCGTGCAGGATATGATCACATATGATCAAGCAGATGCGGATATGCCTTTGGTGGATGATTGCAGGGCCGGGCATGCCTTTTTCTTAAGCTGTTATTACAATCTTGGAGCCTTTGTTGATTTTGATAACAGGCAGGTGAATTTTGATTGTCCTATGTTTCGGGAGATGATGGAGTATTCGCATACCTATAGGCCTGGGGAAGCGTTTTTTTATTACAATGCGGAGGAAAAGACGGTGAAAATAAGTTCGCTGGACTGTCTCCGTAGCATTCAAAAGATTCCTCTCCAAAGCTTTGACGGAAATGGACAGATCATAGGGTTTCCGACGATAGACGGAACACCGAAATTTGGCATTGATCTGGATGGGGATTCACGGGAGATTGGCATCTGTAAGCGTAGCAAGAATAAGGATGGCGCATGGGATTTTATTGAGTTTATGCAGGAGTATGATTTGCAAAATTTTGGTTCCTACATGAATCTTTATGGTGGCATTCCCGCAAGAAAAGCGATTTTGGAAAAGTGTTTCCAGGAATTATCTGACGAAAAAGGTCCTTACGGTTATCTGAATCAGATCGTAAATGATATTTCCTACAAGTATCCGCCATTCACAAATAAGGAAAGGGAATTCTTTGAAGAAATTCTCAAATGTGCGGAAGTACGAGACCCGAGACTTCAAGATGTCTGGAATATTGTAAATGAAGAAGCAAAAACCTATTTTGAAGGGCAAAAGAAGCTGGATGCGGTGATCGACGTGATCAACCAGCGCGTGAATTTGTATCTGAAGGAGAACTAAGGATCATTTAGGATAAAAAGGCATGGCTAAAGGAAAGTAGCCATGCCTTTTTTAAATGACAGGGTGCAGGCTAGACTTATTGAAGTATGGAGAATTATTTAGGGGTTGAAAAATCTATACTGGCGATTTTATAATACTTTTAGGAGCGTTACGTCGCTTAGCTATGCTAAATAGGGACGGGGCTGTTGTGATCCAATCGCGATGACGGAGGAAGCGCATGAGGGAAAGACTGCGAGGGATTCATTGGAAAAAGGATATTTTTGGCGGCATTGTGATCGGGCTGGTTTCGATTCCGATCTCGATGGGGTATGCGCAGATTTCGGGGCTGCCACCGGTCTATGGACTCTATGGTTCGGTTCTTCCGATCTTATTGTTTGCGCTTTTTACGAGCTCGAAGCAGTTTATCGTCGGCGTGGATGCGATGCCTGCTGCCATGGTGGGAGGGATCTTAGCGGAGCTAGGGATCGCGGCGCAGTCGATAGAAGCAAGGGTTTTGGTTCCCGTGACGACGCTGCTCGTGGCGATCTGGTTTTTCATTTTATATTTTTTCAAGGCAGGGCGGATTGTCCGGTATATTTCGATCCCCGTGATGGGCGGATTTATCTCTGGTGTCGGCGCGACAATTATCATGATGCAGATCCCGAAGCTCTTTGGCGGCGAGCCGGGAACGGGGGAAGTGATCGTACTTCTGGATAATATTTTGGAGCAGAGGGGAAGCTTTCATCTGCTGTCATTTGTCCTGGGGTTTGGGACGGTCATCATCATTTTGCTGTGTAAAAAGTGGATTCCAAAGGTACCGATGACGGTTGTGATGATGGTGCTTGGTGCCTTGGCGCAGGCGTTTTTGCATCTGGACCGCTATGGCGTCAAGGTGATGAGCGAGGTAAATGCAGGGCTTCCGAGATTTGTATTGCCAGGCTTTCTTTGGATCAAGTCAGGAGATTTTGCTAGGGAGCGATTGGCCGCGGGAATGCCGGGACTTCTTTGGGTAACGGGGAATTTTCCGCACTTTGCGCTGTTTGAAATCGAAGGCCTATGGGAGTATTTTCCGGATCTTTTGTTAGAGACCTTGGGCATTGCCGCGGTGATTATGGCGCAGACGCTCCTTGCCTCTGGAAATTATGCAAGAAAATATCAGGATTCCTTAGACACCAATCGGGAGCTTTTAGCATATGGTGTCATGAATATCGGTGGTGCGCTCGTGGGCGTTTGTCCCATCAACGGCAGCGTTTCGAGAAGCGGCATTGCGGACTCTTTGGGCGTTCGGTCGCAACTAGCTTCGCTTACGGCATCCGTTACCATGCTCGGAGTGATTCTATTTGGAACCCCGATCCTGAAATATCTTCCCGTACCGATTTTGACAGGCATTGTCATGACGGCGTTAATTGGAATTCTAGAGATCAAAATGGCGAAAAAGCTTTGGAAGACGAGTAAGAATGAATTGCTTGTTTTTCTGCTGGCGTTCTTTGGCGTACTGTTTTTTGGTACGCTGAATGGTGTCATCATTGGCGTTTTGCTTTCCTTTGGCGAGGTTGCCATGCGCGCGGTTGTTCCGCCGACGGCCTTTGTCGGAAGGATTCCTGGGCATGGAAATTTTTATTCCCTAAAGCGTAACTCCGCGGCGAGACCTATTAAGAACACGGTGATCTATCGCTTTAGCGGGAATTTGTTTTTTGCGAACATAGATTTGTTTTGCAATCAAATTGAGGCAGGGCTGAAGGAGGATACGCATCAGGTGGTCGTGGATGCGCGAGGCATTGGCAGCATTGACGTCACGGCGACGGAGCGTTTGGTGCAGCTCCATCATAGCCTGCGCGAGCGGGGCATTCTCTTTTATCTCACCGAGCATGACGGGTCGCTCAACGATCAGCTTCGCAAAATGGGCGGAGAGAGCTTAATTCAGGAGGGTGCCGTTCGCAGAACCATTACGCTGGCGCTTCGAGATGCAGGGCTGGAGAAGCCATATGAGCTAGAGGAGCGAGGCGGAACTTGGGCGGCAAAAGAAGGCAAATCTGGTATCATGGAGAATAAGAGAAAGAAGGAAAAAATCGAAAAGCATGCCTTAAATATGGTCAAGGACATTGGAGCTTTTGAAAAAACGAAATCTCAGACAGACAATATGGAAATAGACTTCAAAGGCATTGAAGCCGTGGAACGGCTTGCGGAGTTTGAGTGGGTCTTTGGTGCAGGCGCAGAAGGAAAGATGGAGGAGCTTGCGCAGGAGCTGGTCGAAGAATTTGTGGCAGCAGGTTCGTTAGATAAAGATTTATTGGATGAGAATTTGTCAAACGATGACTTGACGGAAGCAGACAAATCGGAATCAGAGTTTGAGGCAAAGCTTCTTGATAAGAGGGGAGTCCGTACTTCATGGGGACTACTTGGCAGATTTGATGAGGACGAATTTTGGGATTTCATGGAGGTACATTTAGAGGAGCTTGTGCGCGAAGGAAAGCTCGAGCAGGATTTGGCGGCCAGGGTGGAGCGTCATATTGAAAAGCGCAGGGAATTTGGCCAGAGAAAGCTGGAGGAGCTGAACCCGCAGGCGGCAAAGCTGCTTGCCAGCCATGGAAAAACGATCCGAAATTACGTAAAGAGGACGCATCCCGAGGAATATGAG
Source organism: Lachnospiraceae bacterium (assembly GCA_015056795.1). Classification (GTDB taxonomy): domain Bacteria; phylum Bacillota; class Clostridia; order Lachnospirales; family Lachnospiraceae; genus Acetatifactor. The sequence goes on from SVFO01000005.1 coordinate 63,583, forward strand.
AGATACCTGGAGGTGCGCGGAAATGATAATCGCTGAAACCATAGAATATGATGAAACATGATTTTTGATGGGTGATGGGATTAAAAGCAATGAAGTTGTTGAGAAAAACGATGGAATTCAGGATAAAACAACGATATTACAGATAATTCTTGATATCGATGTTTTTTCAAAGCAAGTACGGGAAAATGAACAACGAAAAAGAAGAAAATTCACTGTTTCGTTGGACTATCGAAACGAGAGGGGAAAAAAGGACAAGGAAAAGTAAAGAACACGACGACGTTCAATTTATGATACAGGAATTTGAAGCGAGATATGGAAGGAATAAAGTGAAATGTCTGATCAAGAAATGTTAGATTCTAAGGATGGGTTAGGGGAGAAAAGGAACGGGAATTCATCTTCCGAGAAGAATTCCCCAAAAAAAGATAAATCAGGAAAAAAACGAATCGGAATCAAGAAGAAAATTGGGATTGCCATTTTAGTCCTGTTTTTGGTGACGCTTCCGGGATATTTTCTTGGACTCACGGTCAGAACCTACGAGGTACGGGATGAGCGGATTTTGGGAAGTCTTCGCATCGCACTGGTCACGGATTTGCACTCCTGCAAATATGGGGAGGGGCAGAAGGAGCTATTAACGAAGATCGAGGAGCAAAAGCCTGACGTAATCCTGCTGGGCGGGGATATTTTTGATGATAAGCTTTCTGACGTGAGGACGGAGGAGTTCCTGGCTGGAATTTCTGGGAAGTATCCCTGCTATTATGTCACGGGAAATCATGAGGCCTGGGCAGGCGGCAATGCTTATCGGATGAAGATGGAAATTTTGAAGAAATATGACATAACGAAATTGTCAGGAGATAGCGTGCTGTTGGAGACAGGGAGTGGAACCGTAAGGCTTTGCGGCGTGGATGATCCAGACATCATTTTGGTTCAGGCAGCGAATTCTTTTGAGACGGAGTTTGCGGGGCTGCGGGAAAGCATTTCGGAGGAGGAGTTTACGATTCTTCTGACACACAGGCCTGAGATGATTGAAAGGTACGCGAAGGCGGGATTTGACCTGGTGCTTGCGGGGCATGCTCACGGCGGTCAGGTTCGGATACCCGGGATCATGAATGGTTTCTATGCGCCGAACCAGGGGCTCTTTCCGAAGTATGCTGGTGGGCGGTATGATTTGGATGGCATGACGATGATTGTCAGCCGAGGACTGGCGAGGGAGTCCACGTTCTTTCCGAGATTCTGTAATGCACCCGAGCTCGTGATCATCGATTTGTCAGGAAAGGGTAATTGAGAGAAAATCGAAAAAACATGGTAAAAATGCCTAAAAATGGGGATGTCAAAAACCTTTGACATCCCTTTTTTTGGGCATTTTGGGCAAATGTCAAAGACCTTTGATAGACAAAAGGCTAGGAATAGAATATGGTGAAAGCAAGCAAGGGGGAGCGAAGCCGAACATGAACAGTTGGCGAAGCATGGAAAAAGAACTCCTCAAAAAATACAAAAAAATACAAGATAAGGAGAGAGACGATGGAACTTTTGAAGATGTTAGGTGAGGTTTTAATATGTTGGGTGCTTGCTTATTTCGCATGTGGATTTGTGCATGAGGGTGGTCACGTGGTTGCAGGATTAATACAGGGATGGAAATTTGAAATTTTGGTGGTGGGACCTTTGAAGCTGTACCGAGATGAAAAGGATGACAAGGTGAAGCTCGGAATCGAGAAGAATCTGGTGCTTTGGGGCGGAATCGGCGGGTCGATCCCCAGAGAGGAAAGCGAAGATAACCTGAAGAAATTTGCAAGGGTTCTGCTGGCAGGCCCTGTAGCTTCCCTAGTGATGGGACTTCTTTGCAGCATTTCCTTATTCTTTCATGTTAGCATTTTTAATGCCATGATGACGTTCGTTCCCATTGCCATGGGTATCGCATGTCTCATCCCGAATGCAAAGACGGGTATTCTTTACACTGATGGCGGAAGATTTTTAAGAATCGTCAAGGGCGGAAGGACGCTGGCAGAGGAGAAGGCCATTTTTGATGCAACATTTCACGGCAGCTTTCATCCAGGCAGCCGATATGATGAGACAGGCATTGAGGCAATGACGACCTCTAAGGATTTGTCCTTCCAATATATGGGTCATTACTATGCTTATCAAAATGCCAAGATGGAGCAGGATCAGGATGGAATGCAGGCAAGAATCGCAAGCATGGAGAGCCTTAAGGCGCAGGTGCCGAAATTTATCAGGGAAACCTATGTGCTGGAGGACTAGAAGCGCTTTTCATAACCCCCTCCTTGTGATATCATAAAACATGCATAGAAAAACAAACGGCTGTGAAGCAAATCAAAAGAGCTACGAAGCGAGGGGAGCAAAAATCATGGAACTGAGCAATCAGATGAAAAAGTATCGAACGGAAGCGGGACTGTCGCAGGACGCGCTGGCGGAAAAGATTTTTGTCTCCCGGCAGACGATTTCCAATTGGGAGACGGGAAAAAATTATCCTGACATCAACAGTCTGCTTCGCATGAGCGAGGTGTTTGGCGTTTCCGTGGATACCCTGCTGAAGGGTGACGTGGAGGTGATTAAGGAGATGGTGAATCAGGACGATCAAAGAGAATTCAATAAATTAGGCTGGATTTACTCGATTTTATTTTTTCTCACGATCATCACGCCAGTTCCGCTGGCAAAGCTGCTGCGATTTTGGGGCTTGGGAATCTGGCTGTGTCTCGCGGGTACTTCCGTTGTCTTCGCATTTTATGTTGAGAAAAAGAAGAAGGAGCTGAACATTCAGACCTATCGCGAGATTGTGGCGTTTATGGAGGGAAAGCGCCTAGATGAGATTGAACAGATGAAGGAGGAGGCGAAGAGGCCCTATCAGAAGATTTTGCTGGTTTTGGCTGTCGCTGCCATTGCACTCGTCATCAGTATCCTCATGTTTTTCTTATGGAAATAGAGCGTTACGCAATATAAGACAAAAAGATGAATTCCACAGGCTTGTGATTCTGTGGGATTCATCTTTTTTTGCGTTGGATAAGAATTTGATAAGAATTTTATAGTAGTTTCTTAAAGAAGTATGGACGGAAGTCTTGTATAGTGGTATTAACGAGAAACGGATCGAAGGGTGCGATGCGATCCAGACAAATAGAATGATGGAGAATGAAAAAATGAAAGCAATCTTAAAGACGGAAAAGCTATGTAAGACATTTTCAAATGAAGGCCTGCAGCAGCATGTAATTAAAAATCTTGACCTCGAAATTATGGAAAAGGATTTCACAATCATCATGGGATCCTCAGGATCTGGAAAATCGACGCTTCTCTATGCACTGTCAGGCATGGATAAGCCCTCACTCGGAAAGGTTTTCTTTCATGGAGAAGACATCTCGGACTATAGCAATGACAAGCTGGCGCTCTTTCGAAGAAAGCACTGTGGCTTTGTCTTCCAGAGCATTTACCTGCTCGAGAACATGAACGTACTCGACAATGTTCTCACAGGCGCCTTAGTTGCACAGAAAAATTCCCCTGAGCTTGTGGCGAAGGTAAAGGAGCTTCTGAAGAAGGTCGGAATCGACGAGCCTCTTTGGAAGAAGTATCCGAACCAGCTTTCTGGCGGTGAGTGTCAGCGCGTGGGAATCGTTCGGGCCGTGATCAACGATCCGCAGATCCTTTTCGCAGACGAGCCGACGGGAGCGCTGAATTCCTCCTCCGGACAGGATGTGTTGGACGTCTTCACGGAGCTTCATAAAAGCGGACAGAGCATTGTCATGGTAACGCATGACTTAAAGACGGCACTTCGCGGAACCAGAGTGCTTTATCTAAGGGACGGCGGTATTGTGGGAGAACACAGAATGCCAGAGTACGAAACCGATGATCTTCAAAAGAGAAGAGAATCCTTGCAGAAGTTCTTAAATGAGATGGGATGGTAGAGCATGAAAAAGATTTTAAGATTATCTATGGCAAACATTAAAAAGCACGGAAGGGAATCGATCCTTCTGACGATCCTGATCTTTCTTTGCATCACGCTTCTTTCCTCCGCAGTCTCGGCAGTGAAGGGAATTAAGCTGGTCATGCCCAGCATGGTCGAAAACAGTGGATGCTATAAAAACTTTATCTATATCAATCAGGATAAGTATTCGGATCGGTATCTGGCGTTTCTCGAAAATGATCCTCGCGTGGAAGGCTATGATCATACAAGTATGGTAACGGACCTCCTCAAGGTAAGGGTCGGTCAGGATGCCGATACAGAGCAGCTGTTTGACATCAGCTTTGTGCCAGAAAGCGGCGAAAGACGAATGGAAAGCTTTTCGGCACACATTGACTTTCAGAGTGTGGAGCATCCCATCGTCCTGGCTAGTCCAAATAAAGAAAAGCTCGAGATTTCCGTGGGAGACGAACTGACGGTGATTCGAAATGGAAAAGAGTTTTCCTTCACGGTTGCAGGCTTCTATGACTGTGGTATCTGGGCCTATGGCACGAAGGCAGTGATCTCCGAGGATGACTTTGCAAGCTTGGAAAACTATATGGCGCGTTATGAGGTGATCGGAATAAATACGGTTTCTGGCACGGATGACGATGCTTTACTCAAGGATTTCAGGGCGTTTGCACAGGACGCTTCCATCGGTGACCTTACCTCGGCAATGTATTTGACGACTTACAAAGACATGGTTGACATGAACGAAACAAACATGGAGCTGCTAAGCATCATCATCGCGATTTTGTCAGGCGTGATCGTGATCGCCGTCATGATCATGATTCGATTCCGCATCGTCAGCGACCTGAAAGAGCAGATCTTATCCATCGGCGTTTTGGAGGCACTTGGATATACCTCGGGAGAGATTGCTGCATCGTATGTCGCAGAATATATGCTGCTCGCTCTCGCAGGTGCTGTGATCGGCATCGTTCCATCTTACTTTTTTGCAAAGGTGCAGCTGCATAGTGCGGCAAGTTCGGTGAACTATGGAGGAGCTGTTGCCGTTCCTGTCATCCCGATCCTTTGCTGTGTCATCATTATCCTGCTGTTTGTGGGCCTGACGGCGATGAGCAGGGCGCTGGCCGTTCGTAAGTATCCGCCAGTTCTGGCGTTTCGAAAGGGAATCGAAACCCACAGCTTTAAGAAGAACCTTGTTCCGCTGGAAAAGACAAGGGGCAGCGTACACGTAAGGCTTGCCATGAAGGAATTCCTGCAGGGCGCGAGAAATCAGATTGGTTTAACCGTATGTATTGCGGCCTGCACGGTCATGGTTCTTTTAAGCTTTATGATTGGCAGCTTTTTTAGTAGCGCGGACAGGATCTTAGGCAGTGTCTGTGGTCATGAGATGTGTGACATGAGGATTGAGGGAACGGTAGATATCGATCCGGAAGCGTTTGTGGCAGAGCTGGAAAGTATGCCGGAGGTAAAAAAGGTTTTGACGCCTGCGGTTGGCATTGGCGTAAAGATCAATGGCAATGATAACTCCGTGGGCTTGGAGGTTTACGAGGATTATGCAAAGACTTCTACCATCCTTCTGACAGAGGGAAGACTACCCGAACATGATAATGAAGTGGCCCTGGCGGTTCAGGAAAAGAAAGGCATAGGCGTGGAGGTTGGAGATACCGTTACGATCGAGTATGGAAAGGTAAAGCGAGATTATCTCGTAACGGGATGTGTAAACTCAGCGGTGGATCCCATGACGGCCTACCTTACGACGGAAGGCTTCAAACGAATGAATCCCGCATATGTGCCTCACACCTTTGACATGTATTTGAATGAGGGCGTTGACAAGAATGCTTTTGCAGATTTCCTAAAGGGTCGTTACGGAAAGGAAATTGCACAGTACAAGGACGGGGAAGTGACTGGGGACACCTTAGAAGAAAGAATTAGGAGCGCTGCGAATGCTAAGATGGCGAAGGCCATGACGGAAAAGGGCGTAAGCTATATGGAGTATTCGATTCAGGTGGGTGATCAGGTCATTACGGGCAGCACCTCGGCCATGAAGATCCGGAAGCTAACCTTTGTAAAGGAAGAGAACCAGGAGATCGCGAGCATGCTTTGTATTTCCTTCGCGGGAATTTCCATTGGCATGATGATCGCATCGGGCGTGATCGTGATCCTGATGCTCGCCATTCTGATGGCATCCACGATCAGAAAGCAGTACAGGGAGCTCGGCATCCTGAAGAGCCTTGGTTATACGTCCAGGGAGCTGATGTTCCAGATGGCCTTTCGCATCATACCAGTTGCACTGATTGCGGTGGTGATTGGAACATTTCTTTCCATCCCGCTGATGGGCATCGTTGGAGCCTTTGTTTGTAAGATTGAAGTGTCTGTGATGGGTATTCTTTTCATGGATCTTGCGATCCTTGCCTTCTGCTTTGGATGCGCATATACATGCGCAAGAAGGATCAAAAAGATTTCGGCGTATGAACTCATTACAGAGTAGGGGCTGTCCCCTCGAGGTTATGGAAAGTTTATCGAAAGACATTGCCCCGAGGGGGGACGATAGAAGATTTGAATAGTTTTGGAATAGTAATAAGTATGGGAGAGAGTTTTAGGATGAGAAGGAATAGGAAGCAGAGTTTGAAGAAGGTAGTTTGCGGGTGCGCTGGTGCGTTGTTGGCGATTAGTGTATGCATGGGCACGGCAGAACCCATGGCGTGCAAGGCAGAAGGAAATATTGGGGCGAAAAGCACAGAGTCCGTGGGTATAAAGGCGCAAAATCCACAGGATCAGGTGGCGTCGGGGAGGTATTTGAACATTGGCTCGGTGAGTAAGATGTATACGGTGGCGGCGGTGATGCAGCTGGTGGATCAGGGCAAGGTGGATCTGGATGCTCCCGTGGTGGATTATATTTCAGATTTTAAGCTGGCGGATGAAAGATATCAGAAGATCACGGTACGCATGCTGATGAACCATACCTCTGGACTGATGGGATCGGTCTACGGGGAGATCTTCCTCTTAGGTGATGCGAGCAGTGATTATCACGACTCCTTTTTGAGCATTCTTCAGAAGGAGGGGTTAAAATATGGGCCAGGAAAATGCAATTGCTATTGCAACGACGGGTTCACTCTGCTGGAAATCCTTGTGGAACGCGTGAGTGGAATGGCATTTACGGATTATCTGGAAGAAAATATTTGTAAGCCGCTCTCTTTGGAGAAAACAGGTACGCCATGGAATATGGATGCGGAAGATCATGTGTCCATCTATGTAAACGGCGACGTCGAAATGGCCCCTGAGCGTGGGTCAGCCATTGGTGCAGGCGGCATTATTTCCACGGCAAATGACGTGAGCAGCTTTGGAGCAGCATTCTTTCGCGGTAATCAAGCATTGCTTTCCGAGAAGGCAAAGAAGGAGATGGCGAAGAATTATCAGGTCGGCTGCCTTGAAAGCTTTGGCCTTGGATGGGATGAGGTGACGAAGAAGGATTATGAAAAGGCAGGCGTGACCGTTCTCAGTAAGGGTGGAGATACCTTCTTTCAGCATGCGAGCCTTGTGGTGGCACCAGAGGAAAAGATCAGCGTTTCGGTTCTCTCCTCTGGCGGCGACAGTAGCCTGAATGAGGAAATGGCATTGGAGCTTTTGGACATTGCCCTTTTGGAGCAGGGAGTCAGCGTGGAGCACCCAGCAAAGGAACAGCCGGAGCTTTCCGAAGCAGTGCCTGAGAAATATCTTTCATACGAAGGAGTTTATGCGAATGCTTATGGGACGGTTAGCATTACCTTCCCGAATCAGCAATATATGCAGATCGTTTCCCTTACCTATGATACGGTGTTTGAACAGCAATACATGTATTCCAAGGATGGCAATTTCGTAGAGATGAGCGGCGACGTGGCCTCTGGAAAGGCGATTCCCGTACGCCCTGTCAATATGGTTGCGATTGAAGAAAAGAACGGTCAGGTCTATCTTATGGATCAGCTGGGCGGATATTCTCTCTATAAAGCATCGGAAAACAAGGTAAGCGATCAGGTGCAAAAGGCTTGGGAGCAGCGGGACGGTATTTCCTACTACTATGTAAGTGGTTCCGCGTCGGATGAAACCTATGCCATTGAAAACCATTGCGCTACCTTACATACGAGTGAGGCTGCAAGGGGTTATGTTAACGGTCGCGTGATGCTTGACGAAAATCAGGCTGGCTATCAAAGGATCATGCCAGGGACAGCGTCCAGGGATCTTAGCAATGTCAGGATGGAAAAGGTGAACGGAAAAGAGTATCTGTGCATGGATGAATATAACTACAGATATATCTCCGAAGAATGCATTCCCGTACTGACGGAGGATATTACCGAGGTGGAGCTAAAGACGAAGGAAGCCAGCTGGTATAAGCTAGGCGGCGCAAAGAACATGACGCTTCGGCTGGAGCTTCCCGAAAAGGCAGCAGTTTATGTGTATGACCAATATGGCAACATAAGATATTCCAGCCATATGATCCAGTATGGAAACGAGGTTCCTCTGCCGGAAAACGGAAGTATTGTTTTTATCGGTGAAACGGGCGGACAAGTGAATGTCAGAATCATCAAGTAAATGAAATCCTATAGCAAAAAGACCGCAGATATGGTAAAGTAAAAGTGCCGCAAGGCACGCTAAAAAAATCTGTGGTCTTTTTTATTTTAGGATGCGGGGAGGATGCCATGAATACAAAGTGTCTGATCGTGGATGATGACATTACGATTGCCGAGAACACGGCGGAATACTTTAATATGTTTGACGTTTCCACGGCCTATGTGACAAGCTATGATGATGCGATTGCATTTCTGGAATCCAATGAGGTATCCCTCATTCTCCTCGACATTAACCTGGGAGAGAAATCGGGCTTCGAGCTCTGCAAACGAATCCGAGAGGATTATGACATGCCGATTTTCTTTATCAGCGCGAGAAAAAGTGATGACAATGTGTTGATCGCATTAAATATCGGCGGTGATGACTATATCAGTAAGCCATTTTCGCTCAACATTCTTCTTGCGAAGGTAAAGACGGTGCTTGCCCGTTATGAAAAGGCATCGGAGGCCATGAAGGCAGTTTCATCGAAAACGGTATCCGAGGAAGTGGCGTGGAAAGACGGAAAAATTTTGCTTTCGCCAGGTATTTATTTGGATACGCAGACACATAAGCTTGTCCGCGGGGAAGAAACGATCGTCCTAAAGGTGATGGAATATAAAATGCTGCTTTACCTGTTGGAGCATCGGGGACGCGTGGTGACGAAGGATGAACTGCTCACAAGCGTTTGGGAAGACGAGTATATCGGAGAAGGTACGCTTGCCGTACACGCGAGACATTTACGGGAGAAAATCGAAAAGGACCCGAAGAACCCTGAGATCATTAAGACGGTCTGGGGCGTGGGATATATGATCGAATGAAAAAACCATTTTCCAAATTTGTTTTCATAGAAGCATTGCTTTTGATCGCAGCGTTGATCCTGCTGGGGATCAATGCCTATTGCTATCAAAGCCGCGAGGTCGATATTGTTGCGATCAATGATTCCGTACAGACAATCAAGGAGCATTGGGAGGCGGCTGACTTTTCAAGGATCACGCTTCCGCAGACGCAGATCATGATCCTTGGGGCAGATGAGAGCGTGCTATATCAGACGGACTCGAAGACTTTCGCGGGGGTCATGTCAATGTCAGCTGCCATTCGGAAAAACATGATTTGTATCCCTGTTACGGATGGTGATAGTCTTCTCGGAACCGTTGTGATACCGAATCCCGCCAAGGAAGACTATCGGTTTTTCAGTCAAAGGATTTTGTGGATTACGGCTTTGATCATGATTGTGATCTTCCTCTTCCATGCTTCCTTCCTTTGGTATATCAACCGAAACGTGGTCCGTCCGTTTCAGCGGATGAAGGAATTTGCCGCGCAGGTTGCACAGGGCAATTTGGATGAGCCCCTGCACATGGAAAAGAATAATATGTTTGGGCTCTTTACCGAGAGCTTCGACATGATGCGTGAAGAGCTGCGTGCCTCGAAAAATCGGGAGATCGCATTAAAGGTGAAGGAGAAGGAGCTGGTAGCTTCGCTTAGCCATGACTTAAAATCTCCAGTGACGGGAATTAAGGTGATCTGTGAGCTTTTGGAGGTGAAGGTCGAGGATGCCTATGTTCTTGGAAAGATTAAAAACATTCGGCAGAAAACGGAAGAGATGAATGCGCTTCTGTCGGATCTGTTGTCGGCAGCGTTAGATGACCTTGGAGAATTGAATGTCAACTGCAGTGAGGTGATGTCGGATATTTTAGGACGGCTTGTTGAGGAACAGGATACGAAGAAAAAGGTAGTTGCGGGCGAAATCCCAGGATGTATTCTTCGCATCGATCAGACAAGGCTCTCGCAGGTGATTGGAAACATTATCGGAAATTCGTACAAATATGCAGACACGGAGATTGAGGTGTCCTATGAATTTCGCGACCAGTATCTCATGATGACGATTCGTGATCATGGGGAGGGTGTGGATTCTGAAGAGCTTCCGCTTCTTGCGAATAAGTTTTATCGGGGAAAAAAGCATGCCGCAGACAAAGAAGGCAGCGGCCTTGGACTGTACATTTCCAGGGAGCTGATGGAGAAAATGCAGGGAGAGCTTCTTCTGTCATGTAAGGATGGCTTTGTTGTCACCCTGCTATTGCCGCTCGCCTAACATCTCGTATTAGACTAACAGCAAGCCGAAAAGGATAGACATAGTTCCATGGAAAGTTAAGCTAGCAGCCAGCCAGAGAAGATGGATGTCAAAATCGTGATGGTCGCGATGGAGACAACCGTGGTTACGGCAACGCCAGAGGAGAGGATCGTAGTATCTTCTCCTATTTTTTGGGCCTGAATCATGGGGAGGTTTCCGACGGGTACGGCTGCCATGAGGCACATCGCCAGGGTTGCAACCGGATCAAAGCCGATGGCGCGCATCGCAAAGACAATGCCAACGGGTACAAGGAGCATGCGAAGGAGGACATAGCCCCAGATGCGCAGATCCTTGACCGCGGATTCCAGATTGGATCTGGCAATGGAGACGCCTAGGATCGTCATGGACAGAAATACCGTGGAATTACCGATATATTCGATGGTGTTTGCAAGGATGGGCGGAAGGGTTATGTTGTACCAAAAAACAACGAGACTTAAGATCGCCATGACAGTGCCTGGGCTGAGAATTCTCAATAAGGCATGGCCAAGTTCAGAAAGGGACGAAGCATGACTGGGTGTAGCCGTGTTAGGCATGGAAGCACTAGAGGCAGAAGAACCTGAAACGATAGGATCTGTGATATTGCTTTTCCCGCGTCCCAGCACGGTAACGCCGTGGGTATAGAACAGCAGGCTATAAAAGACGTTGATCACGATGACGTAGAGGATCGCGTTGGCGGGCAAGATGGCCTTTGCCACGGGAATGCCAAGAAAGCCCGTGTTGGTATACACGGTCATCAGATGGTAAAAGCGGCGTTTGTCGGGTTCGGCGCGCAAAAGCCGCGGAATGATAAAGCCCAAAACGATGAGCAGCGCGTAAAATGCGGCGCCAAGGGCGATGGCCATGAGCAGGTCTTTATGGGTAGCCGTCAGGCCTCCCGACAGGATCGAGGCCATGATCAGGGCAGGATTGCAGACGTCCACCACGATGGCGGAGAGCTTTTGGGAAGTTAAGTTGTCAATGATGTTCTTTTTTTGCAAATAAATGCCGATGGCGACGAGAATGCAAATCACGCCCATCTGCTGCAGAATAATGCTAAGACTCATACAGGATTCCTCGTATCTTTTGAGTACCGATTACTTATTATCGTAAACGGAAGCTTTTCGTAGTTTTTGTTTTTAGAAAATTAAAATGTTTGGTTGACAGCGATTGCATTGTAGCATACCCGCCAGGAAGATGCAATAACGCGAATTGTTCATCATTTGTCATTTTTTTACCAAAAAATCAGGATCCGCTGGAGCAATAATGTCGCACGCCAAAGCGCCAGAAGAGGTAGCTTGGAATCAGGAACAGGATTGCGAGGAGCGGAAGGAACGTCAGCAGAGGATTGTCGCTTTTTCCGATAATGTAGCTCAGCGGGTAGTACTGTACGAGCGCATAGGGGACGAGAAAGGTTCCAAAGAACAGCATCTTTTTCCCGTAGACGTCAATGGGGTATTTCCCGTGCTCCCGGGCGCCGTCCGTGAAGACATTCATGAACTCCAGACCCTCCAGCGTGAAGAAGCAGAACGCGGCGTAGATCATAAAGATGCCGGAAAAGAGTGCCGTTCCGCCGATCAGCATAAAAAGGAGCGTCAGAATCTTCGAAAAGCTCCAGTCCACGCCGCAGCGCGGGATCGCATAGACAAACATGAGGAGAGCCTGGAGCATCCGTCCGATCCTGGTCAGCTCAAATTTGCTTCCGAGGACCTGCAAAACTTCATTTCTCGGGCGCACCAGAACCTGGTCAAAGCTTCCCGTCCGCACCATGGAGGAAAAGGAATCGAAGCCGCGCGCGCTCATCTCCGCGAGGGAGAACTCCATGAGGAAGATGGCAAAGCAGAGCAGAACCTCGTTATAGGTGTATCCCTTTACGCTGTGGAAGCGTTGGAACATAAAGTATAAGCCTAAGAAAACGCTGAAGGAGACAAAGAACTGACCAAGCACCATAAGGAAGAAGGAAAGCTTATATTGCATGGCGCTTCGGATGTTGATGCTGACATAATGTAGCCAGAGCCTTAACGCACTTTTCTTTTTGATTGATCCCTGCGACTTATTACTGAATGTTGTCTGTGCGTCATGCATTGTTACGGTAGATTCCTTTTGAGTTATGGTAGAAAGGCTTTCGTCAATAGGGGAATTGGATTGATTATGGAATTGATCTTTCATTTGTTATTTCACCCCCCTTGAATGCAGGCCTTATGCTCGGCCAGCCGGCATAAACCGGCGCCGATCAGCACCAACGCGATCAGCCAAAAAAACTGAAGTCCCAGAGTGACCTTGATCTCTTCCGCAGGCATGCTGCCGCTATAGATTCGAAGCGGGGCATTTTGCATGGAGGCGAAGGGTAAAAGCTCCAGCACCATCCGAACCCTATCAGGCATAAAGGGAATCGGGATAATGCCGCCTGCTAGGAAATCCACCAGGGAGGCAAACAGGACCCTGACGCCCTGCGGAGAAATCGTAAAGAAGGTCACGCCATACACGATCATGCAAAAGGCCGTAGCCACGGCGGTTCCGAGAACCAAAGAGAGCAAAAACAACAGGAAGGTTCCAAGGTCAGGCGGCAGCGCCAATCGGTAGGGCTTTGGAATGAGGAACGCCACGATCAAAATGGGGCTACACCGAAGCACTGCGCGGGAGAAGCGGTTGGCGAGGCTTCTTGCGATCCACATGTTGTAGATTCGGATGGGACGGCACAGCTCATAGGCAATGTTGCCATTGGCAATCGTGTCAAAAATCTCGTTTTCCATCATCCAGGTATTGAACAGAGCGAGGAACGCCTGCTGTAGCCAGACATAGGACACGGTGTCCTGAAAGCTCATCGGGAAGGCCGTAGGGTCCGCCTCATAAAAGGCAGAGAAGGCGATGATGAGAAGGAAGCCCCAAGCGAACTGGGTCGTGATCCCGGCTGCGGCAGCAGCCCTGTACTGCAGGCCCTGAAGGAATCGCAGTCGAAAGAAGGACTGATATTTTCGTAAAGCTAAGGAGCTTTTCATCAGATCACCCCCTATACGTCGAAGGAGCGATACAGCTCCGCCACGGTCTCGTCGATGGTCTCATTCCCCTTTTTAATGTCATCAAGCGTGCCGTCCATCAGGATTTCACCCTTGCCGATCAGAATGATGCGATCCGAGAGTGCTTCAATGTCCTGCATGTCGTGGGTCGTCAGGAGTACCGTCGTTCCGTGCAGCTGATTTCTCTTTCGAATAAAGTCCCGCACGGCAAGCTTTGAGACTGCGTCAAGTCCGATGGTAGGTTCATCGAGAAACAAAATCCTGGGATCATGCAGCAGGGACGCCGCGAGCTCGCACCGCATTCTTTGGCCGAGGGAGAGCTGCCTTGTCGGAGAGCGGAGCAATTCTCCTAAATCTAACAGCTCCGTCAATTCTTCCAGATTTTGTTTGTAGCTTTGTGGAGAAATGGAATAAATATCCTTTAGAAGTTCAAAAGAATCAATGACCGGTACGTCCCACCACAGCTGCGACCTTTGGCCGAAGACCACGCCGATTTGACCTACGTGACGGATGCGATCCTTATAGGGAACGCGGTCGTCAACTAAGACCGTCCCGCCGTCGGGTGTTAGGATACCGCTTAGAATCTTGATCGTGGAGCTTTTTCCGGCGCCGTTTGGGCCGATGTACCCCACCATCTCACCATCCTGAATGGTGAAGGAGACATTCTTTAAGGCTTGAATTGTCTCATACTCGCGGTGAAACAGGGATTTTACTGCCTCACCAAAGCCTGCGTTTCGCTTTGCAACCTTGTACGACTTACTGACGTTTTCCATCGTAATCATTGTTACTTCCCCCTGGTAGTTATACTATTGTTCGTTTGCCTCACTTCATATCTTGCCAAGTTCCTGGTACGCACCTTATGTAATTACTGCAGTTTCCGCGATTTTTCGTCGCGTGGATAATACTTTACTACGTTTTATACGAAAATGCAATAGAAATCTTGGGTAAAACCTGTCATTTTACAAAACATAAAAAATTAAAGTAAAACTTTAAATAGTTATTGACATACTTATATTGGTATGATATATTAAACTTGCCGGCAGGGAAATAATTAAAATAATTAAACTATTACTTTAAAACATGAACAGGAAACAGACATTGTTTTAGATAGTGACATGGAGGAAATTATCATGGAAGAAAGCAAATTAAAGGTAAGACGTAAGAAAGTAAGGATCATGCAGTCATTGACGTTTTTTCTCGTAATGATCATGATGTTTTCACTTCAAGATTTCTTTAGGGATTTAACGAGCAAGGATGCAACCTATGAGATTCGTTATGAGATGCCCTTTGGCGTGACGAACGGACAGCACGTGTATGAGCTTTTCAAAAACGGCGAGCATGTCTGCGACGTGGATTACAATGAATTCAATCTTTTGGATGAGAACGGTAACCAGGATATTTGGTATTGCCTCATGATCCAGGACGTGCGGAACCTTTGCTATATGGTCATCCTGAGCATCATGTTGATCATTGTCATCATCATCGTGAACGACACGATCGATGGCTCGCCCTTCAATCGCCCAAACGTAAAGCGCATTCGCCTGATCGGGGCTTTGCAGATCGCGCTTGCGGTCGTTCCGGGGCTGGTGACCATTGTGATGAAGTTCTTCAAATTTGAGTATGCAAGCATTCAGTTCCAGTGGACGGGATTCTATATGTTTATCATCGCTTTTGCCATTATGATGCTCGCGCAGGTCTTCGATTATGGCGTAAAACTCCAGGAGGACGTTGACAGCATTGCATAGCGCAGAAAACTTAGAATGCATTCAGTAGCTGTAATTAGTACGTAACGGAACATGATACATCATGAAAAACAGTTTGCGATGCAAGTGGCACGGGAATGACGGAACATGGAGGATAAGACATGATTATCATTCGATTAGACCGCATGATGGCGGATCGAAAAATATCATTAAATGAACTGGCAGACAAGGTTGGCATGACCAACGTCAACCTCTCCAATTTAAAGACGGGCAAGATGAAGGGTATCCGGTTTGAGACGTTGGAGGCGATCTGTAAGGTACTGGATTGCCAGCCGGGGGATCTCATGGAATATAAGGAAGGGTGAGGCTTCTGTTACAATTTAAAAAATACTTGCGATTTCGCTTCGTTTCATGTATATTATATGCACGCGCTTATGTGCGCCCTTTCAGAACGAAGTTTTTCTTCAAAAGGGAGTTCATTTAGATACGGGCAATCCATGGGAGGAGGTGAAATCCATGCATTCGTACCTGCGGGCCATTGGCTTTAGTGAATTAAAGGATCGGAAAAAGTTAAAGGAGCTCCTTACGGACACCATCATGACGGCGGATCGGCGGGCCTATGCCATGAATACGGAGAACGTCATGCTGGGCGAATTTTGCAAGGATTTCGCTGATGACCTGGGAATTGCCGTGTGCGGAGAGTTCGACGAGGAAGATAAGTTTATTTACGAATATTATTATCCTTACCTTCGCGGTGAGGGCGTGACGACCAGCGAGGATGTCTCCGTGGAGCGCCATATTGCGCGGGATTCCTACGCGGGCGTTGTTGAGGACGTCAACATGGGCGTCTCCATGATCTTTTATTTGCAGAACATGATTCCCTATGTTAGCGCGCAGACCTCCGGGCGCCTTCCGATTCGCGGAACGACCCTGACGCTGTCAGGACTGTCCCTCGGGGGCAAGATTTTGTTCCCGATTCATGTTGACGAGCAGCAGAAGGATCAGATCCGCCGCCGCACGACCCTTCGAAACCAGCTGATCGAGGAGGCGCGCAAGGGAAGCGAGGAAGCCATGGAAACCTTGACCCTAGAGGACATGGACACCTACTCCGCGATCAATTCCCGCATTCAGCACGAGGACGTGTTCTCCATCGTTGATACATTCTTTATGCCGTATGGCATGGAGTGCGATCAGTATTCCGTCATGGGAGAAATCGTTGGCATGCGCCTTGTGACAAACCATGTCACGGGCGAGAAAATATATATCTTAACAATTTGCTGCAATGAATTGACATTTGACGTGTGTATCAATATAATAGATTTGTTGGGTGAGCCGCAGGTAGGCCGCAGATTTAAGGGCAATGTCTGGCTGCAGGGCTTTATCAATTTCCCCGACAACATGTAAGACGTTCCATTGATAAACTTGCAATAACAGGGTTTCATGGTCCGCAAGGGCTTTGAAAATATGTTGGTGTAGCACAGTGGATAGTGCAGTCGCCTCCTAAGCGAAAGATCGGGCGTTCGAGTCGCCTCACCAACGCGGAAAGCATTAAAATTTTTGGATTTTATTAGAATTCAAAATTTTAATGCTTTTTTTGACAGAAAAAATGAACCTTTGACGCGTTCATGAAAATATAAAAGTGAAGGCGATAAATAAAGTGACGTCACAGAGGAACCTCAGATGAATACTATGAATGCTGAATTTTATGTAAAAGAATATGGAAAGAGCTTGTATTCCTTCTGCCTCTACTGCACGCGTGACAAGGAGGCCGCAGATGACCTGTATCAGCAGACCTTTTTGGTAGCGCTCGAAAAGGATGAGATCAAACGGGAGGCAAATCCGAAGTCTTATCTGATTACCATTGCCATGAATCTTTGGAGAAACCAGATGAGAAAGGCGGCCTGGCGAAAAAAGATCGCAGATGTTTCCTATCTTGGAGAGGAAGAACTGGCGCAGATTGCTGACAGGGGATGCTCCGTGGAGGAGGAAGTGCAGAAAAGGCAGGAGGAGGTGCTAGTTCGACAGAACGTGCTAAAGCTGCCAGAGAAGCTCAGGGTCGTGATCTTACTGTATTACATGGAGGACATGTCCGTTGAAGAGATCGCCTTGGCACTCAAAATTCCTGCGGGAACGGTAAAAAGCAGGATGAACAAAGCCAAAAATGTGTTAAAGGAGAGATTGCAATATGGAAAATAGAGAGTTGGATGCAATGTTAAAACAGTCCTTACAGCCTGCCATCCAGGCAGAGGAAAGCCTTGACAGGGCAATTTTAGAAAGGTTGGCAGACCCATCCGATGCAGGAGGCGACGGGATCGGAAACGATCAGGCAGGAAACGGCATGACGGGAAAAGGCATAAAGGGGAGAGCCTTCCAAAGGAATCTTCCCAAGGCAGCAGCCATTGTCCTCGCCATTTTGGTGATTGGCACGGGAACAGTCTATGCGGCAGGATATATTTATAACAAAATCATTGTAACCGATCATGGGGTGTCCATCGGAAATGAAGAGTATATTATTGATGAAGAGTTGGCAAAGCCTGTGGAATATGCCCCCGTGGAGGAAGTGGCCACACAGGAGCCAGGAGAGGGCGATCAGTGGCTTTCGATGAAGAAAGAAAAGGTCTCAGGTCAGTTTTTCAATACCTATTATACCTATCCCGATTATCAAACAGCAATTGGCGACACGAGGTTTGAAAGCCTCTTCACTGAACTGCCAGGGAAGGAGCAGGGGGTGTTTGATAGCGTGATTTATAGCATAACGGAAGAAGATGGTGATGTCATTAGTTATAGTTTGGATGCTTGTTTTGATTTAGAAGACAAAATTTTCTGTACACATCAGATGATGGCAGACGAAGGCTTTACAGAGGATGATGCATTTGGTGTTAGCATGCAACAAACAGGCAATGTACGTACCTATCTCTCTGGTTCTGGAACAGAATTTACCTTAGTGGATGACCTGGAAAGGGAGCAGTATACCATCGTCCTGATTTTTCGGGAAAAGGATCTTGGGTATTTGAGCTTCCAAGGATTTTCGGAGGAGGAGATCCATCATATATTGGACCTGGTGAAGCTTCCGTAAGTTTAGTCTAAGCAGAGTTGCAGGGCGCATGATTATTGTCATGTGCCCCTTTTCTATATTCAAATTCGTTAGTTTTGCTTGTATTTATCCATTGCAAGAATAATGCGAAAAATTTGTTCTTGTTCTGATTTTGTTTTAGATGACAACAGTTCATAGCATTCTAAAGGGATATTTCTTTCGTTTTTAATCAGCGAATTGTTATTTATTTTTTCAAACAACTTTTCAAGAGGCAAATCTAAACCGAGGCAAATTTTTTCCAAACTTTCAAGTGTTGCATTTTTCTCACCGCGCTCAACTTGACCAATATAGGTTGGATGACAGCCAGATAGCTCAGCGAGTTTTTCTTGACTCAGCCCTTTTTGAGTACGGTAATTCCTGATACGCTGTCCGATAGCTTTTACTAAATCACTCATACCAATCATCCTTTTTTTATATAGTCTATAAATATAATATTTCCTTTTCTACAGACTATTGATATTGCTTTGGGATCGTGATATACTATAAATATTATTTATGAAGGAAATAGTATTTATAGTATCTTTTTAATGCTATTTTAGACAAATATGTGATAAGACTTACGCATGTTCAACAATCAATTTACTGACGAGCCTAGGGTTTACTGTAAAAAATAGTATGGGAGGCAAAAAGAATGGCTTACAAGATGGAAAGATTAACTTGTCCAGGATGCGGATTCCCTGTAGAAATCGGTATGAAAGAATGTCCAGCGGGACATCCATTAAATATATCAACTTTTACAAGTGTATATGATATGCCGTTGCCGCTTGTTAATAAATATACGAATACCTATCAAAAGGATTTAGTAAATGACCCTTCAAACAAAGAATTAAATCACTCTATTGGTATTTGTTATTTAAAACTAAAGTTATATGACAAAGCAATTTCTGCATTTGAAAGAGCGATGGAGGACAATTTTGATAACTCTGAAACCTTTTTTTATGCAGCAATCGCATTATTAAGGGGAAAAAAAGCTTTTCTTGCGCTTCGATCAAGCATTGACAAAGCGGAAGAATATATAAATGCGGCATTAATGATTGAACCGAAAGGCATTTATTATTATTTCCTTGCCTACATAAAATATGATTTCTTTGAGAGAAAATTCCTAAATACATCACCAAACTATAAAGAAGCGCTTCATATGGCTAATGATGCAGGCCTATCAGAGTATGACATACAAATGTTATATGGGATGTTAAATGTTGAACGTCCAAGTATTCTGTAATTATTGCCATGGCCACACATGGTGATGATATATAACATAAGACAAAGGAGGACGCTTATGGATTACGAACTAACAAAACGATACTTTAAGGTGGTTGATGAATATATTAACTATAAATCATGTGCCATCATGATCGGGGTTGGAGCTTTATTGTTCTTAAGTATTGCGAAAGTTCCTGCCATGGGAATTTTCGGTTTAATTATTGCAGGAATTGGTGTCTTTAGGATTGTTTCCAAGAAGAATAAAATCAGTAGTGAGAAGGCGAGTATCCCTTCTGATGAAGAATACGACAATGAGGTTGTCAAGAATTTGAATAATCTAAAATCCAAGGCTTTGAATGCGCTTGGACTTGACGCGGATGAAGTAAAAGAGATTGAACCGATTTCTTTTGATGGATATGTATATAAAAATGCATCCAATGCCAAAAAGGGTAAAGATGATTTATGGCGTACTAATAAATATGAATATGTCATCCTTTTCTTTTCGGAGCACGAGGTTCATTGTTATACATACAATTTTGATACAACGGCAGATAAAAAGACTGAAGCGACAGATGTATATTTTTATAAAGACATTGTGTCTGTTTCTACGGCTAGTGATTCCACGAAACTACTTGGGCAAAACATTGATTACGAATACTTTAAGCTCACAACGGCGGGAGGAACCGCACTTTCGGTTTCCCTTCGTGATACTAGTAATGCCCAAAGATCTATTAATGCAATGCGTACATTGCTTAAGGCAAAAAAACAACAGGGTTAAAAACGCCTGTGTAATCTAATGCTTTGTGGCGGGTTATTAGGTTGCACAGGTTTTTTTTATTATTAGGTATAAAATTTTGTAATCAGGAGAATTAAAATGCCAACAAGTATAAGTTTAGAGAAGCTCATAAATGGAGAAATGATTGCAC
This sequence comes from Lachnospiraceae bacterium, assembly GCA_015056795.1. Classification (GTDB taxonomy): domain Bacteria; phylum Bacillota; class Clostridia; order Lachnospirales; family Lachnospiraceae; genus Acetatifactor. The sequence continues at coordinate 84,118 of SVFO01000005.1, forward strand.
TGGGATGCCTTGAAATCACGGCCATTCCGCATGCTTCAATTATCGAAGACAGGCAAAATTCTTTATCTGACATTGTTGAAGTTTATAAATCTGAGACCGTTGCCTTACTCAATGAAGTTTATCAGTCGTACAAATCGCTTAGTTCTTTGAGCGGATACTCAAAGGATACATCTTTTGAGTTATTATGGACAACGCATGAAGTAAAAAACCAGCCATTCAAGGCAGAAATTAAGCTACATATTATCGTTCGTGTAATTGACGCATCTGATAGCCTTGCGAAGGAAGCTGTACTAAACATATTGCGTTTGTTTAAATCAACATTGTCAATTCAAAAGTATGATTTTAGAGAAATTAACTATGAAGAACTATCTAAACAAATAGCGTCTGTTGAGGATACATCAGTTAAGGCGATAATGAAAGAAGAAAAAGTTGAGAGTCTTCAAAACCAACTGTTACCATACTGCTATGCATATGATCGCATTCCAATTTCAAGTAACGATCTTAGCAGAATAGTTAATGTTTTAATTGATTATCCAAATTGTGCTATTTCTTTTCAGCTGATTCCGACGGTCATTGGGAATGAAGAAGCAGTAGAAATTGATCGAGTTTCTCAAATATTGGAAACGCTGAGTAAAGGAGTAATGAATCAAGGAATAGGTAATATTAGTTTTACGCTTGCGGAAAATCATGCAAAAACATATAGATATTACTCTGAACATAAAACCTCTTCACTTTTTATATATAACATCCTTGTTTATGGTAATGAAACTGCCACTTCTAATATTTCTGGTCGAGTGTTTGGACAACTCAGTACAGGTAAAGATAGTACGGCTAGTCTAAAACTTGTTGATTTAGACGCTGGAGAGATAAATAAGGATACTAATTTTTATCCTCTTCCATGGGCAGTCAATGAGATACTTATAAACAAGGGTCGAAACTATCAAATATGGAGTTCTGGGCAATTTTCACAAGCCTATTATCGTTTGCCGTTAATTCTTACGGCAGAGGAAGCGGCAGAGTTTTTTAGGCTTCCCATTGGTAACGACAGGATAACTGCGGGACTTCCGATTAATGAATCTGGTAAGGGTACTAAAACATATACGTCAAATATTATTAATGCAGGTGACATTGAAGTTGGCAAGCTGCGTTCATCAACGAATGGAGATACGATAGGTTTTTCGCTCAAGGATTTAGCAAAGCATATGCTAATTGTTGGAACACCAGGCTCTGGTAAAACAACTTTCTCCGTGAGTTTATTAGATCGGCTTTGGAAAGAGCATCATATACCTTTTTTAGTTATTGAACCTGCGAAAAATGAATATCGGGCATTAGTACAAAGTATTCCTGAGTTACAAGTGTTTACGCCAGGTAAAAATTTTATATCGCCATTTGTTTTTAATCCTTTTGTGCCTCCCAAAAACGTAAAACTGGAAACATATAAATCAACCTTAAAGACGGCCTTTTCCGCCGCTGTATCAATGTCTACTCCTCTTGATAAAATATTTGAGGAAACAATAAACAATTGCTACTCTGATTTTAGATGGCTTGATACATATACCATTGATGACAAGGGACAGATTTTTAATATTTCTGATTTTATAAAATGCTTTCAAAATACATTTGAAGAGATTGGATATACTGGTGACGCAAAGAATATAGGCCGTGCTGGCGTGGTTCGGTTGAATAGCTTGAGTAATTTGTTTGACAATTATTTTTCCATTCCCATACAAGATCTGCTTGAAAAGCCGACAATCATTGAACTTGCGGCAATTGAGAATAGTGATCAGAAGGCTTTAATTATTTCGTTACTTCTACTTTCTATTCTTGCATATGTGAATTCTAATTATGTAGGGGAAGGTGGACTTAAGAATGTGATTCTTCTGGAAGAAGCTCACGTGCTTTTGGATGCAGAATCCAATGCGAGTCAGGGAGACGCAAATCCTAGTGCCATAGCGCAAGGTTTGGTAAAGAGAATGCTTGCTGAAATACGTTCGTATGGCGTGGGAATCGTTATTGCGGATCAGTCTCCTCGTAAAGTATCAACTGACGTGGTTGCGCTCACTGACATGAAGATGGTATTTCGCCTTGTTGAAACAATGGACAAACAGATTGTTGCAGACAGCATGAATATGAGCGAGGCTCAGACGCAAAGAATGTCTCGGTTAAAACCTGGTGAAGCATATCTTTTTTTCAACAGGCTTGATGAACCAGAAGAAGTGATAACGCCAGATTATCGCTTAGAGAACAACATTAGTATTACTCTTTCCGATGATGGAATACGAGAGTTGAGTACTTATTGGAATGATAAACAGGAGCATTTAAGACCTTATCCAGAATGCGCAAAAACGAAGTATTGCTCACATTCATGTGATTATGCAAGAAGAATTCTTGCACGAGAAATTGCCAGGAGAATTTTTGTCAAAAACTTCAAAGCTGGGATGTCAGACTTTGAAGCAGTAAAGAAGGTCTTTGGGCAGATAACTAACTTAGTGAAGGCAGAGCTTAATGACGAACCATTTTCTAAAGAATTGCTTTCATGTGTGAAGGTCCATTTGTGGAGAAGAATACGTTATGGCACAAAGATTCCTGTAAGAGACATTCACATAGTAAATTCTCTCGAAAAACCTTAGAAGGGAGGAATAGTACCAAATGGATGAAGAATATAGCGATAGTATAGATACTTCAACAGATATGGATATCTCTGATGTAGATGTGTCTGACGATATTCCTGCAGAAATACCAGAAGATCTGCCAGAAGATGATTATTCTGGCACAGATATTGCCGACGAGGTTTCCGAGGATGTGTCGGAAGATCCAGTAGTTGACGATAGTGAATATGATGGAACCGATGAATCTATTGAAGAGGACTGCATAGCGCCTGAGAACGGTGAACTAGATGAAGCTATGGATGAAATTGAAGAGGATTCTCTTGAAGAATCAGAAGACCTCGCTGAAGATTACGAGGAACAGGATGATATTACCGAAGATACGGATGATTTTGTTGAAGTGCAGAACAGCGAGATGGATGATGCTGAGGAAATTTTGGAGGACACGGATAATTATGAGGTGACCGATCAGGAGGAAACCTTTACTGAAAATATCTCGGAGGATGTGTCCGATGCCGAAACGGTAGATGACACCACTGATGCCGAAGATACTGATGCCACAGAGCAATCGGAAGATATAACCAATACTGAGGAAACGGAAGATGTCGATGATACTGAGGATGTCGCGGAGCAGCTAGAGGACATGCCAGATGCTGAAGCTACGGATGAAAAAGTTGATGCAGAGAGTACTGATACCACGGAGCAGCAGGAGAATAAGCCTGATACCGAGGTAGTGGATGCGGCTGCAGATGTTGAGGATATCGAAACTTCCGAACAGTTGGATGATGTATCCGATACCGAGACGGCGGATGAGGTTTCAGGTGTTGAGGATAATGAAATTTCAGAACAGCTGGATGATGTGCCCGAAATTGAGACGGCGGATGAGGTTTCGGATGTAGAGGATACCGAAATCTCCGAACGGCTGGATGATGTGCTTGATACCGAGGCAGCGGATGAAGCTTCAGATGTTGAGGATACAGAAGATGGGGAGCAATTGAAAGCCATAGATGATACTGAGTCTTTGGATGATATGACAGATAACGATGCTGCTGCTTTGACGGAACAAGATGTCGGTGAAAGCGATACAGAAACCTATGATTATGAAACATCACCAGAAGTGAAGGATTCCGTTAATCCTGAAATCTCGGGAGAACTTGTTTCTGCGGAAAACCCATATCGGGAAAGATGGGAGCAGTTCGGAGAAGAATTTTCAGACGATGGCGAGGAATCAGAAGGTTGGGATTCGCTAAAAGAGGTTCCGTTTAGTGGAGATGAAACATTGGACGGGGATATTCGGACAAACGACATGGAGCAACCAGATCGTGGATCGTGGTCATCAGATGATTCTCCCAAAGTATTAAAGCGTAATGAATACGATTTACTCAAGTCGGGTAATGATGCTATTAATCAACGATTAGAGGTTCAGGCAGATGATTATAGAGACCGTGGAATGAGCGAGACAGAAATTGAAGATCGTCTGGCGGCAGACAAATGGAAATTCCAGAAAGAATTTCTTGATGATGCTTTCCCTGGGGAAGATGTCTCGCCTAATGTATTCAATGGATTTAGCGAACATGGCTCGAAGGATCGTATTGAGGAAATGGAACGATCTGAATTGCTAAGAGAGATAGTAACTAAATCAAAAGACAAAAATGCAGACATGGATTCCGATGTTATGGAAACGCAAGATAGAAATCATCCATTATCAGAGGAAGTTATTGATGAATTTTCTACGAATGAGGCTCCAGCCGTCAACAGTGAATTCAATGCTGAAAATGATGTTCCAATTATTCCAAGGCCATCTGATTTGGACAGAAGAATAATTGACATTTTTCCAGAAGGACGCCGTAAGGCTATAGATGAAGCATTTGCTGACGCACCGCAAGAGCTTGTGGAAACATTAAACGATTACTCCGATGGATTAAAGCATATTAAGGATAGTGGATATGAACTTAATGAGAATGGTCAGATGGTAAAACTCGGATGTTATTATGAGGATGGCAGTGATACAATTACCATGGATGAGCACATGACAGATGCGGAGTATGCAGAGGTATTTCCTCATGAATTTGGACATTATGTGGATTGTCAAAAGGGTTGGGAATCTACGGATGCAGACTTTACGCAGGCCATTCAGGAAGATATTGGCGCATTTGACAAATTAACACCAGAGGGGAAAGCGCATTTTAATGACATGTTGGATGATGCTTTTTCAACTGGAGCCGCATATGACAGATCTGTAACCGACATACTTTCAGCAATGTTTGGAAATGATTCGGATATTATTCAAAGGTTTAATGATGAGAATGTAGCATACTATCAGCACACGAATGATTACTGGAGCATTCCTGGTATGATGCAAAAGGAAATATATGCGAATAATATGGCAATACAAGTTAGCCAGACAAGGGTTAGCAAGAACTTTATTGAACGCTGGTTTGGAAGCACCACTTCTTGTTTTAAGGAGAAATTTGGTTTAAATAATTGAGCGGAGGTGTAAAAATGAATAGTATCGAATTTGGGAGAAAGTGTCAGCCTTTCAACAAAGAATACAAGGAACTGTTTGGCAAAGTTCCTTGCCCTGATGATTATGCGTGTAACCGCGATGAATTCTTTGATGCATTGAAAAAGGCGATTGAAACTAAAACAGAGATTGAAAAGCTCGTTTCTGTTCGAGCAATTAATAGTGATCCAACTAAAATATTTTAGTTGAGGGAGGAAATTGACATGGCACTATTTGGTAAAAACCCTAACGAAGTAGCCTATACAGGCGGTAAGAAACATTGGGCAGATGTTATCAAAAACTCTGCTCCTGGAGAACTGCTAATTTGGCGTCAACCAGAGGAAGATTTTAACACCAATTCTACACTAATTGTAATGCCTGGTGAAGAAGCCATATTTATTAAGGGGGGTGCAATAGAGCAGACATTTGAAAATGGAACATATAAACTCTCCACGGAGAATTATCCTTTTATTAGTCGTCTGAGAAATGCTTTTACTGGAGGAATTAGCACATTTAATTGTGTTGTTTACTTTGTAAGAAAGGCAGATAGTCAGGAAATTATTTGGGGAACAGATAGCCCAATTCAAGTAAGGGACAAGGTATGGGGCGTCCGCACGGATGCACGAGTACGTGGGGCATATAAAGTCCGTATTGATAATCCAGCCAAGTTTTTGGAAAAACTTATTGGTAATAATGTTCCTTTACAATTTCAAGAAGACCTAAACAAGTATTTTCGTAATGAATTTCAAGGGAAAATTAAAGCTTCCATTTCTAGATTTCTGAATAGCTTGGATCAGGAATTGATTGGTATTGATGCCTATTTGGATGAGTTGTCAGAAAAAGTTGAGCCATTTATTAACGAAGCCCTTGAGGATTATGGCTTAAAGTGCATAAAGTTTTCCTTATCGGGTCTGGATGTAGATACAACAAAATACGATATGCTTGATACATCTCAAATGGAATTAATTGCTCGTCAAAGAGGTTATCAGGGAGACAAAGCAGGACTAGATATTCTTGGAGCTGATTGGACCAGGGTTCAAGGTGTAAATGTGTTGAAAGACATAGCCAATAATCCTGGTGCAGGTGGTGTTGCCGCTGCTGGAGCAGGTATGGGAATGGGTATTGGTGCGGCTGGTGTTTTTGGCTCCATTGCACAACAGGTGTTTGCACCAGTAAATAATGGATTTCCTACGCAACCCCCGATACAACAGCAACCTTCAGGAAGGTTTACTCAACAACAATCGACATCTGGATCAAAGCAGAGTACACAAGAGGATCCATTAGAGGTTCTTGCAAAACTAAAGAAAATGCTTGATGCAGGACTTATTGAGCAGGCGGAATATGATGCCAAAAAAGCTGATGTCCTGAGTAGAATGTGAGGTGGCATGAGAAAATGAAAAGAAAATCCGTATTATGGGTGGCATTGGATTTAGTCTTTTTGATTGTGTTCAATACGATATTTTTTGTAGTAGGAGGCACGGCACATTCTGCATCTGTGTGGCTCTCATATGTTTTTATTCATTTTGCGTATTTTATGGTGCTAATCACTCCATTTCTTATTCGCAAAGGGAGTAGTGCAGTTGTTTGGGGATTTTCGATTTATAGCATATCCTCGATTTATTTTATTATTGAATTTTCTGTCGGAATAGTGTTTATTCTGCTCAAACAAGATTCCTACAAACCGGCTTTGGTAGTGCAAATTGTTATTGCTGGAATTTACGCGATTCTTCTATTATCTCACTTAATCGCGAATGAATCCTCCGCAAATAATGTGAAACGTCATGAACAGGAAGTCATTTATATTAAAGAAGTGGCATCACGAGTGAAATTAATGATGGGTAAGCTATCTGACAAAAAAACGAACAAAGAAATAGAAAAGCTCTATGATCTTCTTCGTTCAAGCCCATCAAAATCAAGCGGTGCTGTCTACTCACTTGAAAGATCCATTGTTGACATGATTACAGAATTAGAAACAAGTATTGCATCAAATGACCTTGAAATTACAAAAAAAATAATTTCAAAAACAATTGCTGCGGTGGAAGAAAGAAACCGAAAACTGAGGCAATTAAATTAACTAATGGGAAGACCGTTTGCCTATCTGGCAGGCGGTCTTTTGGTATTGACGATCATGCCGTCAGTCTGTGGCGAAAGTCCACAAGCAGGATCATCGCATAGTCCCTCTTGCTAATAGGGCAGTTGTGGTCAATCGCATTGATCATCGTAGCAATTGAAGCCGTTTCTGAGAAAGCGTTCCGTCATTGTATTTCGTCTGGGAGTTATATCCGTTTCAAGGTACGCAAGACCACGCTTCATATCAAACATATCTTAAGGCCAATGTGACAATCAAGCAGGGAAAATAGAGAAAGAGAAAAGTTTCAAAGATTATATTAAATTTGACATGATTTATGATTTGGAATATAAGGGATCAAATTCTGCTTAAAAAAGCAACAAAATAGTGCAAATGCAATATATTAAAAGAATATTCTTGATATCTAAAATGGGAGAAGCTGAAAAATACATTAAAATAGATCAAGAATTAGATTAAATTTACCACTTGTTTATGCATGATATTAGTGCTATGATGTAGAAACGATAAGAACAACAAAAACGGCAACGCACTCTCCTGAAAATGTGAAGAGGAAGGACTTGCGGATTGCCAAATGGAGGAAGTCATCATGACCGAGAAAGAAATCAAGCAAAAATATCAGAAGAGCTATCATTTACCCCCGAAGATGACCTATGACTGGGTAAAGAAGGAGTGTATTACGAAGGCGCCCATCTGGTGCAGCGTGGATCTGCGCGATGGTAACCAGGCGCTGATCGATCCTATGGACCTTGAGAGCAAGCTGGAATTTTTCAAGATTTTGGTGGACGTTGGCTTTAAGGAGATTGAGGTAGGATTTCCCGCATCCTCCGATACGGAATATAATTTCATCCGCGCATTGATCGAGCGCGACATGATTCCCGACGACGTAACGATCCAGGTACTGACGCAGGCGAGAGAGCACATCATTAAAAAGACCTTCGAGGCAGTCAAGGGCGCGCCCCATGCGGTGGTCCACCTTTACAATTCCACTTCCGTGGAGCAGCGGGAGCAGGTATTTAAGAAGAGCAAGGAAGAGATCACGAAGATTGCGGTGGACGGCGCAAAGCTCCTTAAGAAGCTGGCGGATGAGACCGACGGAAATTTCACCTTCGAGTATAGTCCCGAGAGCTTCTCCCAGACCGAGGTGGATTTTGCGCTGGACGTATGTAATGCCGTGCTGGACGTATGGAAGCCGACCAAGGAGCGCAAGGCGATCATCAACCTTCCCTCCACGGTTCAGGTGGCAATGCCGCACGTATTTGCCTGCCAGATTGAATACATGCATAAGAACTTAAAGTATCGCGACGGCGTTGTCCTTTCCGTACATCCTCATAATGACCGCGGCACGGGTATTTCCGATGCGGAGTTCGGCGTGCTTGCCGGTGCGGACCGCGTAGAGGGAACCCTGTTTGGAAACGGAGAGAGAACCGGTAACGTGGACGTGGTGACGCTTGCCATGAACATGATGACCCACGGCGTGGACAGTAAACTGGACTTCTCCCATATCATGGACATACGTGCAAAGTATGAGAAGTTCACGGGCATGAAGGTTCACGAGAGAACCCCCTATGCCGGAGACCTTGTATTTACGGCTTTTTCCGGCTCCCATCAGGATGCCATCAGTAAGGGCATGCAGTGGAGACAGGACGGAAAGAGCGGCAAGCGCTGGGACGTTCCTTATCTGCCCATCGACCCGACCGACCTTGGCCGTGAGTATGAGTCCGACGTCATCCGCATCAATTCCGTATCTGGTAAGGGCGGCGTGGCATTTGTGTTAAAGCAGCAGTTTGGTTTCTCCCTGCCGCTTGCCATGCGCGAGGAGGTTGGTTACCTCATCAAGGGCGTGTCTGACAGAAGGCATCAGGAGCTTCCTCCGAAGGAGATTTATCGGATCTTTGAGGAGACCTACATTCAGCCTAGGAATGTCTTTAACATTCCGGAGTGCCACTTTAAGCAGGAGAATGGCATTCAGGCAGAGGTTACCGTAGATCAAAACGGCGCGCGCCGCGTGATTAGTACCAGCGGTAATGGCCGTCTCGATGCCGTGAGCAATGCGATCAAGACCTACTTTGGCATTACCTACGAGCTTTCCGTTTATGAAGAGCACGCCATTTCCAAGGGATCTTCCTCCAAGGCAGCCGCTTACGTTGGCATCCTTTCCGAGGGCAAGTTCTATTGGGGCGTTGGCGTGGATGAGGATATCATTAAGGCTTCCATCGCGGCACTGGTTTCCGCGACGAACAAGCTGACCGCAGAGCAGCACGTGACACAGGGACGCGACGAGAGAACCGTCGAGATCATCAGCTATGTGCAAAAGCACTATGCGGACGTAACGCTTGAGAGCCTTTCTGAGTATTGTCATCTGTCTGGCCCTTATCTCTCCAAGTTCATCAAGGAGAAGACGGGTAAGACCTTCCAGGATGTTGTCCGCGAGCAGCGCATGAAGAAGGCCCGCCTGCTCTTAAAGGAGTCCGACCAGACGGTGGAGAGTGTTTCCGAGGCCGTTGGCTATGAGAATGTGGAGCATTTCAATCGTCTCTTCAAGAAAGCATATGGCGTGACGCCGCTGCAATTTAAAAAGCAGAGATAACGTTTTCTCGTGACCACAAAAGTGATTTTTTGTAAGAAAAAAGCCCTTTCTCAGGTGAAATTTACGTGAAAGGGCTTTATTTTTTTGATAGAATGGGATAGAATGTTTTTATTCTGGGATTTACCAACAAGGAAGGAGACATGTATTATGTCTAAGGAAGTAAAAAAGAATGCAGCCGCCGAGGAGGAAAAGGCGGAGAAGGTCGTAACAAAATATGACCTGAAGGTGCAAAGAAGAAAAGCGGAAAAGGAAAAGGAGAAAAGGACGAAGGACATAACGACGGCCGTTAGTGTCATCATTCTGTTGGCGCTGGCTGCTTTTGTGCTTTCCTTCCCGATTCGTACCTATCTTAGCCTGCACAAGGCTTATATCAAGGTGGGAAACGAGGATATCACGAAGGTAGAATTTGATTATTCCTACTGGACGGTCGTGAATAATTATGTAAACAGCTATTCTCAGTATTTAAGCTGGTTTGGCCTTGATGTCACGAAGGATCTCGCATCCCAGTCCTATGACGGAACCCGTTCCTGGAAGGATTATTTCGAAGAGATGACCGTGAATACCCTGCGTCAGAACAAGGCACTGAAGGCAGATGCGCAGGCAAAGGGCTTTACCAAGGACGTAACGGAGGATTATCATCGCATCCTTGAGCAGCAGAAGGCAAATGCGAAGGCATCAGGAATTTCCTTAAATAAATACCTGCAGCAGAATTTCGGTTCCTATGCAACCGAGGCAAGAATTAAGCCCTTCCTGGAGGAGGCACTGTTTGTAAATGCATATCTTAAGAAGCTTTCTGATGACAATACGCCTGCTGAGGCGGAGGTTCAGGCGAAGTACGAGGAGGATCCTAAGAGCTATGACAGCGTAGATTATCGGATTCAACAGTTTGACGCCGTGCTTCCTACCGAGCCCACGGAGCTTGCAGATCCCGTGGAGGAGTCTGAGGACGGTACGAAGAGCGAGGAGACTACCTATACGCCTTCCGAGGCTGAGATTCAGAAGGCAATGGATGACGCGAGGGAGCTTGCAACGGCGGCGATTGCAACCGTAAAGACCGAGGGAGAGCAGGTTGTTGGCATTTCCTATGCATCCGCAAATAATACGATTCGCGACTGGCTGTTTGACGATGCGAGAAAGGCTGGGAACACCACGGTTCTTGAGGACACGAGCTCACATATCGTTTATGCCGTGGCATTTGAGAAGAAATATCGCGATGAGACGCCTACGGCGGATGTTCGTATCATGGTAGCCGATACGCAGGAGCAGGCGCAGGAGGTTTATAATACTTGGAATGGCAATGGTGCAACTGAGGAGAATTTCATTGATCTTTGCAATGGCAAGTATGCAGAGTTAGCCGTGGCAGAGGATGGACTTTTGCAGGGCATTACTAAGAATGAAGATCTCTATGAGGAGCTGCTTGACTGGATCTATGCGGAGGGACGTAAGACGGGTGATTGCGAGGTTATAAACGTTCCTGACGTGGCAAGCTTTGTGATTTATTATGTTGGAGAATCGAAGCCGGCATGGTATCACACGATTGAGAACGATCTTCGCAGTACGGCAGTCAATGACTATATTGAGCAGATCAAGGAGACCGTTCAGGTATCTGATCCTGATAAGAATTTGAATTACCTGATCATCGAGGAAGAGGAATCCAAGGCAGCAGCCGAGAGTGCAGCGGCAGAAAGTGAAGCAGCGGAGAATTCCGATGCGCAGAGTAGTGAAGCAGAGAGCACTGAGGGCGAAGAGGGTTCTTCTGCATCGGACGAAAGCGCAGCAGAGTAATTGTTACAACCAACATTTTCAAAACCTAAGCGGGGAGGTGCAGCTTCAGCACCTCCCCATTTTTTGTAGCGAGGAAAGGAAACAAGCGACTGCGAAGCAGGCATTTGTTTCCTACCGAGCTCAAGCGCGTGGAAATCTGCGATTTCCAGGCTAAGCACGAAATAAAATCAGAAGCTGCGAAGCAGCGGCAGATGCCGAAGGCAGCTGGATTTTATGAGTAAAAGAGGAAAGGAAACAAGCGACGCCGAATTTTATGAGTGAAGAGGTAACAAAAAGACTTGACGATGCTCTTCTCTTTTGTTTATAGTGAAGATACGATGCTGTTTGGTTTATGGATGGAAAGGTTAAATACGAATGAATAGAGATGATGAAAGGGTACTGGTGCTGGACATTGACGGCACGCTTACCAATTCGGAAAAGCAAATTACGCCTGACACGAAGGCAGGGATTCAAGCAATATTACGTCGGGGGCATAAGGTAATTCTGGCTTCCGGTCGGCCGACGCCAGGAATGCGGCGCTATGAAAAGGAGCTGGAGCTGGAAAAGTATGGCGGATATCTGCTGTCCTTTAACGGGGGTCGAATCATTGAATGCCGCAGCGGAGAGATTGTTTACCAGCGGCTTTTGTCACTGAGCGTGCTGCCCAACCTATATCATTTTGCGAAGGAGCACGGGTGTGGTTTGATTACCTATCTGGGAGATACCGTGATCTCAGCGTTTGAGCCGGATGAATACGTAAAGCTGGAGGCAAGGATCAACGGACTTCCGATTCGCGTGGTGGAGAATTTCCTGGAGTTTGTGGATTTCGACATCAATAAGTGCCTTGTGACGGCGCCGCCTGAGGTCGCACCAGGGTATGAAAAAGAATTGCGGGAGCTGTATCAGGGAATCGCCAGTGTCTATCGATCCGAGGCATTTTTCATTGAGATTATGCCTGAGAACGTTGATAAGGCGTCCTCTCTGGATCGTATGCTGGAAAGCATTGGCTTGACGAGGGAGAATGCAATTTGCTGCGGCGATGGCTTTAATGACATTTCCATGATCAAGTACGCGGGACTCGGCGTTGCCATGGGAAATGCGAAGCCGGAGGTCAAGGAGGCCGCTGACTATGTGACCGCGACCAACGACGAGGACGGTATCGTTGAAGTCATCCAGAAGTTTGTGCCATGAGAAATTCCTGATCAAGCAATATGGCAATAGAAGTTTATTGGAAACAGATCAAAAAAGTGGTTGGCCTGAGAAAATAGTTTGGAAGAGTATATAGAGCGGGTAAAGTATTTTATGAATTTAAAGTCTGTAGTTATTGAAATTCCAGAAGGCGCGAGAGAGGTTTTGGAGACGCTGCATGGTGCAGGATATGAGGCCTATGTGGTTGGCGGATGCGTGCGAGATTCGATTTTGGGGCGGAAGCCGCAGGATTGGGACGTCACGACCTCAGCGCGACCAGAGGAGGTCAAGGCGCTGTTTCGCAGGACGATTGACACGGGAATTCAGCATGGAACGGTCACGATTATGATCGGCAATGAGGGCTTCGAGGTCACGACCTATCGAATTGACGGGAAATATGAGGACAGCCGTCATCCCAGCGAGGTCATTTTTACCCCGAGCCTGGAGGAGGACCTAAAGCGCAGGGATTTTACGATCAATGCGATGGCATATAATGACAAGGAGGGTCTGGTGGATCTCTTTGGTGGCATGGAGGACATCGAAAAAAAGATGATTCGCTGCGTGGGAGATCCGAAGGCGAGGTTCGGAGAGGATGCACTTCGCATCATGCGCGCCGTGCGATTTTCCGCGCAGCTTGGATATGAAATTGATGAGAAGACCAAGGAGGCAATTCAGGAGCTGGCCCCGACGCTGAAGAACATCAGCGCGGAGCGGATTCAGACGGAGCTGGTAAAGCTCGTGGTTTCTGACCATCCTGAGTATCTGAAAATTGCCTATGAGACAGGGATTACGAAGGTGGTGCTGCCGGAATTTGACCTCATGATGGAGACGCCGCAGCGGCATGCCCACCATTGCTATAACGTGGGGGAGCATTCCCTGGTATCCATGACCCATGTTCCGGCAAATAAGGTTCTGCGCCTGACCATGCTTTTTCATGACCTTGGAAAGCCGGCGTGTCTAACCGTGGATGAAGAGGGAATTACCCATTTTTATGGGCATCCAAAGGTGAGTGAAGAAATTGCGCGAAAGATTATGCGGAGACTTAAGTTTGATAACGATACGACAGAGCTTGTATGCAAGCTGGTGAAATATCATGATTACGGCAATGAGGATGCGCCAGATCAAAGGGCGATGCGACGAGCCTTGAACAAGATTGGTGAGGATGCCTTTCCCATCATGTTTGACGTTTGGCGGGCGGACATTTTGGCGCAGAGTGAGTATAAGCGCGAGGAAAAGCTGGCGCGTGCTTGGCAATGGCAGCAGTACTATGAGGCCATCATGGAGCAGCATGAGTGCGTGAGCTTAAAGGACCTGGCCATCAACGGAAGTGACCTGATCCAGCTGGGAATGAAGCCGGGGCGTGAGCTGGGAAGCTGCCTGCAGGCTCTTTTAGAGGAGGTTTTAGAGGAGCCAGCTCGCAACACGAAGGAATACTTGACGGAGCAAGCGAGACAGCGGATAAAGGGGCAGATGCCTGAGAAAATGAAATGATTGGCAGATGAGGCGGAAGCCTGAGAAGGGAAAAAGACCGATAGAAGAGATGGATGTCTGAGTAAGGATTTGATAAAGAGCTTCATCTTGGCATAAAACCATCCTTTGATTCATAAGTTTAGGTGTGACCCGAAGGAAAGCTTAGAAGTCGCGGTGCGGATAGTAATCGCGATTCATGAGAAATCACTTCGATCACAGTCTAGGAATCGGAGGATGGAGCATGAATGACAGGGCTGTCAGTTTGTTGGACCAATATGAAATAGAGGTGGCAGGAACCCGTAAGGGACGGGGGGCGATCCTATGTGACACCGACAGGGGCACCCTGATTTTTAAGGAATATGCGGGAAGTCCGCAGCATCTGCGCGTGCAGGATCGACTTCTTCGAACCATTGCGGAGAAGGGTCTCGTTGAGGCAGAGCAGCTTCTTCCAACGAAGGAGGGCGAGTTTTCCGTTAAGGATCATGACGGGGTTTCGTATATATTAAAGACCTATCGCGAGGGGCGGGAGTGCAATATCCGTGAGCCCGAGGAATGCCTTGCGGCAGTAAGGCAGCTCGCGAAGCTCCATTTAAGCACGCAGGAGGGGCTAACCTCGGAACCGTGGGAAGGAAGGAAATCGCCGACGGATGAATGGTTGCAGGAAGAGCAGCCGAAGGATATCGCAGTCCTATCGAACGGAGGAATGGAACCAGAGGATGCAAGAGCTATGGCAGATGCAGGAATGGAGACGGAGGATGCCAGGATCAGGTCGGATATCCAATCAGGGCAAGAGAACCTCGAGGCCAAAGGAAATGCCGTGCGAAAGGATGAAGCCAAGGCTGAGCTGGCACCAGTGGATGTCATGGCGGAGTATGAAAAGCGCAATCGGGAGCTTCGACGTATTCGAAAGTTTTTGCTGGGGCGCAGCCAAAAGACCTGGTTTGAGATTTCTTTATTAGGGTGTTTTGATCGGTTTTATGATCAGGCGAAGGAAGCCCAGGAGGGCTGGAAGGCCTATCAAAACGCGGCGCAGCGAGAGGATCGGCTTGCATATTGTCATGGCGATTACCAATATCACAACATCCTTTTGGATCAAAAGGCCTGGTACCTGATTAATTTTGAGCGATGCATCAAGGATGATCCCGTGCGAGACCTGCACTTGCTACTTCGTAAGCTTTTGGAAAAGAGTGGCTGGTCCGCGCAGCTTGGCGAGAAGCTTCTTCGTGAGTATGAAAGAATCAGGCCCCTTTCGGCGATCAGTAAAATCGACCTGTATTACCGACTTTCCTATCCTGAGAAGTTTTGGAAGATCGCGAATTTTTATTATAATTCGGGGAAAGCCTGGATCCCTGGAAAGAATCTGGAAAAATTAGAGAAATTACTGTCGCAGGAAACTGAAAAGAAAGCATTTCTTGAGACCGTCTTCCGAGTTTAAGGAAGGCGGCCTTTTTATTGTGATAGTCGTGAATATATGATATTATTATTCCATGCGAGACCAACGGAGGAGCCAGTCATGAAAGAAACAAAGTATGATAAAGAATTGATGGAAAAGGATCCATTGTTTGCGATCCATAAGTTTTCTTTGCCACACATAGGCGAAGAGTATGAGAAATTTCGTATTTTACATGTGGGTGAAAGTAACTACTTAGGGCAGGATGCTGAAACAGAATCTGATCAGTTTGGGATTCCTTTTTTTGCGGAAAAATGGTGGAATACGGAATATACCATGGAAGAACTGATGAGAGTATACCCGGAGACATGCTGGGATGGTGATTGGACTAGAAACGTGATTAAGGAATTTGGAACCGGGCTCTCAGATTTCTTCGATATTTACAAGGCCATGGGAACGGCCTTGTTGAAATTGAAATTTCCGGAAGTGGAACCGTCTGAAAAAAATATTCGGGAGTATTATTATAAATATTTTGCTTTTACGGATTATTATAAAATGCCTTCCCTCTATAAGGGAAAAGCTTTTAACATAAGCTTAAACGTAGGAAGAAAAAAGTTGTCTGAGGAAGAAAACAAAAAATATCCCTCAAGAGAATTCAATAGGAATAATAAGGCGCAGGCACAATTGGCATTGGATACGGTAATCGAGGTGCTTGATCCTAAAGTGGTTTTGGTGACGTCTTCTCTGGCAATGCATGCTTACCAAGGAAAATACAAGGACAGGTTTCTTCATGTCCATCATCCGAGCAGTCGTAGATTCGGGTATTTTAAGCAAGAGGATCTAGAAAATGAACTAAAAAAAGCATTGCAGTAAAACGAAAAAATTATTGAAACATACTAAGAAAAGTGTATTAGCGAAGTTTACATTTATAAAAGGAAAAGTTTATGTCATTTGTTTGCGAAACAGATTAATAAAGGAGAGTATGGATAAATGAATAAATATCAGGAATTAACTATCAATGGATTAAAAGAAGGATTAAAAAAACAATGGGATTTTATGAATTCACTTTCTACTGGTTTTTTTATTTCAGATGATGATACGAATCCGGAAGATTGTGTTTTAACTATCGGTCTTAATCCGGCAGGAGACAGTATAAATGCTGATGACGAAAGAAATCAACGGTTATACTTATTTTCAGTTGACGATGATTTAGCAATCGATAGTTATGCTGAAGAAAAACAAGGGCGCATTGTAAATAATGGCTATTATCGCAAAATTATGAAAATTGTTGATCATACTGTTGGAAAAGGACGGTGGCCATGGAGCAAGGAATCATGGGCAGTATTGGAAAAGCAAATAGATTCAGACGCATTGCTAAACCATAATAAATTGAATATTAAAAAACAATATGACCGGGATCAGAAGAGAAAAATTACGGTTTATCACGGAGATATGTTTTATGTGCATAAAACTGATTCGACAGAAATTGAAATGAAGAAAAATTGGGATGGAGTTGAGTATTGTAAAAAAATGTTAAGTTATCATATGGATGACTTAAAGGCACATAATAAAAGTATTAAGTATGTTTACATTCCAAATAAGAAAATTTCGAACTGGCTTGCAGTAGGAAAAGAATATGTCATGTTAGACGATGGTACTTATGTATTTTTAAGTGAACAGCCAACTGCTAGCTGGTGGAATAGACATCAAAGGGACGTAAAAGACCCCGAGACTATCAATAGAATCTTAAATCATGTGTTGTAAATGATGAATAGTATATAATCATATAATCATGCAAGAAAATTGCAAAAAGTCAAAATGTTTTGTTGACAAGCCTAGGCTTTCACGTTAATGTAAAGGTTGAAGGGCGTATGGAGATAAGCTTACGTGAGGTGAAGGCAATGGATGAGAGAAATGATTTCAACCGCAAGTATGTCGCGACGCGGTTGCCGGATAAATTGAAGTTAGCAGCCTATATTAAGGAAGCTAAGGGCCCAGGGAGGACCATGGCGGAGTTTGCGGAGCAGTGCGGCACGCTGACCGCGTCTTCGTTTTCGCGGATCATTCACGGGAATCTTGCGAAGTCTTTGTCTGCGGAGATTATTCAGTCGATCGTGAAAAATGCCGCGCCAGGGGCTCGCGTAGATTATGAAAGCATGATGCAGGCGAATGGCATGGTGCCGGAGGAGCAAGGGAAACAAGCTTCGGAGGAAGTCGTTTACTGGGAGGTGCTTGAGCGAAAGAATAAGGAGCTTCAGGTGAGAAATATTCTTGCGGACGAGCATTTGGCCAGGGGACACATGATTCAGTATTTTCCGAGGCTTTTTGAAGATCTTTCCTTGGATGGGAGCAATCCTGTTCCTAATCATATTCCGAAGAGCAAGTTTGGACTTATCGTTCCCAGCTCTTTTGCGATTCGGATTCAGGGGTATGAGCCGCTGTATTGGAATTATGTCGTGAATTTGACGACTCTTGATAACAGGGGTGGAAGACCTAAAGCATTGCCAGGTTTTCGAGCCTATCATTCCTTCTTTTTAAGGGACGCATGGGAGCCGGAAACATTGAAGGATGTAATGCAAACCTTTGTGTTTGTGGAGAAAACGGCGTATGAGGTGTTTCTCTCCATGCTGTCCGAAATAAAAGTGCATAACTATGTTTCAGCACTGTTGGTAGATCTGGATGCGGGCAGAGTCGTGGAGGAGAGCTTCCTGGAACGGTATGATGGGAAACAAATGACGAGTATCTTTTTGGAAAAAAGGATGGAGGAATATCAATAGGAAGCAGTTGATTTGAAAATTGAATAACATATATTAGATGAATGAGGAAGACCCTGCAAGGAGATTGCAGGGTCTTCTTGTGTAGCGAGGAAGGAAACCAAGCGACTGCGAAGCAGGCATTTGGTTTCAACCGAGCGTACACGAAATAAAATCATAAGCTGCGAAGCAGCGACAGATGCCGAAGGCAGCTGGATTTTATGAGTGAAGAGGAAGGAAACCAAGCGACTGCGAAGCAGGCATTTGGTTTCAACCGAGCGTACACGAAATAAAATCATAAGCTGCGAAGCAGCGACAGATGCCGAAGGCAGCTGGATTTTATGAGTGAAGAGGAAGGAAACCAAGCGACTGCGAAGCAGGCAAGAAAAATTCACAAAGGAAATCGTGATATTTTGTATAAACATTACAAATATTATGCAAACACAAAATAATTACAAAAAACTATTTACAAACGCAAAAGAAAATGCTATTTTGTAAACACGATAAAATGCAAAATCAAAATTGCGAGAACACAAAATATTGTTTGACCGCGATTTGGGGTTTTGTGACGTTTTGTCACGCACATTTGGAACAGGACGTGACGCTTTTCAAAACAGGTACCTTGAAAATTGAATATGGACAATAGAATTCGGCGACCAAATTCTATTGCCCAGTGGTAACACGAAACTGCGGAGTGATCCGCAGCATCCGTTGAGGTCAAAAGCCTTTTGATCCCAACGACATAGCATGGGAGGACAAGATTATGAAAAACGAAAAGAATCAGAATGTATTGGATGAATTGCAGGACATAATCGACACCATGGAGCAGCAGGTAAAAAAGCTTCCGGACCTTTTTATGGACGTTATGTCCATGGGAATGGGCCTGGATGGGGACGATCCCATGAACAGCCGTGACATTGCCGACGAGCTTCGCGGCGAGTATATCGATCTGACGCCGGATCTGGTAGAAGAAGCGCAGCGGGATGCCTCTGAGATGACGAACCTTCTGTCGAAGGTGAAAAACATCTTTCCAGAGAAGCTTATGGTGGATATGGAGCTTTCCGGCATCGGCAAGAACTGTACCTGGAGCTTCCTCGACGACCTTCGTATTTCAGAAAAAGCCCAGAACGAACAGGGTCTGGAGGCAGCCTTGAGCTCAGAATTTGGCGATCAGGAATTTGTCAGAATGCCCAAGATTCGAGATCTGTATGAGTATCGTGGATTTGCGGACAGATTCCATGATGAGACGCTGCGACCTACGGCCAGGGAATTTCAGAAATTAAAGGAAATCGCCAGGAAGGTAGCAAGAAAGCTTGAGGAGATGGGAAAGACGCTGCTCCCGGATATAAAAGGAAAGCGTTCCGTACTGGACATGGCATTGGAATACTGTTATCTGGGCGAGGGTTTTGCAAAGTCGATCGCGGCCCAAAGCCTCTTTTACTCCAGCAATGCGGTTCGTATCCTTAAGGAAGGCTCCGCAATCCGTACCATCCAAGGGATGTATGACAAAACGGATGAAAACGGAACGCTTTTCCTTCCCGAGTGGTCTACGGATCCCGACATTCCTGATACAGGACGCTTTTACAAGTGCCAGATGGTATGGGATGAGCTGGATTTGGAGCGGACGATTCGAGATTTTCAGGAGCTTTATACGTCCCTTTTGGAGCTGGGCGAGGAGATTCAGAATACCAAAACGGAACAGGAAGAGTATTTCACGAACTTGGAAAAGAGTCTAAAGAATGACCTCGTGGCGAAGCACCTGATCCTTCGGGCTAGGAGGTTCTGTCATCTTGTGACCATTGGCGCACCGTCCGTGATCCTTTGGGGAGAGGCGACTTACCTTGCGCAGGCTTTTGCGCTGAATGCCTGCGGGAAGTCCGTGGAATTAGTGAACTAATAAACCAAACAAAGGGCAGTGTCATTAAGTTAGGCATTTTTGTAACCTCGAGGGGAGGGTTTGGACAATCTTTCTGGGTTAAAAGGTTACCAGAAAGATTGTCCAAACCCATACCCCGAGTTCCTCTTTATCTTAACATACTGACACTTGGATGAAAGGAGGTCGTACAAATGATAGTGACCATTCGTAGACCAAAAGAGATTACCAGTGACGTACTTTGGGAGCTTTATCAGCTGCTTTACACCATGGAAAATCCTTATCTGTTTTACGAAACGCGGACCAATGGACAGAAAAAGGACGAGCTATTTTATGTTGAAAGTATTCGCATTGGGGATCAAGGGTTGATCTATGGTGGATATGATAATATGGGCATGGAGTTACCAACCAGTAAGAATGAATGGGTCGAGCTCATACTGATAAATCTGGAAAATGGAAGGAAACAAAGGTTCCAGCGTACCATTTGGGTGAATGCGTTATATGTAAACCACAAAAGCGTGCAGGACCTTCTTGCCATCAATGACTTAAGGCTTTCGACCGGGCAGGAGCTTCAGGACGTAACCTATGAGGCCCGTTCGCTCTATGATGGAATTCCAAAGATCCCGCTGCCTTCTTATTCCATTCCCGTGGAGGTTCATAAGACGATCGAAAGCAAAAGAAGGGATACTGCGTGGCGTAACGCGCATAGCCTTGCTTTTGACATGTCCATGCATCAAATTGCCTTTCGGCAAGAGGAACAAAAAGGACTCACAACGCAGGAAATCTTTTTTGCTGCAGAGCATGTCCCTGGCGGCATTTTGCGGGGAACCATCCAATATTTTGATCTGGCAGCAGAGTTTAAGCTCTTTATTCCTCCCGTTTGTCTGGAGAAATATGTTGGGATCGAACAGAAGGAGGAGCTTCTTAGATTCTTGAATGAAGTGAATGCACGGATTCTTCCAAGATACCAGGCGGATACCGTAGTAACGAACGATACGAAGAGTCCTTTCTCCTGGCGGATCTTTTATGCCCGAAAAACCGTCTGCCTTGTGACGATGATCCCGTATCTTCTTTGGGGGGAGCAGCGAAGAAGAACTCACGGCACGCTCCTGAAGGATAGTCCCAAATTCATGGATCAGCTATCGCAATTTATAATGGACATTCTTTCCGGTGAAAAAATGACGGACGAGGCAATCACGGAAGTAGAGCAAACTCTGTTTAGCGAACATGCGATACAGGGACAAGCGGGTTCATGACAGGGAAACAGATTTATGATAGGGCAAACAAATTTAAGATAGGAACGATTTATTTCATAGTAGAGAGACAAGGAGGAAAATGACATGAGATTAGTACCAACCGTCATTGAAAATACTGGCCGCGGAGAGCGGGCCTACGACATTTATTCCAGACTCTTAAAGGAACGAATTATCTTTTTGGGAGACGAGATTGATGACGCGGCGGCAAATCTTGTCATCGCGCAGCTTCTGTATCTTGAGTCCGTAGATCCAAAAGCAGACATTAGCCTTTACATCAACAGCCCTGGTGGTTCTGTCTCCGCCGGCATGGCGATCTACGACACCATGCAGTTTATCCAGTGTGACGTATCAACGATCTGCGTCGGCATGGCCGCGAGCATGGGCGCCTTTCTGCTCGCTGGCGGCGCCAAAGGAAAGCGCTATGCCCTTCCGAACGCGGAGGTCATGATTCATCAGCCCCTCGGCAGCACCAGCGGACAGGCAACTGACGTGCGGATCGCGGCAGAGCACATCCTGCAGACAAAGCAAAAGCTTTGCAAGCTTCTTTCGGAGAACACGGGAAGGAGCATTGATCAGATCGCGGCGGACTGCGAGCGCGACAATTGGAAGACGGCGCAGGAGGCCTTGGAATATGGGCTGATTGACAAGGTCGTAAGTGCTCGCTGAGCGAGAAACGAATCCTTCATCGATTAACGGAGCCGCGTTTCATGAATCGAATGTCGTGAAGCAAAAATACAATAAACATCGCGAAACAATTTAAAATTAGGAGGAGAATGCCATGTTATTTTATGCATATGAATTGCGTTGGAAGGATTATGAAAGCCTTTCTGGTTTTGTTGGCAGGGAGGAGGATTTGAGGAAACCTGGTTATCACAGTGCCTTCTCTGAGCGTCCGGAATCCTTGTATAGCCTGTATAGTGACTCAAAAATCAGTTCCATCAACGAGGAATTTTATGGTGATTTCCTAAAGGATGGAAAGTATGTCATCAATGTGACCCGAAGAATGGATATCGAGATGGATGTCTATGTCGCCGTAAGGCTGGATGCCCTTCGCGGAGAGCATTGGGAAGCCGAGATTTTGGAAAAGTTCCCTGACTGTGACATTTTGAAGAAAACTGAATTGACGGTCGAGGATTATCGAAACGAGCTCGGCATGAATCGTTTTGGCTCTTCCTCAAGGGTGATGGATCGCCTGAACGTCAAATATCAGAGCTCTTGGGCAGATCCCCTTCCCTTTAAACTGGAGGAGTTCGTTCCCGATTACCGTAAGAAGTCCTTATCGTGCTGCAAGAAGCGTGCGGATGAAATTCTTGGATCTAAGAGCCTTTATGAAGAGCTCGACAGAATTTATGACAAGAAAAATCGGAAGGAGTATTTCGGGCATCCCGTACATTATCTCGTTAGCGCCGGAGAATGGGAGGCGGCGAGAGACATCTTTGAGCTCCTTTTGGAAGCCCTGTATTCCAATGGACGACTGCTTTCAACGAGACAGGTTGTCGTTCGGAACGTCAGGAAGGGAACCTATCGTGACGAGCGATACCGCAAGGTTCTGGAGGCTGCCGAAGGTGGCGTTGTCATCATCGAAATGAAGACGGAAGACGACATGGGCAGGTTTGCGACGGACTTCCACGAATTCACGAAGCTGACAGGCAAGCTTTTGGAGCAGAACAAGAAGGATACGCTGTTTATCTTTGTCGAGATTATGGGCAAATCCTTTAAGGGCAGCGATGCCATGAACAACATTCTGAATAAGGCTGACGTCATTCAGGTCACGGAGGGCAGCGGCACCTATGAGGAAGCAAAGAATTACTTGAAGGCGCTGACTAAGAAGGCGGATTTCGAGGTGCAGGACTGCAGTGACGTGGCCGGCTATCTTCCCGAGGCGGAAACCTATACCGTGACGGACATCTTCAATGCGTACAACGCTTGGTATGGAAGCGGTCTGAAAACCCACGTATATAAGGCTTATAAGACCGAAACGACCTTCAAGGTCGCCTTGACAAAGATGGAGAGCAAGCCCTATGAGGAGCTGCAGTCCATGATCGGTCTGACCAAGGCGAAGGAGGTCATCGACCAGATCATTTCCGCGTCGAAGGTCATGCGGGCGCGCGAGCGTATGGGACTCAATGTTGAAGGCGCATCCCTGCACATGCTGTTTTCAGGAAATCCTGGAACGGCAAAGACCTCCGTTGCCAGACTGATCGCGCAAATCCTGAAGGACGAGGATGTTCTGAAATCTGGTAAGTTCGTAGAGTGTGGCCGTCAGGACCTCGTCGGGAAATATGTCGGCTGGACCGCCAAGATCGTGGAAGACAAGTTTAAGGAAGCGCAGGGCGGAGTCTTGTTTATTGACGAGGCCTATTCCCTCGTAGACGACAGCAATACCTATGGCGCTGAGGCCATCAATACCATCATTCAGCTGATGGAGAACTATCGCAACGAGGTGATCGTCATCTTTGCCGGCTATACGGAGAAGATGAAGGTCTTTCTGGAGCAGAATGAAGGATTGAGGAGCCGTATCGCCTTCCACATGGAATTCCCTGATTACGACGCGGACGAGCTTCTTGGCATCTTAAGGCTCATGGCGAAGAAGAGAGAATATACCCTCGACGAGGATGCCTATAGCGCCTGCAGGGACTATTTTCAGGATGCCCTTACGGAAGAGAATTTTGGTAACGGACGCTATGTTCGAAATCTTTTGGAGCAGGCGATCCTTCGCCAGTCAGAGAGAGTCATCAAGGAGTCTGCGGACAAGGAGCTTGGCAAGGAAGAGCTTTGCTTTCTGAAAAAGGAAGATTTCCAGCCTCTTTGTCAGGAAGTCAAAACGATGAGAAGAATGGGCTTTAGCGCGTAAGAAGCTTTAACAGGGTCTTCCATGAAGAAAAGGGCATGTCTCCAAGTGAGTATAGAACGCTGTTTGTGGGGGCAAGGAAGAATTGACTTTGACCTGACGGTATGCGATAATAGGGGAAGTCCTAAAATTCTTTTAGAAAAGAGATTTCATGGATTTGGAGGAAGAGGGATGGAACAGGAAATTCAATTGATAAATGACATCATCGTGAATGCGATTGCTCATGGTGCGGACATGGGCGGATCCTATGAGCAGAATGTCGTGGGTCTTAGTGAAGCCATGAACCGCTGGATCCAGGAAAAGGGTCTGCAGGATTCCTATCATGTCATCAGGTCTGCCAGAAAAATCAATGAATCCACGGGATATTGGCCAACGCTGGAAATTGCTCCCATGGACCAAGAGGGTGAATTTCCTTTGGAAGATCTCTATGATTTGCAGATGGATCGTGCGGATTAACCCTTGACAAAGCCCGTAAAAGCGGCTATATTCATGTTTAGGCTCGCTTTCGGGGAGTTCGAAAGCAGGCACGACATTAAATTTTACCAGGAGGAGTTCTAAACATGAACAAGGCAGAATTAATTGCAGCAATCGCTGAGAGCGCAGATTTTTCCAAGAAGGATGCTGAGAAGGCTCTGAAGGCTTTCACTGACATCGTAACTGAAGAGCTTAAGAAGGGTGAGAAGGTTCAGCTGGTTGGCTTCGGTACCTTTGAGGTTTCCGTAAGAGCAGCTAGAGAGGGCAGAAACCCTGCTACCAATAAGACCATTAAGATTCCTGCATCCAAGGCACCTAAGTTCAAGGCTGGCAAGGCCCTGAAGGATGCCATCAACGAGTAATCCTTGGGATCAGGCATTTCGCAGCCTTGATAGGCATTGCAAACACAAATCCAAAATGGCGGGCAGGGGAAAAAATCCCCTGCCTGTTTTATATTTTTCGTTCAGGCAGTGAAATTCCGCCATAAATAACTGGCTGGAAGAACTTTTTGTAATAGTGGCAGTGTTTTCAAGACAACTTCGACTGCTTGAGAGGAAAAAGAAGAAACTAGGCAAGCGAAAAAGAGAGAAAATGCTTGCCTGAGAAGCGAAAAAAAGAAACTAGGCAAGCGGAAAGGAGCGAAAATGCTTGCCTGAGAAGCGAAAAGAAGAAACTAGGCAAGCGGAAAGGAGCGAAAATGCTTGCCTGAGAAGCGAAAAGAAGAAACTAGGCAAGCGGAAAGGAAGAAAAATACTTGCCTGAGAGGCTGGAATGATGTATAGGCAAGCAAAGGAGAAAAAGAATTAATAGAGAAACGATTCATTATACGGGAGGGTTCATTATGAGATTAGATAAATATTTAAAGGTTTCGAGGTTAATTAAGCGTCGCACGGTGGCGAATGAGGCCTGCGATGGTGGCCGTGTCATGATCAACGATAAGCCAGCGAAGGCATCCACGAACGTTAAGGTTGGGGACGTCATTACCATTGGCTTTGGCAACAAGGAGGTCAAGGTTGAGGTTCTCAGCATCCAGGAGACCATTCGCAAGGAAGAAGCCGGGGACATGTTTAAATACCTATAAAGTTGTATTTACCTATAAACTTATGCACATCCATTTTTCATGTAGGTTTTTGCATAAAAGCTTCAGAGCATAAGCGTTCACACATAAAGATTTTCTTATTAATTTGTATTCATAAAGCGTTCTCCTACGCATATATTGTGATACGTACTACCAATGTCACAGAACAAAAATTGTCCATAAACTCAGGGGGGGAAGGCTTGGCAGTCTCCCAAGATACGCTGCACCCATAGCGCGAGCGGGCACTGTCGCAGGCTATGCCTGCGATCCTGAGCTAAGCGAAGGACGTGCCGAAGGGCACACCTTGAGGAGACTGCCAAGTCAACCCCGAGTTATAATGGAATTTATAGGAGGATGCCATATGGAGGAGTTGAACGCGCCCATTAAAACGCATAAGCTTACGATGTCGGGGAGGAAGACCTGCCTATTGAGCGGCGTGAAGGATGTTTTATCCTTTGATTTACATGAGATCCTGTTAGAGACGGAGCAGGGAATGTTGCAAATCAAGGGAGACGATCTGCATGTCAGTCGGTTAACGCTGGAAAAGGGAGAAGTGGACATTGACGGAAGGCTGGACAGCTTTACCTATTCGGACGCAGTTCCCACGGGGCAGCAGAAGGCGTCGTCCTTACTCAGCCGCCTGTTCCGATAGGCGAGACGGCCTATGTCGCAGGAAAACCTTTTCATGCTACACGCCCTGGAAATGGGCGTTTTTCTGGCCTTTGTCTATGATCTTCTTCGGGTGTCCCGCAGAGTATTTCCGCGGGGGTGTATTCTGGTCTCCATAGAAGATCTGCTCTACTGGTGCTTCTGTGCGGGAGAAATCCTAAGGCTTCTGCATCGCGATAATCATGGAATTCTCCGTTGGTACGCCATTTTCGCCGCCATGGCAGGGATTTGGGCATACCTAAGCATCGCGAGTCCTCTCTTTTTGAAATACGCGACCCTCGTTCTAAAAAAGCTGTTGACGGGGCTTTTTGGAGTGATTAAAATAATAGGCAAAGGAGTGAGTTGCCATGGCAGGAAGAAAAACCAGCGCAAGGTCAAGGGATCAAAGGGACAATGCGCGAAGGAGAAGGAGAGCTGCATATCGAAAGCCACAGCAGAACCGTGTCAGCATGTTTCTGGTGACGCTTGCCGTTCTGGTGATTGTTGCGGTGATTGCCATCAGTGCCGTGGGACTTCAGAAAAAGATTGATGCCTATGATGCGAAGATCGCGGAGCTTCAGGCGGAGATTCAGAAGGAAGAAGAACGGGCAAAGAAATTAGAGGAATTCCGAAAATACACCCAGACGAAGGGCTATGTTGAGGAAGTGGCTCAGGATCAGCTGGGTCTGGTATATGAAGGTGAGATTCTTTTTAAGCAGGAGAAATAAGGCTCCTGCTTTTTTTGTCGCTAAATATTAAGGCAATCGCAACCAGATTTGACAAAAAGAAAGACGGGTTCTTCCTATAATTGCAACCAAAAGGACTGGTAAAGGGGGCAAATGGGCATGCAATTCGAGAGGATGCAATTTTTGGAGGAAAAAACGAGGCAGGCGAGATATCCGTTCCAGATGCCGGATGTCTGCGGCGGAAGACTTTGCGGCTACGCGGAGAGCTTTCGGGAGCTGGCTAGGAGTTTTCAGAGGGAGGAGCCGCAGCAGAGCTTGGATCGGCGTACCTTCTTTGAGGAAGAGCGGCTTCGGGAGAACTGCGGCGTGATTGCGGGACACTTGATGGAATTGGCGGATATCATGGAACAGACGGCAGATGAGATGGCGGGCGTGGAGCCACTGGAGGAAAAAACTTGGAGGAAGCTGGCGCATGCCCTGCGCGGAAGGGGACTCATTTTGGAGGGAGCCTGTCGCGTGCCCATGGCGCTGGGCGGACAAGCTTCGCTGGAAGGCGGAGGATCGGGGATGGCAGCTCAGCATGCGTCAGGAAGTCAGCTGGGGCTGAGCCTGCGGACGGACCTGGAGGAGGGCATCATGGCCAGAGAGGCGGAGGAGGTTCTGGAAAATGTTCTCGGGAAAAAATATTGCCTCTCTTTGACGTCACCGGAAAAGGTTTGGAGGGAGCAGGGGACCTTTCTCTTTGTGGAGGAGCCTGAGTATGTGGCGCTCACGGGCTTTGCCCGCGTCATGAAGGGTCGCGAGGAAATCTCTGGGGATAATTATTCCATATTACAATCGGAACGTGGAACACTGACCATGCTGTTGTCCGACGGGACGGGCTCAGGGGAGGATGCCTGCCGCGGCAGCAGCTGGGTACTGGATCTCATGGAAAAGCTTCTGGAGACGGGGTATAGTCCAGAGACGGCCCTGAAAATGGTGAATGCGACGGCAGTGACCAAGGGAGAGGAAATCGGTCATCCCACGCTGGATCTCTGCCAGCTGGATTTGGAGCGGGGAGATTGCATGTTTTGCAAGGCTGGCGGCGCGGTCTCATTTCGAAAAAGGGAGTCGGAGGTTGAGGAGATCGCGGGCGGACAGCTTCCCCTCGGCATCTTTCAGGATTTGGAGCCCCAAAAGCAGTACCTGCGATTACAGGAGGGAGACAGCATCATTTTGATGACGGACGGCGTTCTGGAGGCCTTTCGCGAAAAGGGGTATGAGGAGGCCGTACGAAGCTATCTTGTCGGCATGGAGGACATAGGTCCCAGGGAGATGGCGGAGAAGCTGATGCAGCTGGCCATTTTTGCGACGGCTGGAAATGTTAGGGATGACATGACGATTCTTGTGGCCACGCTATGGAAGAATCCTTGAAAACGTTGACTTTTTTGCGAGTTTGAGATACATTTATATATCATGAAAAGCACGGATAATATCACGAAAAAGGTATGGGAATACAGTGAATCCCTCGGGATGCTGGAAGCAGGTGACAGAATACTGACGGGAGTGTCAGGTGGGGCAGACTCCGTCTGCCTCTTGTTTTTGTTGCATGAAATCCAGAAGCATATTCCGATTACCCTGCGAGTTGTTCATGTCTGCCATGGCATTCGAAAAGAGGCTGGCGAGGATGCGGATTACGTGAAAAGCCTTTGTGAAAAACTGGCGATTCCTTTTGAGCGGGAGGATGTTGACGTCCCGACGCTAGCAAAAAAGGAAGGTCTTTCCGAGGAGGAGGCAGGTCGAAGGGCACGCTACGAGATCTTTGAGACTAAGGCTAAGGCTTGGCTGATGGAAGAGGAAGCAAACCTTGTGACGGCTAGAAGCACGAAGCCAACATCTGGAAGCACGAAGCCGACAGTAACATACGGACGCGTGAAAATCGCATTGGCGCACCATGCAGGTGATCGCGCGGAGACCCTGCTTTTCAACCTGTTTCGCGGCAGCGGCCTAAAGGGACTTGCCAGTATTCCGCCCATGCGGGAGACAAAGGCAGCAGGCGTGACGGTGATTCGCCCCCTTCTTTGCTTAACGCGGGAGGAGATTGAAGAATACCTGGCGGAGAAGAAAATTGCCTATTGCCAGGATGCGACCAATGCGGGAGATGAATATGCAAGAAATCGGATTCGGCATCATATTCTTCCCTATGCGGAGCAGGAAATCTGCCACGGCGCCACGGCGCACCTAAATCAGGCGGCAGAGCTCCTCGCAGAGACGGAGGAGTACCTCAGGCAGCAGACGAGTGCAGCGCGGAAGGCGTGCGTGGGAAGCTTTGAAGGACAGTCAGAACTGCAATTCGAAGGGCTACTAGAAGGACAATCAAAGGAGCATTCAAAGGAGCTTCGAATTACATGTGACAGCTTTGATCGTTTTCCTGCCTTGATCCAAAAGCGTCTTCTTCTGGAGCTTCTTTTGGAGCTAAGTCCTGGTGCGAAGGACATTGGCGCGGTGCACGTGGAGATGGTGCGGAAGCTCTTTTATGGAGAAAGCGGCCGAGAAGCGGATTTGCCCTTTGGGATCCATGCCAGACGAGAATATGATCAGGTGATTCTGGAAAGAAGCACGGATCCGGAAGCTCGGGGTGAGGGAGATGCCGCAGATCTGATGGAAAAGGAAGAGAAAATTTCCTTGTCGGAGCTAGCGGAAAAAGGTTTTCTTACGATTCCATGGGGGGAGGATAGTTTCCTGTTTCACGTTCTTCCTTATGAAAAAAAAGATCAAATTCCAGAAAAAACCTATACGAAATGGTTCGATTATGATAAAATAAAAAATACGCTTTCTATCCGAACCCGCAGATCAGGTGATTATCTGATGATCCGCGGCGGGGATGGATGCCCCGTGCGAAAGCGCCTAAAGGAGTATTTTATCACGGAAAAGCTTCCGAGAAGGCATAGGGAAACATTGCCACTTCTAGTAGAAGAAGGACACGTTCTCTGGATTACGGGACATCGGATCAGCGAAGCCTACAAGGTGGAGGAGCATACGAAAACCATCTTACAGGTGGAATGGAAAAGGAAATGGAGGACAAAAGATGGCGGAGCATGTCAGGGTACTGATATCTGAGGATGAAGTAAATTCCCGCATTCGTGCGATGGGCGAGCAGATTTCTCGCGACTATGCAGGAAAACAGATTCACATGATCTGTGTTTTAAAGGGTGGCAGCTTCTTTATGTGTGAGCTGGCAAAGAGAATTACGACACAAGTGTCAATTGACTTTATGAGCGTTTCCAGTTATGGAAGCGATACAAAGTCCAGCGGCGTCGTAAAGATTGTAAAGGATTTGGACGAATCCATTCAGGGCAAGGATGTTCTTGTGGTGGAGGACATTGTTGACAGCGGTCGAACCCTGAGCTATCTCATGGAGATGCTGCGGGACCGCAAGCCTGCTAGCTTAAAGCTCTGCACGCTTCTTGACAAGCCTGACCGCAGGGTGGTTGACGTTGACGTAAATTATACCGGATTTCAGATTCCGGATGCGTATGTAGTTGGTTACGGCCTGGACTATGACCAGAGATATCGTAATCTTCCTTATATTGGCGTAATCAGTTTTGACTGAGACGGGAGGACAGGGCAGTGCCACAGAGAAAAAGTAGTGGAATAGGAACTTATATTATCTTTTTGTTGATTCTATTTTTGATTTTGCTCGGAATCAACAAGATCACGGATCGCGCGCAGGATTATTCCAGGGAGAGATTGATTCAGGACTTGGAGGAGGGCAAGATTTCGCAGGTGGTGATCACGCCGAACAGCGAAACGCCTACGGGTACCGTGCTGGTGTCCCTAAAGGATGGAAGCATCCGCAGGGTTTACGTCACGGACGTACAAGAGGCAGAAGCCTTAGTCAGAAGCTACGGAATCGCACCGAGCATCTCTGACGTAAAGAGGGAGAGTTGGATCGTTACAAGACTTCTCCCCTTAATCATTGCCATTATCGTAGGTCTCTTCCTTTTCATGATCTTCTTTGGACAGAGCAATGAACAGGCCAATGCCAGCAACAATAAGATGCTGAACTTTGGCAAGAGCCGCGCGAGACTGACCAAGGACAACAAGAAGGTCACCTTTGAAAACGTGGCTGGACTGAGGGAAGAAAAGGAAGAATTAGCAGAGATCGTAGATTTCTTAAAGAATCCTGCAAAATATACCAAGCTGGGTGCAAGAATTCCCAAGGGTGTTCTGTTAGAGGGCCCTCCTGGAACTGGTAAAACCCTATTGGCAAAGGCCGTTGCCGGTGAGGCAGGCGTTCCCTTTTTTAGCATTTCCGGATCTGATTTCGTTGAGATGTTCGTCGGCGTCGGTGCTGCGAGAGTCAGGGACATGTTTGCGGAGGCAAAAAAGAACCTTCCCTGCATCGTATTTATTGATGAGATCGATGCCGTAGCAAGAAGAAGAGGTACGGGTCTTGGCGGCGGACATGACGAGAGAGAGCAGACCCTGAACCAGCTCCTTGTTGAGATGGATGGCTTTGGAGAGAATGAGGGAATCATCATCATGGCGGCGACCAACCGCGTGGACATTCTGGATCCCGCAATTCTTCGTCCCGGACGGTTTGACCGAAAGGTGACCGTGTCCGTGCCCGACATTGGCGGTCGTGAGGAGATTTTGAAGGTACATTCCAAAAACAAGAGTCTTGCAGATGACGTGGACCTGAAACAGGTTGCCCAGACAACGGCAGGCTTCTCTGGCGCAGATCTCGAGAATTTGATGAATGAGGCAGCCATTGGTGCGGCGAGAGCGGATAAGGCATTTATCTCTCAGGGCGACATCAACAAGGCGTTCATCAAAATTGGCATTGGAACGGAGAAGCACAGTCGCATCGTATCCGACAAGGAGAAGCAAATTACCGCTTATCATGAGGCTGGTCATGCAATCCTGTTCCACGTGCTTCCTGACGTGGGCCCCGTTTATACGGTATCCATCGTGCCGACGGGACAGGGCGCCGCTGGTTACACCATGCCCCTGCCGGAGAAGGATGAGATGTTCCTGACCAAGAATCGGATGCTTCAGGAAATCATGGTTTCCCTGGGCGGACGCATTGCCGAGGACCTTGTCTTTGGCGACATTACGACTGGTGCAAGCAGCGACATCAAGAAGGCAACAAAGATCGCTCGCAGAATGGTTACCAAATACGGCATGTCCGAAAACATTGGCGTCATCAGCTATGACAGCGATGACGATGAAGTGTTTATCGGAAGGGATCTCGCTCATGCCAAGGCCTTTAGTGAGAACGTGACGGCACAGATTGACGTCGAGGTAAAGCAGATCATTGACGGCTGCTATGCCAAGGCGAAGGAGATCATTTTGGAGCATAAGGGAGTCCTCGAGAGCTGTGCAAAGCTCCTGCTCGAGAAGGAAAGAATCACCAGAGAAGAGTTTGAAGCGCTCTTTCCTCCCGCGGTTACAACATTTTAGCCAAAATAGAATTGGTAGAAATGCACAAAAATAGCAGAGCGAATTTGTAAACTTTGTGAATTTTGAGACTATGCAAAAAATATAGGGGATGCTATTATAATACACGTAACCCCCCAATACATTATAGTTTTTGCTATACCCCATAAGAAAGAAATACCTTCTCTGAAACAGGCTACCCCCAAGTAGCCTGTTTCACTTTTAAAATCTTTGTAGACTCTTTCCTTTTCCCTCATAAAATGATACAATAGGAACGGATATTAGACTCAAAAAGGAAGCGATGAACTATGGCATTCGACCTGCAATATATCGGCTCCATGAGGCCGGTTTTTAATTTGAAGGCATTGTTTTCAGATACGACGGAGCAATTTGTCACGCCTGCGGAGCCTGCCGGGTATGACGTCGTCACCATTCGTTTTCGCACGGCGAGAAACAACGTGGATAACGTGTGGCTTGTCACTAAGGGCAAAAAAATTCCCATGACGAAATTTTGCTCCGAGGATGATTTTGACTATTATTCCTGCGAGTATCAGCTGGAAAACGAAATTTTGCGCTATCACTTCGAAATTCGCACGGGTACCTTGGTTGCTTATTATGACGTGCGCGGTCTTTGTCATGAACCAAACGATTATTATGACATTCCGATCATTCCCGGATTTCAGACGCCAGATTGGGCAAAGGGTGCCGTCATGTACCAGATTTACGTGGACCGATTTTGCAATGGTGATCGCTCCAATGACGTTCTGACGAATGAATATTCATACATTCAGGAGCCAGTTCAGAAGATGCAGGACTGGTATCAATACCCGTCTGCCATGGACGTTCGCGAGTTCTATGGCGGAGATTTGCAGGGCGTCATCGACAAGATGGATTACCTGAAGGATTTAGGTGTTGAGGTCATCTACTTTAATCCTCTTTTTGTTTCTCCCTCGAACCATAAATATGACATTCAGGATTATGACTATATCGATCCGCACTTTGGAAAGATCGTTTCAGACAATGGGGAGCTGTTGCATCCCGGCCAGAACGAAAACCGCCTTGCAAGCCGCTATATTGACCGCGTGACCAACAAGGCAAACTTGGAGGCCAGCAACGAGCTTTTTGCAAAGGTCGTGCAGGAAGCGCATCGCCGCGGCATGAAGGTCATCCTTGATGGCGTGTTTAATCACTGCGGATCCTTTAATAAATGGCTGGATCGCGAGCGCATTTATGAAAATGCCAAGGGATACGAGTCTGGGGCATATGTCAGCAGTGAGAGCCCATACCGCAATTATTTTGATTTTAGGGACGAGACGAAATGGCCTTATAATCCTACTTATGATGGCTGGTGGGGACATGACACCCTGCCAAAGCTCAATTATGAAGGCTCCAAGAAGCTGGAGGAATATGTGCTGAACATCGGTCGAAAATGGGTCTCCGCACCGTTCAATGCGGATGGCTGGAGACTGGACGTGGCAGCAGACTTAGGTCATAGTTCGGAATATAACCATTACTTCTGGAAGGAATTCCGAAAGGCTGTAAAGGAGGCCAATCCAAACGCCCTCATCCTTGCTGAGCATTATGGCTGCGCCAGGGATTGGCTGCAGGGGGATGAATGGGATACCGTCATGAACTATGATGCCTTCATGGAGCCCGTTACCTGGTTCCTTACGGGCATGGAGAAGCACAGTGATGATTTCCGTGAGGATTTGCTTGGGAATGCAGAGGCCTTTTGGGGTGCCATGCGCCATCATGGCGCAAACTTTGCCATGCCCAGCTGGCAGGTAGCCATGAATGAGCTCTCCAATCATGACCACTCCAGGTTTCTTACCAGAACGAATCATAAGGTCGGACGTACGGGAACCCTTGGTCCTCAGGCGGCGGAACAGGATATTCGTAAACCGGTATTCATGGAAGCTGTTGTGATCCAAATGACCTGGATGGGCGCGCCTACCATTTACTATGGTGATGAGGCAGGTCTTTGCGGCTTCACGGATCCTGACAACCGCCGTACCTATCCCTGGAACAGGGAGGATTTGCAGCTCATTAATTTCCACAAGGACGTCATCCGTCTTCGCAATGTCCATGACGAGCTTCGCAGGGGATCTATTTGTTTTGTGGATGCAGGCTATAATTATCTGGCCTACGGAAGATTTCACCGGGACGGACATTGCCTGATCCTGATCAACAACAATGACGGGCCACTGGAGAAGGAAATTGATGCCTGGGTCATCGGCATTCCCAAGACAGGCCGCATGCGCACCCTGATCCAGACGGACGAGGCAGGCTATTCCCTGGGCGGGCCGGAGTATGTATTACATGCAGGCCGGCTGCATATTACCCTGCCAAAAACCTCCGCGACGATTTTGAAATATGACAGACACGCACCTTCCGTCATGGAGGACGCCCCCGTCAATGCACAGCTAAAGCCTGAGATCCTGACTCCTGAGGAGGAAATGCGCCGCAAGAGACGCTTCATCCTATAGCTCAAAAAGCGGATGGCAGGAGGATCTTATGGAAATTGAGAACGCTTTTCATGCCAACCTGTTCAAGAGAAAAAATTGGCCGATGATTTTACTTGCAATTTGCACGGACTTATGGTAGAATTTCACAGTGTTAGGAAATAAGTAACCATTGAAAAATGGATTTCCGACCATGGATGGGTTCCCGAGTGGCCAAAGGGGACAGACTGTAAATCTGCTGCAAATTGCTTCGGTGGTTCGAATCCACCCCCATCCATTCGCGTAAGGTGCTCCGATATGTCGTGATTCGCAATCTGCAAGGTTTGCGTCAGGCATACATTGGCAGTAAGCTTGCGTGATGCGTTTGCTGGCATGGCGGAATAGGCAGACGCAAGGGACTTAAAATCCCTCGGTGGCAACACCGTGCCGGTTCAAGTCCGGCTGCCAGCACTGTTTGTTTTTACCTAAAAGCCTGAGAATTCGCGGTTCTTGGGCTTTTTACTTTTAAATTCTACCACGTTATTTAGTCGACCTTTGGTCGACCTGGCACAAAAAGTGTTTCTAAACTTGGTCAGAGTGGCTTGTTTACGGGGATTCGTGTAATGCCGGATGTTCGTGTCTGGCGTATGTCCCAGCAGGCATGCACGCTCCGAAGGAGTAAATTCAGCTTCTTCCAGGCGATTGTTGACGGTTCTGCGAAAGGCGTAGCTGGTTTTGCAAGGCAAGCCCGCGCGATTGAAAACATTTCGGATGAATTCCTCGTAGGATCCCGGCAGGACGTAGCGACCGTCCGCATAGCAGAAGAGGAATTCCGATTCAATGCCGAACTGTTCCCTGCGGGTCTGAAGCTCATCCAATAGTGCCAGCGCCTTGGGCGTCAGGGGAAATAACCTTCCGCCCTTGGATTCACCCTTTTCGTTTTTGGTAAACTGCTGATAGTCACCGTCCGCGTCTATCATCGCATGGATGTGTAAATCCTCTGCCTTAACGTCCCAAGTCTTGAGGGCACACAGCTCCCCGGGTCTGCAACCAATTTCGGCATGTAAAAGCGTCATAACATCATAAAAGTAAAAGGAATGAGCCTTGTAATGCCTGTGGTATTCCAAACGCCGGTTTAATTCCGCCTCAATCTTTTCCATTTCCTTCTCGGAAATAAGGCCTTCGTCATAATCAAAATCCGATTTGATGCTTTGATCACAAAGCGCGTAGCAAGGTTTGTTGTTCATTCCCTTGGCGGGATTCTGATAGATGACCATATTTCCGATGGCTGCGGAAAAGATGTTGTTCAGCAAGGACTTAAAGTTTTTGAAGGCAGATACCTTAAGCGAAAGACGGGTGATCAGCTTCTTGGAGTAGTTTTCAAGGTATTTAGGAGTAATGTCTCGCACGTCCATGTTTGCCAACTCCTTATCAACGAAGCGTGCGTATTCCGCCTTGGTATTCCGGGCTGTCTTTTCATTTCCGGGGTTGCATTCAATGTAATCCTTTATGTATAGCTCAAAATAGTAGGACACGGAATGGCTGTGCAGTAAAGCGTCACCGCCGTAGTGGTAGTATAGCTTGTCAATCATGCCTTCGTAGGTCTTACAGTAGATGGAATTTCCATCTAGTTTTGTTAAATAGTAGTCTTCTCCTTTCTTTTTTGCCGGGCTGATGGCAATCGGATTTCCCCTCTTGCCAACATGAACCCGTTTTACAATGGCTTCTTTGGTGTTTAGTTCTGCTTTTTTTCTTCTGTTCATCTTTTCATCGTATGAAGCACCGATTATCCCAAGTATATCATCCAATTCGCCAAGACGCAACTTGCGAATGTTCGCTTCCGCGTCCCAATAGGCTTGTTTTATAATAATTGCTTTATCCTCTTTCATTCATGTTTTCCTTTGACTGAAACAAAAAAGGAGCAGCCTGCAATGCGCAGGACTGCCCCTTGACATAAAAAAATCCCCTGCCGGGCTTGGCAAAGGACGAGTGACGGGTTATTTAGTTTGCTATGAGCTTTTTCTCCAGCTCTTCAAAGTCATAATCATTCTGGTTTGCAGGCTTCCATGCGGGTTGCTTGGGAGACGGGTTTGCGGGCTTGTAATCGCCCTCCCGCGACTTCCAGCTATCCACCTGCAATCTCCAGTCCGTTACGGGCATTCCTCCGGGAAGCTTCCAGCTTCGGGATCCGTAGTAGGCAAGGAACTTTTCGGCATTGAAGTCCTGATAGCCGATTTGTTCGGCATATTCAGTTAATTCCTTTACGGAAGGAATGATGAGAGGGGGAGGGGTCTCTTTATTGTCTCCCTCGTCTTGTCTGTTCTGTTCTAATCTTTCCTTTTCTGTACTGTCCTTACCTTTACTTATCTGGGCGTCCAAAGCGTCATCCGCTTGTACGCCGTCTGGTTCCGAAACAGCGTCCGTTTTGGCGTCCATTTGGACGCCATTTTGTTCTTCCTCGGCGGCTTTTTTGGCCAGTTCCTCTTCCGTGAGAAGCCGATAAACCTTGCCTTTCGTCGTAACGAGGGCCTTTTCCTTTTGGTAAATGGTGGGAACGTAACGGGCCTTTCTGATCTGATTGTTCAAAAGCCAGTGCGTTACAAGGTGAAGCCCTCCGTCAAAAGCGATCAGGTATCCCTTGTCCACGAGTTCGCAAAGGTGCTTCTTTGACGCTCCGACCATTCGGGTTACTTTCAGTGCCGACGAGATGAAGCCGTCGTCATCGGCCTCCAGGTTGAGGTGCACGTAAAGTTCCCTTGCACGCAGTGACATGCCCAGGAAGGCATCCGTGCTTACCACGTCTGATGAGATCATTCTTCTTTTTGCCATTTATCTTTCTTCTCCTTTTCTAAGTTTGTCTTCGCCGCGTTCGCGCATCGCCTTTTCGTAATCAGCCTGGATTGCCTTTTTTATGGCGTATGCCGCGCCGGCTTCTTCCTTCAGTTTTTTGTAAGCGGAATACAGGGGCTGCCGTTTTTCCCTCAGGGAGGCCAGCCGTTTCCGCAGCTCGGTTTCGTCCGGGATTCCGTTTGGATAAATCTCCCCCAGTTCGCGCCTTGCCGCGTAAAACGAGGTCAGCTCGGCGCGGTGCAGTTCCTTAAAGGCGTCCGATTCTGACTTGCGCCTGATCCCTCGCAGCGCGTCGTAAACCGGCTTCCCTTTTGCCAGCTTTTCCGTGAGGCTCAAGGTTTTTTCAATCAATGAAACCTCGTCGTCCAGTTCCCTGACTTCGGCGCAGGCCCTGGAAACTTCGGAATACGTTGCCTTCACTTTTTTGTCCAGGTCGCCAAGGGATGAGATGCCGTTTGCGTGCAGGAAGTCGATTGCCCTTGCCTGCTGCTTCAGGTTGTTAACCCTGGCCTTGTTGGAGTAAGCCCCGGCGTTTCTCCTTTCGTAATACCCGCACAGGACGGAGGCAAGCGTCTGCGATTCCAGTCGGGCCAGCCGTTCGTCTTCCTTAAGCTCCGCGATGCGTTTTCTCAGTTCGGAAATCCAGTCGGCCAGTGCCTTCACGCTGCCCTTTAGGGAATGAAGGAGCGCGTTTGCCTTCCTGATCAGCCTGTTCCAGTCGCCGACGTCCGTGCGGATTCCCCTTGCCTCCATGGCGCGGACGGCGGGTCCTTCGTGAACGGTCGGGATGAGGTTGATGCCCCGGTCCTCGTATGAGCGGTGATCCACGCGCTCCGCAATTCCCTTTTTCTCAAAGGCCTCGTTGACGAGGCGCGCCCAGTTTTCCCTCCAGGCAAGAAGCGTCTCGGGAGTGCCCCAGTTGGTCGTTGCCACCGCGTTGTAAACAAGCTTCCCGTTCCGGTCCCGCACGCGCTCGCCGTTTTCGTCAAGCGCGTATTCGCGGCGCTGCTTCATTCCCCACGTTCCGTCCGGATTGAGGGGGCGGATCGGGCAGAGCACGTGAAAGTGGGGATTTTTAATATCGTCGTCCTTGTGGGGATCGTGACACGCCAGGTCGGCGATCATCCCCCGCGCGGTGAAGTTTTCCGCGATGAACCGCCTGGCAAGCGCGAGGTTTTCCTCAAAGGACAGCTCGTTTTGAAACGCGACGTCGAAGGAATACGCCAGCTGCGCCCTGGGATGTTTTTCAGCGGACTCGACCTCGTTCCAAAGGGTCTCCCTGTCCGAAAGCCTGCGCGGCGCGTGCGCCGGGAGAATGACCTCGGAATGCAGGACGCCCCCCTTCCTTCGGTAGTCGGGATCCTCGTTGTAGTACGAGTCGTGAAGCCTTTCCCCCGCGCGGTACGCCGCGCTTGCCACGGCGGTTTGTCCCCGGCCCCTGGAAATCTGCGTCACCTCGAAATGATAAAGCGCCATCAGTCATCACCTCCTTCCGCGGGAAGGCCTTCCGTCCTTGCCAGCTCAAAAAGTTCCCTCACGCCCGGCACGAGGACGAGCCTTCTCATGAACGCCCAGAAGACTTCCTGGGGCAGGTTTTCGATTCCGTCAAACACGTACTCAAGCTCAGCTCCCTCGATGATGAGCCGGTGCGTTCTGGCGGAATCCTTTTTCCTCAGCGCGTTGCGAAGACGGTTCTCCTTGCGCGTAACCCTGCGCTCAAGGACTTCCTTTTCCCGCACGGCCCGCTCAAGGTCGGCCCGCGCCTCTTCAAGGTTTTTTTCCAAATCCTTCATTCGTTTTTCCTCCTTTTTCCTTTAGATTTTGGAAATAAAAAAGGACCTGAGGCAGTGCCCTGGTCCTTTCGTCCGGAAGCGAAGCGAACGCAGTTTTTCTTTCCCGCAGCGAGGGGCAGGCGGGAAAAACGCGCGGAATGCCCGGGAGGGTATAGACGTGCGCCCTTGTCAAAACAAGGGAAAAAGAGCTTGTTCGAAACGCTTCTAAAGTAATGATACGGCGGGTAATCCCAAATGGCCCGAAAAACGGCGAAATCACATTTTGGAGAGCCGCAAAAAAAGTTTTTTAAAGTTTTTGATGCAAAATCGCAACGAACGTGATATGGTAAATACAGAACATATGTTTGGGTGCAAAAGAAAGGAAAATGAAGAAAACAAATGGGAGAATATTTGCAGGGAACGCTTCAGCAGAGAATGAGGGAACTGCGCGAGGCAAGGGATTATTCGCAGGCAAAGGTTGCCGGGATTTTGGGAATAGACAAGGCGTCCTACGGAAGGATGGAGAACGGAACGACCAGAACTGTTAACAGCGACGTGCTGACGGGCCTGGCGAACCTTTACGAAGTTTCGTCGGACTACCTGCTCGGGATTTCGGACGTGCCGCAGAAGACGTATTATGACCTGAAGGCGCTGGGACTCTCCGTGGAGGCCGCGGCAAGCCTGCTGACGAAAAACGCAAATCAGGAAGTGGTGGACGCGCTTCTTAGGAACGAAAACTTTCTCGAGGCGACGAGACTCATGGCAACGTATTTCAGCGAGATTGCCGTGATCGCCTTTGCCACGGGCAACAGCGTTTACGATTTTTCGTACGACCTCGCGACGGAATTCATCAACCGGGGACGGATTCCCAAAAACGGTGAGACGGACGCCCTCCGGGCACGGATTAAGTCGAAAAGGGCAAGGGCCGAACCGATGGAACTGAACAACATCCGAAAGTATTTCATGGCCGCCGTGGACGATATCAGGAAGGAGACGGGAAGCGAGGTTCGCGAATACGCCAAGGGAAAGTTTACCTCGGAAATTCTTGATGCGGTCAGGGCCGAAATTGAAAGGCGGGGGGATCCCCTGGCGCTGCCGTTTGAGCAAAGAAAACGCAACGTGATCGAATCGGTTAAGGCGGGCCTGAGGGAAAATCCCGACGTGTATGACGAATACGGGGAAAAGCTGGACGAGGCAGTTGAGGTGATCATGCCGGCGCTGTTTGACTTATGGAAGTAAAGATGACGAAGGAAGAAAGATACAAAAGAAACCTGGAACTGTGCAGGAGGGTGAAGGAAAACGACCTTGAGGCGGAGACGGAGCTCCTCATGGAAAACGAGGGGCTTGTCGCGGGTCTGGCCAAAAAGGTGAAGAGATGGAAGAAGGTGAATTCCTCGGACGGATTCGACGAGGAAGACCTCCTGCAGGAGGGGCGGATCGCCCTGCTGACCGCGGCAAAAAAATACAACAAAAAGAAGGGCGCGCAGTTTTCCACTTATGCTTACAAGGCCGCCTTTAAGGCGATGTACAGGCTTTGCAGGAAGTTGCAGTCAACCTTTGAGAGGCAGACGGAGGAAGACGGACTGACGCGCGTGTTCCTAAGTGACCCGAACGCCGAGGAGAAGACGTACTCCGGCCGGGAAGGCGAAGTGCAGTGGAAGGATCCGACGGGAAACCTGGCCGTGCTTCACGTCATGCTGGAGAAAATGCAAAACCGGCTGAGGCTCCTCCCTGAGAGACAAAGGCGCCTCCTGGCGTATCACTACGGATTCGGAATGCTTAAGGCAAACTCCATTTCCAAGACCGCCGCGTACTTTCATCTCGCGGAGAGAACCTTACGGAAAATCGAGAAGGAAGCGCTGGGGACGCTGCGGGAAATGATGAACGACGGGAAGATCGTATGACAAAGATGAGACTGAAAATTGAAAAAATAAAATGTGGCTTTCAGATATACGACATATAAATCTCATATAAATGATTTTTAAATTACATTTAAATGAAAATTAGTATTGACAAAGTTAAAATATTTTGTTATAAATATATTGCGTAAGTGGGAATGCGATTTTATATAATTTTTTAAATGGAGTATTGGAATGAAAGAAGTCAAGATTGCGGATTATGTGCAAACAAGGCAACCCATTAAAGCGATGGTGACCGAAATCATTAATGCCATGAAAGGATCCGAAAGATCTATGGCAGATTTTTCTGTTGCATCAGGAGTAAATTCTTCAATGCTTTCGAGAATAATTAATGAAAATTATTCAAAGCCCATTTCCATAGATGTGCTTCAGAAAGTTGCTGCCTGCAGCGTTGATGGTTGCCCTTTTACGCTGAAGGATCTTTTGCGAGCAAACGGTATGCTTACAAAGGAAGAGGCGGCGCATGATAGTGCTATGCAGCTCAGACGCAATAGGTTTTTTGAACAACAAAGACGTCGCAGAGATATGCGAGAAATAATAACCGACGAGTTGTTTGCTAGAGAGATTACTATAAAGAAGCTGGGATTATCCGAGAAAACGGAAGATCAGCAATCGAAACTATTTAGTGGTGCTATGATATGTGATCTTGCGATCGAGTTGCCTGAAAATGAAAAACTTGAGTGGGGTTTTTCTATGTTGTCTGCTATCAGGGAAGATGATGTTACTGAGCGAGATGATGTTAATTACATTCGAAGAATTATTGAGAATTACGCAGTGATTTTTCTTCAAGATGCATGGGAACCAGAGAAGGCAAAGAATATTAAGTTTTCTTTTGGATTTGCTGACGAAGTATTATTTAATATGTTTATTGAAGCATTGGAGGTAGCTAAATTTAATAATCGAATTTCAGCAATTTTGATAAATGTCAACGAACATAAGGTAATGAAGGAATTTAATTTCCCATGTAAGAACTTTTCAGATATAGAAAGCTTGTTTGATTTACCAGTTCAACACGAAGAAGGACAAGCAAAAGCGGATTTCCGGCAGATACCATATTATGGAGAACTACATGGAGAAAATGATTAACAAGCTATAGTATACGATACGAAGCAATGCTAGTAAAAATGAAATAAAGAAAACCGATCAAAACAGTGTGATTGTTTCGAACGGCTCCCTTTTGTGTTATAAAACTCTTCGCAACAGTTATTATATCGCAAAACGGATCCTTTGACAACAGGAACATATGTTTATTTCGGCTTTCTTTAAATAGAATAATTTAAAGGAGGCTTTTTTTATGAAACTAAAAGCATTAAGTCACTATGATGGCGATTTGGAAACGCGTTTTGGGGATTGTCTATTAGTATACGATTCTATGCATTTAATTGTATACGACTGCGGTCATGAAAAACATGCGGAGAGAATCAAGAGTATTTTAGAATGTAATTCCTTGATTCAAGAGATTTACATAGTCGTCTCGCACAATGATTCAGATCACACGGATGGAATAATACCATTAATGGAATACCTTGCGGAAAAGCAATATAAAACAACCATCTATACCTCTTTGTACTTGAAGAGCGCCGAGAAAATCGAAAAAATTCTTGATGATGGTCGAAGAAATAAAAAATCCATATGTGATCACATTTTGGATATATTTGACAGGATAGCAGAAATCGTAGAGAGGGCCATGGAGTTCGATTTTAATGTGATAGATGCGAAGGAAGGTACAGCGGTTTTGTCTGCCGAAATTGTAGGTCCATCAGAAGATGAATTTGCAGAAGTCGTAGCAAAGGCAATTGAAGATGAAGGCGCTGGTAGTATCAATGGAGAAACAGTAATGAATGCAGCGAGCGTTCAATTAAAATTATATTTGGATAAAAATACACCAGTATTATTGTGCGGGGATGCATCTCCTGAATATTTGAAGGCGTTAAGCTCATATAAAATAATACAGTTTCCGCATCATGGTCAATTCGACGATGGGTGTAGCATTTTGGAAAAGTTAGGGGATGCTTCTTACATGAAGGAATTCATTATATCCGATAACACGGGTAATGGCAAAAATGCCGGAGGATCCGAAGAACTTGTGGCTTATATGAAGCAAGAGCATTATAAGGCGGCATATAACACTTTAAGGGGGGAAATCACTATACTTGAAAAGATAGGAGTTTCGACATGCAAAGGGGTGAATTTGGGTGGTTTTTATAATAAGTGATAGGCCTGAAATAATAGGAAGCAGAGAGAATATGTTGGCACGGCGCAGGTTCATAAAAGAGATTACGGGAGTCGATCCTTCACCCTGGAAACATTTTGATACTAGCCTTAATGGATTTTCATGTTGGATTTGTATGACAAAGGACGGTATAAACGGACTTTATGTTACGGCGCATAATTATGAAGTACGTGCGCTGTGCAGAATGCCAATAGCAGCATTGTCAAAATATTTTATTGCGAATACTTGCATCTATTTTGATGGGTTAGATGATGTGATTTGT
Source organism: Lachnospiraceae bacterium (assembly GCA_015056795.1). GTDB lineage: Bacteria > Bacillota > Clostridia > Lachnospirales > Lachnospiraceae > Acetatifactor. Next base: position 128,232 of record SVFO01000005.1, read on the forward strand.
TATGAATTAACAAAACAAAATAAAAATGTTTTGTGCTGGTATGCAAAACAAGAGGTGAAATTAGCTAAAGACTATGCCTTCCATCGCATGAGTATATTAAGAGATGTTGGAACTTTTGGTTTCATGACCTCAAAATCAGACAGGCTCATGTTTAGGAATCGTGCCAAGGGATTTGAAGGAGCACTGGAATTATCATTTGATAGGGTTATTTGTTAAAAAAAATAATGAGGAATTGAGAGCTTCATTATAGTAAGCATGGTACAGATGGAGGGTTTATGGAAAAAGACGCAAAAGATTACAGGAAGGATGAATTAAAAAGTTATGTTATTGGAAATATACTTATCATTTTGGCCTCAACTGGTAATCTTGCTCAGTTTATGCATTCTTCAACAGGAACGGATATAGTTGGTTTGCTTAAAGTATTTATATCTTCGGCGCTGTTTTCTTCAATTTTATATATTTATATATTTTTAATAGATGCTGTTGTCCCAGGAAAGTTGAAAGACATAATAGTATGGGCGTTTACTGGTAAACCCGGAAACACTATTTTTTCTAGAATTTTGACAAAGAATAAAGATGATAGATTTACGGTGGATCAGGCGTCTAAAGCTTATAAAAATATTTATAGTGAGATAAAATTGTTACAAGGAAAGGAAAAAGAGAATAAGGAAAATGCAGAATGGTATAGACTTTATAAACATCATGAAAAGCATGCGGAAATTTTGGGGGTTCAAAAAGACTTTCTTTTGTGTAGGGACATGATGACAATGACAATAATATCTGCTTTAGGATATTTGTGTTTGTTGTGGTATTTAAGGCAAGAGATTTCTTGGATACTTATGATGATTTTTTTGTTAGAATTTATTGTAACTTGGTTAGCTGCAAAGGTAAAAGCTGAGAGGTGGGCTTACAATGTAATAGCTATAGATATTGTCGAAAAAGACGATGAAAGGCTTCAAAAAGAAAGAGTTAAAGAGGAAAGAAAAAAAGAAGAAAAACCGGAAATAGTTATATCTAAATAATATTACATTTCAAGAAGTTTACGCAAAGATAATACTTGCGTAAACTTCTTGAAATATCGCCATAATAGTCATATAATATAGTAAAAAAGAATAGCACTAATAAGCATACGCAAAGATAATATTTGCGTATGCTTCGTGGAGAACGACAATGAAAGAATTGAAAGCAATAGACGAGAAATTTAACATGTTACGTGAAAATCTCATGGATCAGCAAACGTTTATTATGGCAGACGTGGCAAATGTTTTGCCGGAATTGGAAAAATCAACTCGTTATTGGTTGATGGCTGAGCTTGTAAAACTTGGATATGTCAAAAGAGTGAGAAGAGGAACTTATGCATTTAATGAGTTGATGGGGAAGAGTAATATCTCCATATCGAGTGATGCCAAGAGATTATTTGATGTTATGTCTGAAACGGGATTCTATTATTATGTGTCGGGGCTCGACATACTTGCAAAATATATGCAACATGTGCCTGAACAGTTTCCCGTTATTTTGTTTGTCGAGAAAATGGCAAAGGAAGAAATAAAGGTAGTATTATTGGAACATGGTTTTCTTGTGATGGAGCCAACGGAGTTAAAGACCAGGTATGAGGAAGCTACCTATGCGGGGAGGAAAGAAACGCAGGTTGTAATATATGTCACTGAGAACTTTGATTATGAAAATGACGGACTGGCGACGCTTGAGAAAGCATTTGTGGATACTTTTTATTCCGTGACGCGAAATGGCTATCCGCTGGCACTGCAGGAGTTGGTTCGCATATATGAAAACCTGATCAGGACCGGAAACTTTGATCAAAAAAGAGCATTGACAATTGCAAACAGAAGAGGAATTCAATATGACATCAGGCACATTGTTGAATCCAAATATGTTACGAAAGATGCAAGGCAATTTGTAGATATCATGAGAAGGGGACGGTAAGTATGGATTACAAACGATTGTATCATGATGAAGTTGCATTTCGCCGAGAAACTTTGGAAGCCAGAATGCAAGATTATGGTTTTAAGAACATGGGACGCATGGAACTATTTCTGTGGGATCTGGAATTATTTTTACAGATTCAGTCTAGGCTTGGAGATAGGATTGTGTTGAAAGGCGGAGCAGCTACGCAGTTCTATCTTCCCAAAGAGGCACAAAGAACAAGTGTCGATATTGACATGTTGTTTTGTGGCACTGAAGAAGAAATTGACGAAGTATTAAGGCAAATTGAGGATGCTTTGAGTGAGGGGAGTAGCCTATTCCATTTTAGAAAGCATGTTCCAAAGAAGCCAAAAACAGCACTGCCGTTGTATACATATTATACGGATGTACCTTCTGTTTTGTCAGGATTGGAACGAAATGTCAAAGGAGGCGATACGCAAAGCCAAGAATTAAAGGTGGAATTCATCACACAACCGAACAAAAAGGAATATAGCATTGTAAAAGGTGAAGACATTTTTGCTGTGCGAAGCGAAAAAGAATACCAAGTGTTGTCTATTAATTCTTTGTTTGCGGACAAGCTGACAACTCTTGGATGTAATACGATAGGTGTTCAGAATGATCGTATGGATGAACAGGTAAAGCAGTTTTATGACATTATGATGCTCACCAAGTATCGTTGGGAGCTTATGGATCCTTCTGAAATTTGCCGGAAATACAGACAGAGGGCGGAGGAGGAATGGAACGAACGCGCAAATTCAGATGGAATTTGGGACGTGTTAAAAGGAAAACCGTATGTTTTGGAAAATGTCATTGAGGATGTCAAAAAGCAACTTCAAAGATACGCACAAGTTGACAACGGTGAGGATAAGGAGCTGAAGAAGGCAATTAATGATTTTAAGGGGTTGTATCTAAATAGCAAGGTGGCATATTCGCCGGCAGACGTGGCATGCGGGGCAACTCTGGTGCGAATCATGTATGAACTTTTGATTCGAGATGAAGGATGGTCAAGGATAAACGATTTATTAGCGATGGAACGGATGCTTGATTATTCAAATCTTGAAGGAATGGAAAAAGGGAAGAAAATACGCATGGCTAGGGACATATTAATAAAGAAATTTGGTGATGCATCATATTTTTCAGCGGATATTTTGAAGGGAAAGAATCCCAAAAGGGTATTTTGGGCGGTAGTAACGTTAGAAAACATGGATGGCATAAGGAAATCGATTGAGGAATTAGAGTAGCACATTCACAATGTGATCATTACGGAGAAGGTAGTTAAGTATCCTGACCGTGCGGAGGCAGAACGGTTCTTTAACTATCCCGTATGCGGCAATTGAGGAAGCCTTGGCAAATGAAGCATGAATTATGTCGATGAGTCATTGACGGAATATATGAAGAATAATGAAAAACTCTCCAATATCAGTAATTGCTGATGAGTGGGAGTTTTTTAGCATTGCAAAGTGCAAAACGAAAGAAGACGGAGTAACAATTTATCGTTGTCGCATTATTTTAATTAAATTTAGTATGGCATTAATCTCTGCTTCCGTTAGTCCGGAAAGATCAATTCCTTCTTTTTGTTCTACTCCGAGAAGGAAATCCGTGGATACCTTAAAAACCCGGGCCAAAGAGATAAGAATGTCATAGGAAGGCATTCGCAATCCAGTTTCATAAGCGCTTATGACTGACTTGGTTACGCCCAAACGCTCTGCGAGTTGAGACTAAGTATAATTATTCTTTTTTCTCAATGTTTTTACACGGTTGCCAAAATCCACCATTTCAAATCACCTCTTCCTAACTTTACAAGAATAGGATATTTAATTGGTGGAAATAATATTCAAATAGTTGACCACATTAAAGAAAAAATATATAATAAACTCAATTCTTTACGAGTGGATTTATCGAATTAACTCAAAGAAAACGGTATGGGAAAGCGTTGTACAGCGCGTGGTGGCTTAAAGCAACGGAAGAAGGCGACCAGTAAAAAACAAGTAAAATGACAATTGAAATTTTAGCCTCCAAATGCTATAAAGGAGATAGTTTTACGCTGAAAAAAAGAACGACGGTTCGGGAGGCAAAAGATGCTGTTATTTCTTGCGACAATTGAGGATAAAGAGGATCGAACTAAAATGGAGCAGATATTTACTCTTTATTCTAAGAAGCTGTTTCGGGTGGCATTGGCGATAGTGCATGATCCGGATGATGCGGAAGACGCCGTGCAAATTGCCATGGTAAATGCGTGCAAACATGTTAAAAAACTGCGGGAACCGAAGGATTATGACACCATGTGGTACATGATGCAGGCAACAAAAAATGCGGCGATAAACATATATAACAAGAATAAGAATCGATGGAAAAAAGAAACGGCGCATGATGATGCCATGGTCGGCGAGGATTATATTGATAGTTACAGGGAAGGCAGTGACCTTGCGAGGCTGATCACGGAGCTCCCGCCGAGGGACAGGGATGTTTTGATGCTAAAATACGAACAGGGTTATGAATATGCGGAGATAGCCAGAATAATGGGAATTACGGAAGACGCTGCAAGGAAAGCAGGGTCAAGGGCAAAGAAAAGGCTTAAGGAATCCCTTGGAGAGGAGGGCGACGAATAATGACGGACGAGCAATTGAAAAGCGCATTGGTTGAAGTGCGCGACTACATGTTGAGACAGTTCCCTGCGGAAGACGCGGATTATGAGTTTTCCACCAGATTCCGCAAGAAAATGAAGCAACTTATTGAGATGGAAAAACATCCGATAATGTTTTACGTAAAAAGGGTCGCCGCCGCCGTGCTTATTGTGGTAGGAATCACCGGAGGCATGCTGTTTGGATTTAGCAAGGAAGTACGGGCAGACGTAGTAAGATGGTTCATGGATCATTTTGCTGAAAACGGATACCGCTATCGGGTCGAGACGGAGGTTAAGGTGGATTTTTCACAATATACCATGGAAGGGATTGTTCCTGAGGGATATCAGCTTGTTAAGCGGGATGAAGGCGAGTTTGTCTTGAAAGAGGCATACAGGGGAGTTGACGGGGACATGCTTGTTTTTGTAGTGATGAGTTCCACACACGAAGAAGAATTGAACCTGTCGTTTAATGAGAGCACGAAAAACGAAGTGGCATACGTGGGAAGTAACCAGGCGGAATTATACGTATCAGAGGAACCTGACGAGGCGAGCACGATCATATGGCGGGGATCAAATGGTGCGCTGTTCGTCATAATGGGAAATATGGATAAGGAGCAGTTAATCAGAATGGCAGAAGAGACGGATTGATTGAAAGCATTAAACCATGAGTACGCTAAACTCAGAAATTGCAAAAATAAAACTTAAAACTATTTTAGAATATTAAATTATTAAAATATTTTTTTACAATGTGTCCCATTTTCCCTTCCTGGATTGTTATATATAGTAAAAGCAAGAAAGGAGGGGATTTTTATGCGCAGATTACTTGCCGTGATGTCAGTTGTGGTTATGGTGTTCGTCGTGAGCTTTCCCGTTATGGCTGCGAATGAATCGGCTGCCTTAGTGTTTCCCGGATTGAGTTTTAGCGGGACGACGGCAACCTGTTCTTTGGAAGTTTATGCGGAACACGCAACGGACGCGATAGTGGCTACGGTAAAGCTAAAGCACGGGAACTCCGTAGTCAAGCAGTGGACGAATCTCACGGATGTTGGAATTCTGGATTTCAGTGACACGGCCGGCGTTTCGCACGGAGAGACTTATACCCTGCAGGTCACGCTGACGATCAATGGGTCGCCGTATCCAGTGGCGGATGTCACAAGAGTTTGTCCGTAGTATGCCTGTTAAGAACAGGGCGATTGGTTTAATGAGATATGTATTTAATGATTTAAACCTCAGAGAAGTGCTTGTTGTCGAATGGCTAGTATGTTGTTTCAATTGCCGGTAACCGTATTGGCTGGAAACAGAGACTGCGGCCACGATAGTTACATAGTGGATGCGTATCTTGATCCCAATACGTGGACGGCAACATATTCCCATCAGTACAAAAAGGGAAATGGTGTTAACGGGCCAATATACGGCACTTGTTATGTAACCGCATGTTACGGTAACAGATATCCGCAGTGTGCTGTTTGTGGGGACGTGGATTACAGTCATCCGCATCAAGTCGTTTTATACAATGATCATGCCAATTGCGGAGTGGGTATCATTTATTATTAAAGTCGGAGGATGACGGCGTGCGGGAAATGGGAAGGGACATATTTACATACATGATTCTTTTGATGGCTCTGGTGTTTGCAGGGTGTCAGGGTAATTCTGAATCCGTGGAAACGCTGACGGATTCTTCAGGTGTTGTCTCGGGTGAAGCAGCCAATATTGAATTTGTGAATGAGGGAGTGCTTGAATGGAAGGACAATTCCCTGGATGACTTGCAGGCCGTCATCAATCTCCCCATAAACGAGGTTAAGGCGGACGGTGAACAGTATGGCGGCCGCGCCATGTTTTTCGTTGGTGAAACGGGGGCAGTCAGGTTTAAGAACCATCTTCTGGGCTCCTATAAAAAAGACTGGAGCGGGGTGAACGGCATCACTGCGTCAGGGAAGGAGTTTTCCGAAAAGATAACCGTTGATTCTGAATATGTGGGGATGCCGATCTTCTGGGTCCCGTTTCCGGGAAGGCAGGTTACGTTGCCTCAAGGGATGATTATGATGAAGAGTACAACGTCATCGGCCGTTGGTTTTACGAACTAAACAATAAATATGAAAAAACAAATGAGTTTTACGTGAAGCTTCCCACAAAAGAGGATCTAATAACGATCATGGGGGACGGGAGGGGAAACGTCCATCTGACATATGTGGACGTGCCGCCAAATGATTATAAATACGTGATTCTGTCTTCGGAAGGCGAAACCCTCTTTGAAACGACGGGGAATTTTAGGGAAGAGTTTCGCGCATTTGGAAACGGTCGCGTTGCCGTCTGTGAGATAACGATGGACGGCGGGACGATGACGGGAAGGCCTGTGGAGGCCGACGAGAAAAACGGCACGCTGGCAGAGATCGGGGTGTTAAGCGCGGCTAACATTTACGGCGAGACGGATAAAAGGGAAACAAGGAGCTATTCCGTTACGCCGGTAAATGAGGATGAACTGGCTTGGTGCGGGAGTGAAGGACTGTATTTCTGCAATGCGAAAGGTGAGAATGTCAGAATGGCGTACAAGTGGTCAAACCACGGCATTACCTTGCAGGGGGTGGCAGGCATGTACGCGAAGGAGAATGGGGAAGTCGCAATCGTTTACAGGGATGACGAGGGAATGAAATACCTTTTGCTGAAGCCGACCGTCGAAAAACGGGAAATCACTTCAATCACCTTCGCAGTGGCGTCGTTTCACAAGGAAGCCTTCGTCAGCGCGGCTGCCAATTTTAACAAAAAATACCCAACATACAATATAGAGGTACGGGACGATTATGACGAGACGAGTCTGCTTACACAGCTTGGAGCCGGATCCGGGCCCGTTTTGGTTGACACGGCGTTAACGGGGTTTGAGGAACTTGAGAAGCTCTGGCAGCCCCTTAACGGCTTCATGGAAGAGGCGGGACTTGTCGACGAGGTAATTCCAAAGGCGCTGGACTTCGGAAAAATAGGTGACGATACGTACGGAATCGTAACAAATTTCTTCATTCGCGCATTGGTCGTGACGGATTCGGCTCCCGCGGACTGGAATTACGAAGGGTTTCTTGACAGCGTGGAAAAATTTGACGGTGCGACGTTTACGGCTGAGTGGTTCGATGCGCCGGCCGACCAGAGATTATACTTCTTCGGGATTTTAAGCAACGGACTAAACGACAATGCGTATTTTGATCTTGAAAAGGGATCCTTCACCTTGGGGACAAAAGCATCATAAAACTTTCGGAAAAAGCAAGAATGTGTCCGAGAAAAGAAGCCGAAGTCACGCAAAAAGCGGGGCGGCATTGTGTGAACTATTAAACGTAAGCGGGGCGGAAGGCCTGATAAGGCTGCGGGCCAGACGGGAGTCCGGCGAACGGATCCTGGGTTATCCCACGAAAAATGGCGCAAAATACTTGCTTTTTGGACAGAATCCCATCGCCGTCCGAAATACTGCCACGGACGAAGAAAAGAAGATCGCATATACGTTTTTAAGCATCCTTTTGTCCAGGGAAAGTGCAATCGCATCGATTAAGGGCAATACTTATGCCTCGTACAGTGTGCGGAAGGACATCCTTGATGAACAGTTTAATCTATATGAGAACAAGGCGGCAGAAAGCGGGGAGCTCGGTAACAATGATCCGATGCCGACACTGGACAGGGAGAAAGATCAGGCCTTTTTCAACGAACTGATCCAAAACGCCGTGATTCAAAGAGGTTTTCCGTTTGGACTGCAACAGGTGTTTGACGAGGAATTTGGCGATTACGTCAGCGGCAGAATTGGAGACAGTGCGCTGACGGATCACCTCAAAAACCGGGTGCGCTTATATTTAAGTGAATAGAACGATAATAATATGATTTGGAGGCAGATACTTATGTCCGTTAATTCATATTTACAGAATCTGGCGAGTAAGTTGGTCATATCGAGTTATGAGAAGGATCGTGTGGCCACATCGTTAGATACTATAAAAAGTAGATTAGGCTCATATTTTGGGAGTGAAGTAAAAGAAAAGAAAGTCTTTGGGTCGTATGATAGGGAAACTGTACTGCCTAGAAAAGCAGATGAAGGATAACTTTTGAGGAGGTGAGGCCAATGTATTAAGAAGCTGAATTGTAGAGAGTAAAATTAATAATGAATACTGCGGGGTAAAATAATATGAAAATAGAGGAAATGTTAAGCACGATTGGCGCTAAGACTTTGGAAGAAGCGAGGAACTATAGGGATATGTGGTTTGAGAAAAAGTGGTATCCCGTGTATCCTGGTTCAAAAGAATGGGACCAGATTGAATTCTATGAGGAGAGCATATATATTCTTAACCCTCCGAAAGAACTGCTTCAAAGCTTCGGTACTGTTGAATTGGTGGAATTGCTCAAAGCATATCCGTACCTTAGCATTATTAAGGAACATTTTGACAATGTTGCCATATTCTTTGATTTTATGGAAGGATGTTGTGATGTCTTTTCGGAATTGCTGCGGAGAACGGACGGTATTGAGAAGGTTTTAGATGCCTTCAACCAAAACTCGATTGACTTAGACATGTTAAATCGTTACACGTATAAACTATATGTGCCGAATGCTTCCATAGACTTTGAGATATTTGTCATTCAGTTCGCAAAGCGTTACGACACAATGTTTTCTCAAGAAAGCATTAAGCTATATCAGGACATATTGGACGCGAAGAAGCCGGCATACTTATCTGTTAGAAGTGATACTGTCCGAAGCTATTTTATAGACATTTCAAACGGCAAAGAAATGGAAAGTCACTTTGAAGCAGGAGAGTGTGAGAAAGAAATGCCTGTTAGAAATGATGGATTTACACCGTCAGGTGCGGCGCAGAATTATGATGTATATGGTTTCACGATAAGTTTTTATAATGGTAGTTATACAAAATACGGAGTATCTGTTTATTGCAGAAAGTGGGTTTCAGGTAACTATGATGACGCAACGATAGCAACCTGGGATGCTATAGATTCCGCAAAAGCTGGTTGGACATTTCTTGCAAGTTCAACGCCAAAATATAACTGTCATGGATATGCATGGATTTCAAAGGGCACGGACGATAATTACTGGAATTTTGATCCCACTTCTTACAGCAGTAGCAGTTCTTTTACATACATGGGGGAGAATGTCCAGCCGCAACCCAATGATATACTGGTTATATATCACGATTCCGAATTAAGACACTCGGCAATTGTCCATCCCCTTACGTCACAGTATCCGTACGCATATATTACTTCAAAGCATGGCGGCAGAGGATTGTATTTAACGACATTGTATGCCATGATGTTGCAATACGGCGGAACAAAATACAAAGTTTACAGGCCTGTGTAGAGGAGACGGCCATGAGAAGAAAGATGCCATGCTGGAGGTTTTATTATGTGCTCTTGGGAGTCATGATCCTGTTTTGTGTAACGGCAGTCATGTCTTTTTACGCGGAGGCAGCTGCGGATTCCACCGAAAAAAATGAAAAATGGAGAGAACTTAGGGATTATCCCATGCAATATGGTGATGAAGAATTAACAACCATGTCGCTCGAAGAGCAGTTAGAGCTTCTAAACCCGCCGCAGGACATGCTTGAAGAGTTTTCAACGGAAGAACTTGCCGAATTAATGCTGCGATACCCGCTGTCATATGAAATGCTTGGCTGGTTTGATTTCGAAATTTCATCATATTTTAGCATTCTTGAGAGTCAAAGTTCCATTTTTTCTGAACTGATAAGCAGGGAAGGCGGAAATACGGCGATTCTGAAAGTGGCGGATTCAGTGATTCTTGATGTGGATATAATTAATACAAGCGGTGGAGTGACTCATGCATTTATGGAATCAGCTTCCGTTAGGACGGAGACTTTTTTCAGAAACTTTGTCGTGGCGTATTGGAATAGGTTTTCACAAGAAGAAAGGGATTTGTATCGAAGCATTCACGGACAGCGATCGGATAAGTATTATGTCTTCATTGAAAATGAGGGTAGCCGAAAGTTTTTCGAGGAAATTCCCCTTAACGACTCGGAACCAGTAGACGGATTTATAGCGGCCAGCGAGCTAAAAAAAAGATGGTACGAAAAGAAGGAGTATCCTATAACGCCAAAAGATCCGACATGGAAATTGCGTTCTTTAGATGAATTATATCGGATACTTACTCCGCCAGACGACATTTTGAAATCTCTTACACTGAATGAGTTGACGGAGTTGGTTTTATGTTATCCTTTTTTGAGGGGATATGAGGATTATGATTCGGCCAGACAGTTTTTTAATCTGTTTTTTGAACGGAGATGTAAAGTTTTTAAGGAATTGCTTGATCGAGAGAACGGGCTACAAAGCCTGTTATACGCATATGAGGCCAATGACCTAAATGTGTCTGCGCTGAATGAAGAAGGACTTGACACGGAAGATGAGTCCGTTATTCGGGAACTGTTTCTGTGTAAATTTGTGGACTTTTATTCTGCCCTGAAGTTTCATGACGAAGAAGTCGCGCTCTATGAAAAGATATACAGAAAAAAGAAAGCAGTATATGATAGAATAGAAGATGATGAAATTAGAATGGCGTTTGAAACCAGGCTGTCTACACAAATGGAGGATGATGCGTCCGAGAATGATTTGGAAGAGCATGCATCGACAGACAATTTTGAGCAAAGTTTGGAATCGAGCATGGCAGATTTACAGAATCAGATGCCCGTGAGGGGTGGGAAAACGGCATATGCGAAATATGTTTGGGGAGCGGTAGTATTGGGGATTCTGTTCGTAGGATGTCTGTGCATCGGAATCTTCAAGGCATGGAAAACGAAGGATTAAGTCATCGCATTGCTTACCTTGTTATAACTATCCTTTAGGTTACTTGTGCTCTTTTTTCGATTTTTGGTGGGTCGACCAAGGGTCTACCAGGAGGTCCCCGATGCCGCAAAGCCCCTTTCTATAAGCATTTTCAGGTGCCCGGAACCGTTCGATTCCCATCACCCGCGCTTTATTTGGTGCGTAGGCGTTGCCTGCGGGCCACTTTTCGATGCCAGTGTTTTTGCTTTTGCGTGGTTGGAAAGCTGAAAGGGACAAAACGGGGGTAGAACCTAGAATTTGTCCATTTCATAGGAGGACGGAAGGCAGGAAGATCCAGTCAACCTTTGAAAGGCAGATGAAAGAAGACGGACTTACTCGCGTGTTCCTAAGTGACCCGAACGCACAGGAGAAGACGTACTCCGGCCAGAGAGGCGAAGTGCAGTGGAGGGATCCGACGGGAAACCTGGCCGTGCTTCACGTCATGCTGGAGAAAATGCAAAACCGGCTAAAGCTCCTTCCGGAGAGACAAAGGCGCCTTCTTGCGTACCATTACGGATTCGGGATGCTTAAGGCAAACTCCATATCAAAGACAGCCGCGTACTTTCACCTCGCGGAGAGAACCTTAAGGAAGATCGAGAAGGAAGCACTGGGAACGCTGCGGGAAATGATGAATGACGGGAAGATAGGAATCATTAAGTGATCGAGATAAGTTAATATTTCGTGATCATAAATGGGTGAAACCAAGAAAGATTTGCGATGATTTCGAGATGGATATGTGATAATATATAATTGGTTGTGTATAGCCATCGTTGTGTGGAAATAAATTAATGCTTCAGTTTGCGAGGAGATTTTATGCTGAATCATGTAATAGATAATACGATGGAATTCTTTGGAAAAATGCCAAAAAGTAAGCGTAAGAAAAAAAGGACAGTTTTTTATGTCTGTTGAAACTGCTAGGTTTATGGCTACTATTAATGATTTCGCATAACCATCCATAAATCAAAGCTCCTGCCAGACAGGGGATTGTTTGACATCCCCTTTTGTAGAACATAAGGTGCTTGGATCGTTGGATCAGCAACTAAAAATGCAATCCGTGGAGAGAAAAGTACTGTGCCGCGACCGTTTTACGGTTTGCGGTAATAATATCACACCAACTTCACGGATTCAGGTAGTACTTAACGCATAAGGTAAATCTCCGTGAAAAGAAAGATTGTAAGGAAGACGGAAAAAATTTAAGGATAACATGGAATGAGGTGAGTCCAATGTTTTGGGTAAAATGAATTGACACTGTTTTGAAAAAGCCTTTATCATTGTAAGAAGGAGAGAAAAACATGAGAATCGATAAGCGCGAGTACAAACCAGAACCTATTGAAAACATTTACGGAATTAGTGCTGAGAAAGCGGAAAAAAACAGTCAGGCGGCAACAATGCATGATCGCTTGATGAAGTCTTTTGGTTCAGGGATTCTGAAAAGAGTTTACCCGAGTTATTATGGCGGTGCCTACATCAATGAAAATGATGATTATGTAATAAATATCGTTGAAGGCTCGTCGGATTGGGAAGAGGATTTAGAGTTAAGAATTGATATGTCGAATACCATAATTAATTTTGTAAAGTACTCTCTGAGCAGTTTGCGGGAAGAACGAGATCGTGTTGCTCAAATGGTATTTGATAATAAGACTATATTTCAAGACAATTTTGTTGGCTTTGGGATTAGCAATCGATTAAATAAGATTAATGTATATGTGAATGATACTGGCATGGAGATTCAATCCATGTTGCTTGATAGAGTTACCGAGTCTGATATGTTTAGATTCATTTCTTCGGGCAAGATTGAGTTGCATTCTACGGATTTATATGCAGGAGGCGATATACAGGAAGGAAGCATAGCGTACCGGGCAAAGTATGGTAATACCGAAGGAGTAGTCACTGCCGCACATGTAGTTCAATATAATAATTATATTCACACTACAGGCGGTACTAGTATAGGGCAGTGCACCTCAAGGCAATTTATAGGCCCAGCAGATGCAGCTTTTTGTGCAATTAGTAATCTTAATACATTTTCGCCTACTAATACTATTGCAGGAAGCAATGCGACACTATCTACAATTTTATCAGATCCTCCAGAAGGGAGCTATATATATAAGCGCGGACATGGAACAAATATTGCAAGTTTAACAAGTGGTTATATTACGGATGATGACTATAGCTATTATGCACAGGATTCTTTTAGCCTTTTAGATTATTATTATTTACAGAATTTAACGCTTGCCACATATGACAGTGAAATTGGAAATAGTGGCGGACTTATTTATAGGCTGTCTGGATCTACAAGATATACGGTTGGCGTTCACCATGGAAAAGTGACTGCTGGCGCATTATATAGCAAAGCGACAAATGTGGCTGATACATTGTTTGTCACAAGATATTAGTATAATAGATGTTATTAAATTGGAATGTGGTGTGTTGGAGGTGATGTTTTGAAGAAAAACAGAAAAATCATTTTATGTATTTCACTGTTTTGCATTTTTATATTACTTGTGACATACTCCTACTGGTACTTTTTTTATCCATATCGCGTGCTTGGAGTTGAAAGTGACGCCAGATATTATTCAAATCATGTTGCAAGTAAACTGACGGGAAGAGAAGAAAGTACTGCCGTTTTAGATCTTTTCGTGGGGGTTGTTGTGAATGGAGAGCGGTATCAAGCCATCGGTCCGGGGCAAGGCAGGGGAAAATATAATCTTTCTCCCGATCGTTATTCCGACAAAAAAAGGAAAGTTCTGCAGAAGTCGGGAAAATTTAGCGAAGAGAAGCTGTTTGTTTTTGCCAGAGAAGACGTTGGCAAAAAGATGGGAGTCGTAGAAGATAGTAACTGGCAACTGTTAAAAGGGCTGGAGGTTTACTATTATACGGAATACCCTGACGGCGATATATGTATTCTTAAAATGAAAGATGGCTACGGCTACCAGTTTTTAACGCGGACTTCACAATAAAGAACACATATCTTAGATGAGAAACCTGTACAAATACACGAAATTGTATTCAAATGCGGAGCCGATTTTATCGGAAGGGGATGTTTTCGAAATACGCATTCCATTGAAAAAGTCCGACATTACAAAAATGTTAAGCTTTGCAGATGATGCGAGCTTACGGTGAGCGTTCCTTTGAAGAAATTGGAGACGCTTTTGGAAAAAGCGCAACTTAGACGAGGGTTACTTTCTATCGGGCAAAAGGTCGACCAACAGGTGGATTTGAAGAAATCGGTGCTTCAAACCTCCTTATTCTATTGGTTTCTTTGTTTTATCCTAGCCTTCAAGTCCGGCTGCCAGCACTATATGTTTTTGGGTAAGAGCCTTGAATGATAAGCGTTCAAGGCTCTTTCATTTTTTGGAAATATTAAAATCTGCTGCTGAGTAGGGCGGGAAAAACGCTGAGTGAATTGGAAAAACCTTGCAATAAAAGGATTATTGGTTGTTATTATGCCGTTGCAAGGTTATCAAGGTGATGTAGGCGTATGGGGTTCTGCGCTACAAGTTATGTTAGCTTCAAGTGCTTGCCTTCCAATTTCCACAATATCTCGGCTGCCGAAGGTGTAGCAGGTCAGGTTTGTCTGCACCGTATGCCCCAAAAGCTTCGCGCGGTTGGTAGGAGATACGCCCCTTTCATCCAAAAGCTGATTGACACCACGCCGAAAGACATAACTGGTTTTCCCCTGAATCCCAACTCTCTGAAAAACGCTATGGACATACTCTGCATAGGCTTCAGGAAGGATAAAGGAACCGTCAAGATGCGCAAAGACATATTCCGTATTGACTCCCTTGCTTTCCTGCATAAGCTTTACTTCCGTTAAGATGTCCATCATTTTCCGAGTCAGGGAGAAGTATCGGCCACCTCTGGAAATTCCCTTTTCATTCTTTGTAACGGGAACATACGCATAGCGGTTTTTCGAGGAACCATTCTCTTTGATCTGGGCGTGGATGTGCAGGGATGGACTTCCCTGATTTCCGCTTGGCGTTTTAATGTCCTTCCATCGTAATCCACACAATTCACCGGGCCTGCAGCCGATCTCGGCGTGAAGCCGGATCATGGCATCGAAATAGTAATAGCCTTTATTGCGCTTTAGATTCTTTCGCCTTGCGGTTTCGGCAAACACGGCGTTCCATTCTTCCTCCGATAGCAGCACATCCTCGGTTTCCCTTGCGGAAAGACTCTGATCGCACATTTCCAACAGCCGATTGTTTCGAATGTTCTTGGCGGGATTATAGGAAATCCAGCCCTCATAAACCGCAGTGTCAAAAATGCGATTCAGCAGGCTCTTAAAATTCAAAAATGCCTTTTTCTTCAGTTCATTTTCCGAAACGAGCTTTTGCGCATAGCGTTCAATATCCGCTGCGGTGATCTTTCCAATATCCCGCTCAGCAAAATCCTTTGAAATGAAACGGTCATATTCGGATTCTATGTTCCGAAGGGTTTTAGTCTTGGACGGATTCATAGACCGATACTCTGCCACATACATTTTCCAAGCCTTTTCCACGCTGAAATCCTCTGGCTGAATGTCCTTGGAATAATGCAAATAGAGCTTGTCTATCAATTCCTCAAGAGTCTTAGCCGTGATCGTTTTATCGCCTTTTAACCTTGTGTAGTAGTATTCTTTTCCATCGCGGTTTATGGTAATAATGGATCTTATGTCACCATTTCCCTTTACATGGTACTTTTTTACAAATGATAGTTTTTTCTGATATTCTTGCTGTTTTCCTCTTTTCATTAGATTTTCTACGGCACTAGCTAGATGCATTATATCGTCTTCCGTATAGTTACTCAAGCAGTTTGTTAAGATTTCCAAGCCTTTTTCCATGTTTTCGTTTATGTTGTTTTCCATTTTTTAGTTTCTCCTTCCTGAGAGATTTATTCAAGATAATATAGATGCTACTTTATGGTAATCTTCGACCTTTTAGAAGATAGGCTACTTTATGAAGGGAAGAATGACTTTACAAGAATTTCGACAGATATGGTCTTTTCCAACCTCGAATTTGACAAAATTTTTGACAGATGTGCATTACTTTCGACAGTTTTTAAAAACTTTCAACAGATTTGTTCATTATTTGATAAGAATTTGTACTTATGTGATACGATTTTGAAGGGTACTTTCGGATGGATTTTGGAATTAATTGGTGAATTGAAGGTTGGAAAGGATCAAATTGGAAAAGACAAATGAGATGTTGCGGCTTTTCACCCGCCTATGTTATGATAAAAGCATAATTTAGGCTTTAAAATACTGTTTCGGATTTGATGGAGGACGAATATGGCGATACTTTATTTCTCGGATGCATTGAGAAAAGTTGGTTTGGATCCCAAGAAGGTAATGTTGATAAGACATGCACTTTCGGACGAAGGATTTAAGTCGTGCGCGGATGCAGGAATGATACGGGAGTATACAAGCCATCAAAAGACAGATTTTGCAAAGGGATATGAATACTGGTGCGTATTTGTTTCTGGTAAGGGAACGCTTGCAAAATTGTATGCAATTTATAAGGTAGGTAAGCATGGGTCTGACACGCCAGATGCCGTACCCAAGGGCATGCCGGAGATTGAGGCGGAGCATTTTCTGGGAAATGATGCATTGTTCCAACTTGAACAGGTAGACTATCTTAAGGAGTATGAGAACAAACTAGTTATAGATTGGGGCGGTGCAACAAGATCCTGGTATCAGAAAGGAACAACGGAGAAACCTATCATCTCGATTCAGCAGGATGAAAAGAAGATTTTTAACGGATATGAAAACCTTGTTCTCACTTACGATCAGTTGAAGGAAATTGTTGAAAATGAGACGGTATATTCTGCGTGGCATGTGGCGCTTAAAGCGGTTTACGCAATTTACTTGATCGTTGATGCGGAGACGGGAAAGCAGTATGTAGGATCGGCTTATAACAGTGACGGTCTGTTTGGAAGATGGAGCTGTTATGTGGCCACAAAACATGGTAACAACAAACTGATGAAGGATGAACTTTGCAAGCAACCGGAAAGATATCATGCTTTTCAGTTTTCCATTTTGCAGATATTACCGAAGTCGATTACTGATAAAGAGGTGATTAAGACAGAATCTAAGTGGAAGGAAAAATTGTTAAGTACAAAGTTTGGAATGAATGACAAATAATGTGACTTGTTAATTGAAAAAATTATTGAAACCATGGTCAATGAGATAGGTGGTAAAGGTGATAGTATGCCGATCAAATCACTTAATGAGTAATGCGAACTAAAATCATAGAGAAAAAAGGGGAGAATGCGATGATATATTTTAACAATTATTATATTTATGAAGCATGTAGTATTATTCATGAATCAAAGGAGTTTTTCGATCTAAAAGAGGATTTATCGAGGATAGATGAAAAAATAAAAAACATCCAGCGGACATTTATTAATCATACTAATGATTTTGAGGTGCAAGAAGTTCTTCGTCAGGCTAGAGAATTGGATGAGCACCTTCGTAGGAAATATCCAACCATAAATAAAATGTTAAAAATTGCAAATAGTTTGCCAATAAGATCTAGACAATTCGCCCCCAAAAATGTGACTACAAAACCAACGGAAGTAGTGCTATTAGAACAGGACATATATGGGATATTGTGCGATACTATTTTGAAAAAAGGTGTTACGAGATCAATAGAAGAAATTATAGAATATGTTGAAGAATAAAAATCGTGCTAAAATGGTCTTTACGCAAGGAAAAATATATGCTAATATTAGAACATAAGTTCGATGCAATGGCTCTTATTGTAGGTAAGAGATATAATGATAGATCATGTAGTATACAATACATAAAAGCAAATGTAAGAAAAAAAGATCAGTTATTTACATCCTTATATACTGCTAAATATATGGCGAATATGTTTGACTTTTCCCATTTTAATGGTTTCGTGGCAGTTCTTGATTCCAGAGCAGAGACAAGTATTCTTTAGGTGGCATTTATAGAGAGATTGTTAAGTTAAATAGATTATCCCTTTTTAAAAAAGTGTTTCCGGTGTATTTATATAAAAAATATTGAATGCTAAGTACATGTGATACTACATATATTGAGTTCTCACCACATGATTTTGGCAAATGTTTCATCATACAAGCTAATGAAAAAGGATATAATTTTGAACACTGAATATAATTGATATTACAAAATATAGTGTTTTTATTCAAAGTTTTTGGCAGATTATTCATCATACACACAAATATAAAAAGAGACAATAAATTTGACAAGTTACGAAACGGATTTGTAAAAAAAGTTTAGTAAGAGGTTTCAAGGGTAATTAAATAGAATACCAAAGGAGAGAACAACGATGGCAAATGGTAAGAGAGCGGAATCAAGGTGCAGATATCTTGTCAGAAAAATTGCAATACAAAAGGGATGGGACATAAGGCATCCTCAAAAAGGCGGACAATTTCTTGAAGAACAGGAAATTGAAGATTATTTTAAGGATTCTGGTTTGGGAAAGACAAAACCTGATTTTTTGGTTTGTAAAAATTTTCAACCAATAGTGGTAGTAGAAGCAAAAAACGAGAAGAGCAAAATTGATAATGCGATAAATGAAGCCATTGAATATGCGGATGCAATAAATAAACACGGGAAGTACAGTGTTAATATTGCGGTGGGTGTAGCAGGAGAAGAAGACAATGGATATACATTTACAACAAAATTTTATAACGGAAAAAAATGGATTGACTTGACAGCTCATGGATTCGTTTTGACAAGTTTTCCAAGTATTGCCGAGGTTGATCATGCAATACTTACAAATAATGGTACAACTGAGGTATCCATACCTAAGGTTTCGGATTATATAGATACTGCAATCGAGCTTTCTTCAATTCTTAGGTCTGCAAAAATTGAGCCTTCTTTAAGACCTAAAGTCTTGGGAGCCGTGATAACAGCGATGTACCAAGGAGAAATAGATTTAACGGTTGGTAATGAGTTAAGCTCAATTAATAATCTGGTTGCAGAAGCGATTAACTCAACAGATCATTTTGAGGATGTAAAGAAACAACAGTTAATTGAAACATTGAAAATGACAGAAGCGGATTATTCAAGGTTAGCCCCAAAAATGGGGAAAACTATATACATCCTAAAAATGTTGAATATTAAGTCTATACTTCAAACAGATACGGATTTTTTGGGGTTATTGTATGAGGCGTTTATACGATATGGTTATGATAATAATTCTTTAGGAATTGTTTTCACGCCAAGACATATTACCAAATATTGTGCGGAACTGATAGATGTTACGGCTAAGGACAAGGTAATTGACATAGCCTGTGGATCAGGAGGATTTTTAGTTGCTTCCTTTGATAGAATGTTATCGACATATAAAGAGATGGGAATACCACACAATGTGATAAGAGAATCTTTATATGGATTTGATACAAATCCTACTGTATGGGCACTTGCTGCTTTGAATATGTTTTTTAGGGGAGATGGTAAAAGCAATATTGAAAATGCTAGTTGTTTTGATGATAAAAGTAGAATGACTGTTTCTGACAGATTTACAAAAGCGTTGTTAAATCCGCCTTTTTCGCAAAAAGAAGAACCCGAACGAGATTTCATTGATGCGGCGATGGATACCCTTCAAACATTGGGTTTGATGGCTGTGGTGGTTAAATCGGGTATATTTGCAGATGATGAGAATTCTTTGTGGAGAAACGGATTTCTAAAAAAACATACATTGTTAGGCATGATTAGTTTGCCAGGAGATTTATTCTATCCCACGGCAGTTGATACAACTATTATGATAGCACAAGCAAAGAGGCCTCAGGAATCAAAAGACAAGGTATTTATGGCTAAAATTTGGAATGATGGGTACAAAAAACTGAAAGGGAAACGGGTTGAAACGGCTGGTTCTCAGTTGGGTGAAGTGTTGTCAGAGTTTAAGAAGTTCAAGGCAGGAAAGAAAACGACTTCAAGACTAGTGACAGTAATTAAGGCTAAAGAGGTGATGAAAAAGGGTGCGGAATTTTGCCCTGAACAATATTTGCCACAACCTGACTTTCCAAAAGAAGAGCAAGAGAGATTTAGAGAGGATATTGTTAAGTCAATATTAAGAACTGCTGTAAGCATTGATGACATAGCAGATGAAGTTATACCGCATTTCCCCGAATTGCCAGAATTACCAGATATGCCTTATGGAAAAGAAGAAAATATAGAAAAATTCTTTTATGTTAAAGGAGGTAAATCAAGTGGAGAAAGTAATTATAATGATGGTTCTTGTCCATATGTATCATCGGGTGATCCGTTGAACAGCATCATCAGATTGGTTGCAGATGTTGAAGGCGAAGTGTTTGAAGACGGCGCTATAACTGTGACTTGTTTCGGAAGAGCGAGCGTTCAACCTTGGAGATTTATGGCACGTGGAAATGGTGGTAGCGCCGTTAGAGTATTGATTCCTAAATACAAAATGTCATTTTCTGAATTAGTATGGTTTGCGGCTCAAATAAATATGCAAAGGTGGAGATTTTTTTATGGAAGAATGGCAATCTTAAAAAGATTAAAAGGCATTAGGTTGATTGCTCCAAAAGAACCATTATTAGATACGGAAAAAACAATATCTGGAAAAGTAGCAGAATTATCACAAAAAGTAAATGATATTCTGAACGAATAGAATCATAATTGTATAAAAAAAGAGGCAATTCCGTTAAGCCTATCTATTACACGAAAAAAGTATCTCATGAAGAAATGACACTTTTGCGCAAAACCGCGAAATTGATATCACGAATTTTTGCCCTTTTTTGAGCCGAATCTTTTGGGTGGACATTTTGTTTTTCAGAATCAGGATGTTATTCAGCCGATTTTCTAAGAATCGGAAGAAAATTTTATCACGAAGTGGGAAAGCGAAAATGTGCAGGCAAATGTATTGCTAAGAGACAGTTCAGACAATTGTGATAAGTGAAAAACTATGTCTCAAATGAAGTCAAAAATCCACCGCTGTCCATTCCGCTGTCCAGAAAAGCCAGTGCCGTAAACTCCTTTCTTTTCTAGTATTCCGCGGCCGCCTTCTACTTCAAGTCCGGCTGCCAGCACTATAGCTATTTACTTAAAAGCCTGAGAATTCGCGGTTCTTGGGCTTTTTACTTTGTCATGTGAGCCAAATCTATGGCTGAACATGGCTGAACGGGTTTGATTGAGCTTTATCCTTCTGAGATTCAAGGACTTTTCGCGCTAATTCCACTACATCACTATTGTATAAACAGTTGTATGAGAGTTGTATGAACAGTTGTAGAAGCATAAACAGAAAATCTGTGGAAAACTTTGGATAAAAGATTTGGTTGAGTACCAGGTTGAGTAGGACATGCCGACGCTTCGAATCCTTATATTTTATAGTTTTCAATTCTTCGCCCTACTTCAAGTCCGGCTGCCAGCATGTTTCAAAGTTTCCTAAAAGCCTGAGAATATGCGGTTCTTGGGCTTTTTCCTTTTAAATTCTATCACGTTATTTGGTATGATTTTGGTATTCTCGGTATAGAAAGTCTTCCGAAACTTCTCCAGAGTGGCGTTTTTATGGGGATTGGTATAGTGCTTTACGTTAGTTTCGGGAGAATGCCCCAACAGTAACGCCCTTTCGGAAGGAGTAAAACCTTCTTCTTCGAGCCGATTGTTGACGGTACGCCGAAATGTATAGCTCGTCTTAGCAAGTCCTACTTTATCAAAGACATTGTGGAGATATGGATCTCGTTGGATTTCGTCCGTAGGATCTAAGAATGACGGCTGGTGGAGATTGAGTTCTCTGCTAGCTGTTCTTTTTTTTGTTCCGAAAATATAGTATAGGTGGTATAATAAACATGACATACAGTTGTCATGTTGTGTTTGTTATGATATGAACGGAGCGTGAGGAAAATGAAGATAGACAGACTGATCGGGATATTGTCAATCTTACTGCAGGAAGAAAAGACAACGGCTCCTGAATTGGCGGAAAGGTTTGAGGTATCCCGCAGGACGATAAACCGGGATATTGAGGACCTTTGTAAAGCGGGAATTCCTATAAGGACTGCTCAGGGTACTGGCGGTGGTATCAGCATTATGGATGGATATCGTATGGACAGGACGATCCTGACATCAAAGGATATGCAGATGATACTTGCCGGACTTCGCAGCCTGGACAGTGTAAGTGGAAGCAGCTACTATGGACAGCTGATGGAGAAAATCCAGACAGGATCCTCTGAGTTCATTACCGGGCGAGATTCTGTTTTGATTGATCTGTCATCATGGTATCGGGAATCGCTGGCTCCGAAGATAGAGACAATACAGGACGCAATCGGAGACAGACATTTGATCCGGTTTCGATATTATGCACCATCAGGTGAGAGCGAACGGACAGTTGAACCATATTATTTGGTTTTTCAATGGTCAAGCTGGTATGTATGGGGCTGGTGTTTAGAGCGCAAAGATTACAGGCTGTTCAAGCTGAATCGTATGGATCGGGTTGCTGAAACTGATAAGGAATTTGCTTGTCGGAATGCACCTATGCCTGATCTGTCGAATGAGAAGATCTTTCCGGGCGGTATAAAAGTAAAGGCTCTTTTTACACCGGATATGAAGTGGCGGCTGGTTGAAGAATTCGGACCGCATTGTTTTTCTGAAACCGATGATGGGAGGCTGCTCTTTACGGCAGATTATACAGATATGGAGAACCTTGTGACATGGCTCATGACCTTTGGGGCAAAGACCGAGGTGCTAGAGCCGGCAGAAGCGCGGGATATTATCCGCAGGAATGCTGAAGAAACATTAAAAATCTATGGAGGATTAACAGAATGAGATTAGATGGCTTTGGGCTGCTTGCCCGGGATATGGGAAAGATGATCCGTTTTTACAGAGATGTGCTTGGATTCGAAATTAAGGAAGAAGAGAACACGTCTAATGTTTACCTTGTGAAGGACGGAACATTATTTCTGCTTTATGGCAGGAAAGATTTTGAGAAGATGACAAACCGGAGATATGAGTATATCAAGGGGATGAACGGTCATTTTGAAATTGCGCTGTATGTGGATACATTCGAAGAGGTGGATGAGGCATACAGGAAGGCCGTTGAAAATGGTGCGACATCTGTGCTTGAACCGGAGCTTGAGCCCTGGGGACAGAGAACCTGCTATATTGCTGATCCGGAAGGAAACCTGATTGAGATCGGTTCCTGGAATAAGCTTTATGAAGAAAAGGATCTGACGGAGGAATAAAAGGTATGGCTTTTGATTATAAAAAGGAATACAAAGAATTCTATATGCCGAAGGGAACGCCTTCCATCGTCACCGTTCCGAAGATGAATTATGTTGCAGTTAGGGGCAGCGGCAATCCTAATGATGAAGACGGAGAATACAAACTGGCTATAGGTCTTTTGTATGGGATCGTTTTTACGATCAAGATGAGTAAGAAGGGCAATCATCAGATCGATGGATACTTTGATTATGTTGTGCCGCCGCTGGAAGGCTTCTGGTGGCAGGACGGTGTGGTCGGAGTAGATTATGCCAATAAGGATTCTTTTCGGTGGATCTCCGTCATCCGCCTGCCTGACTTTGTAACGAAAGAAGATTTTGACTGGGCTGTCAGAGAAGCAACGGCAAAGAAGAAGCAGGATTTCTCAAAGGTCGAATTCTTTACCTATGATGAAGGCATGTGTGTTCAGTGCATGCATATCGGAGCATATGACGATGAGCCTGCTACAGTAGAGGCAATGCACAGGTTTATGGAAGAGCAGGGATATGTTCTTGATATTACGGATCAGAGAATGCACCACGAGATTTATCTGAGTGATGCACGCAAGGTTGAACCGGGGAAATTGAAGACGGTAATTCGGCATCCGATAAAAGTGAAGGGGTGATTGCATGGAGTACGTAAGAGTTACAAAGGATAATCTGGAAAAGGAGCACATCTGTTGTGCCATTTCCAATAATAAGGATGTGCAGGTTTCTTCTAAGAAGGCCTGGCTTGCTGACAGATTTGATGAGGGGCTTGTTTTTCTTAAGAGTGTGGAGCGAGGAAAGTGCTTTATCGAATATATCCCTGCGGAAAACGCCTGGGTTCCGATCAATGCTGATGGGTATATGTATATTGACTGTCTGTGGGTGTCCGGTTCCTTCAAGGGGCATGGGTACTCAACGGAATTATTGGATGCCTGCATCGAAGATAGTAAAGAAAAGGGAAAGAAAGGGCTGTGTATACTGGCGGCAGCAAAGAAGAAACCATTCCTTGCTGATCCCAAATTCCTGAAATATAAAGGTTTTACTGTGTGTGATGAGGCAGATAACGGAATCCAGTTGTGGTATTTGCCCTTTGAGAAGGAAGCGGAAAAGCCGGGGTTCAGGGAATGCGCAAAGCATCCTCACATAGAAGAAAAAGGATATGTGCTGTACTACACCAGCCAGTGTCCGTTCAATGCGAAGTATGTTCCGGTTTTAGAGCAGACAGCGAAAGAGAATGATATACAATTTCATGCGGTTCATATTGAAAGCAGAGAGGAAGCACAGAACGCTCCGACTCCGATCACAAACTATGCGATGTTTTATGATGGAGAATATATTACGAATGAGCAGATGAACGATAAAAAGTTTCTGAAGCTCGTGAATGGATAGGAGGGGAAGTATGGCATCAACAAAAGAGTATCTGGACTTTGTTCTGGAGCAATTATCAGAATTGGATGAAGTAAGCTCAAGGGCGATGATGGGAGAATACATCCTATATTATCGCGGAAAGGTATTTGGCGGAATATACGATGACAGGCTTCTTGTAAAGCCGGTTCCGACAGCAGTCAAACTGATGCCGGATGCAGAGAGGGAACTGCCATATGAAGGGGCGAAAGAGATGATCCTAGTGGATGATGTTGATAATCGAGAGTTCCTATGTGAGCTGATTCAGAGTATGTGGGAAGAATTGCCGGAGAAGAAAAAGAAGAAATAAGATTGAAGTAATGTAAGCAAATTTTTCCTTCAAGTCCGGCTGCCAGCAGTAATGTATTTTTGTGAGAAGCCTTGAAATTGATGAGATTTCAAGGCTTTTTTGTTGATTAAATTTGAAATCTATGCCCCCAAAGCTTTGATGCTGCCGTCACGGTGGCAGAAGAGTTAATTTTGAAATAGGATGTTAAGATTTCTAGGATAAAAGTCAATTGGAGTCATGTCAAGTGCTTTTTGTAATGTTCGCACAATGCTAAACAATGTCTTTGTAATGTTTAACAATGTTCTTGTAATGTTCCGTAATGTTTGGTATACTGTATATAAAGAAATGTTGGAGGCATCTATGAAAATAAGAGAATTATATCCTGACATTATAACGGAAAATATGGAATATGAGTATAAAGCCATGTTGAATCCGAAAAATCCAATAAAATGGGCCAAGACGATTGTTGGATATGCCAATGATCATGGAGGAATCTTGTTTGTAGGCGTGTCGAATGACGGAGAAGCTTTTGGACTTGAGTTGGATGAGATTGACAATACAAAAAATCTAATAGCACGCATAAACGACAGGCACATTTTCCCACACGCAAAGATTCGTTACATGATGAGGAGCGTTGACGCGAATGCGGAGCATTTTGTTTTGGCAGTATATGTTCTAAAGTCAGAATCCGTTGTGAGATATCGAGAAGGTGATTTTAACGAAAAGGTTTTTGTTAAAGGTGATGGAAATGCTACGCCCGCAACACCAGAACAGATCATTTCATTGTCTAAGAGGAAGTATGGTGTGGATAACGAGACAAGTGATATTTACTATAATGAGAACGAATGGACGGAATATGTTAATTTGTGCAAAGAATTTAGAGAAGATTTATCGGCACCGACAATCAAAGAATTACAAAATGAGGAGATTGTTTCCAAAGAGGGATTTGCGAAATCTGGTTTTTTAATGTTCCGTGACGGGTATGACGGTGAAGATACAATGATCTGCTGTCGCCTTTGGCAGGGAAATAAGAAGACGGGATCGGTACTTGATAATGGCAGATATAAAGGGTCTTTGGCAGACGTGTTTCATAAAACGATCGCTTTTATAGAGAGAAATACAAAAACTGGGTGGCGAAAGACGGAAAATGGTGGACGCGAAGTGATTAGGGCATATCCCAAAGAGGCAATCAGAGAGGCATTGGTTAATGCAATAGCGCATAGGGATTATTCTATTGCGGGAACGCAGATAGACATTGATATTTACTGCGACAGAATCGATTTTGTTTCACCTGGATCATGGTTATTACCCAAAAACTATGAAGAATACCCGATTGGTTCAATTCCGTCGATACGAAGAAATACAATAATTGCTGCATGCTTGGATGTGGCAAATCTTATGGAACGTGGAGGAACGGGTTTCCAAACAATGATAGAAAGTTATGAATAGGTAATTGCGAAACTCGCTAAGCTCGTTCGCAATTCTGAATCCAAACAAGGATGAATTCGTGCAGAGCACGAATTCTATAATAAGATTCCGTCAACCGGTCATTTTAGGCGCACTTTAATAAGCTCAGCGATTTATGAAGTTGGTAAGTCCTATGCGATGAGAGGTTTTAAACTTCGAATGTATTCATGGTGGTGAATCTTATCGGCAAGCACAACAGTGATGAGTTGTGTTATCCCGGCGAGGATCAGGTCAGCATGCAAAGTTTTTTTATTTTGAGTACGACGCCCTGCCAGACAGAGGTTATCCTTGATGTGGTTGATATCTCTTTCGACAACTGTCCTGATCTTATAAGTGGTGTCCCATTCGTCGGTTCCACGGATTGTTCCGGGATAGGTACGGAGATCCTTTTCGGGGTAGATATAAACCATACGCCCACACGCTGATGTGGTGCAGGGATTTTTGCAACAGCATTCCCGATGGCATTTCTGGGTCGTTTTATCATAGATCCACTGTATCTTAGGGCAGACGAATTTGTATCTGGTCACGCCACTGTGGAGCTTGGACGTCCCCTCATATTTCATAGCCAACGTTGGATCATGGGGACAACAGGGAACACCGTCTGCATTGATGGAGTAGTCGGGATCTTCCAGACCGGATCTGGCATTTAGGGGGATGTATGCTTTTGAAAAATGTTTCTGTTCACCAAATGTGTCACCGGTCAGAAGGCTTTTATATATCCCGGCGGAATCGAAAGCCGCATCGCCAAGGAAAATCTTGGGATTGATGAGCGGATGTTTTGCAAAGAAGTCCTTAAGCGTCGGGATCAAAAGCCTTGCATCATGGACACATTTATCTTCGTCCGGGGAATCAGACTTTTTGCCAACGACGATATCAGGATGAGCCGACATAAAATCCTTGTTGTAAAAAGCGATATGCCGGACAATGCCCAGACCATTGGTGATAATGCCGAATTTAAAGACATAGCAGAAATGCCCATTGATGTACAGCTGTTTGATCTCCGGATTGGCGGAAGCATGGGATGGCATGGTGCCATAGGCTGCCTTATAGGGATCATAGGATTTATCAAATCCCATAGCCTTAGCATAAGCCTTTATCTGCCGGATGATCCGGTTGGCGTATTTCGGATTGTTTTCCGTAACGAAAGCTTCAATACCGGAGGAATCAAAGATGGTCATATCAGCTTTGGCAGAATCAATAGCCTGGCAGATAGGTTCAGTAACATCAACGAGGTTGTCAAACACGAGCTGCAGGTCATCTAAAAAGTCCTGTTTAAAGCGGGTGATTTTAGAAGCATCAGGAACTTTGGTGAAGCCGCAGAAGTCACGGAGCGGCTTGGAGTAAGCTAAAAAAGTTAAGAGAAGCTGGTCTGTAGGGATAGAAAAGATGCGCTGAATAATTAAAGCCCACAGGAGAGCTTGCAGAGGGTATTTACGGGTTCGCCCCGTTGATGCATAGAAATGATTCCAGAAAGAAACAGGGATCAATTCATCTAAATCGATATGTTGTTCTAATAGAGAAAGAAACCGGGGCTTGTCATCATCAAAAATATTTTGGCAATCCTGAAAAATATCAGACACAGAAAGCTGTTTATATGGTATCATAGGTATCAGAATAACTCCTTTCTGGGGTGTGGTTAATGGTTTTTGGCAACTCTATTATACCATATCCGGTGAGGAGTTATTTGATTTTTTGCAACAAAAAATGCCGTAATTATGCGGCTTGTGGCGTTTCGCAAACGCCTAGAAAGTTATGAAGGATGCGAGGAGCGACTTCAACCAGGAGTATTGATCTATCCGGGATTTTTGGATCTCCGTTTA
>SVFO01000006.1:0-11647 GCA_015056795.1 Lachnospiraceae bacterium
GGTAACTTAATTTTAACCAATGGTTTGAACCATGTCTATTTATTTAAATGAATTTGCGAAACTTATTATACCTTATCGGGCCTCACGCTTTTCCGAGCAAAAGTCCAGCGGCCTTTCCGCAAGACAGTGGTGTGCACAAAACGGCTTTTCCATTTATGCCTACAACTACTGGAAACACCGTAAGCTGTCATCCATGAGTACTGCACATCAAAACACCCTGCAGGGGTTGAGAGGTGTTTTACATATTTTTTTGTACCTTGAAAAAGCTAAGATTTTGTCCTAATTTCACGGAGATGTCCACAAAGTACTTGCGGCAGTGCAAAACGGCATTGATTTATCCACTTTGAGCCCCAAAATGATGAAAATAGTATTAAGCTAACAAGGCTTGTAAAAGTAGATGATCATTGGGAGGCAAGGATTGAAGATAGTGTAATTTGGAATGTTAGTATAACGATTGTGTTTAATGGCAACAATGCGAAGGTAGACGGTTATTACTATAAAGGAAATAAAGAATATGATATGTCAGGAACATTTAAGAAGGATTTGTCAAATTAATTGATTTTGTAGAATGTTGGTTGAGTACCCGGTTGAGTAGGACGCGCCGACGCCTCATCTCCTTGTTTTTATTGTGTTTTTTGTGTCCTTATTCCTTCAAATCCGGCTCGCACCTCTTAAAAAGTCCTGGAATTCTTGAATTCTAGGGCTTTTTCTTTTTGGACTGGCAAATAGGTAAATATTTGAATATAGGTTCCATTTATGCTATACTTTAAGAAATCAGCATGCTGCTTCGATACAAACCGGCGGGTAAAGACATGATCATCATGGATCACCCGACAGAAGTAGGACTGATCGTGTATGAACGGAATTGACTAGACTACTGAACGAGTGGTTAATGGCAGCGGATGATTCAAAGGAATGGAATAGGGTTTTGGAGGGAGGGGCACATGAGTCAAACGGTGTTTCATGCCATTGATTTTATCATGCAGGCAGTATATCTTCCTGCACATATGTGGCTGATCATCAAGCTGATCAAATCCCGTACGCCGTCCCCTGTTTCCAGATGGTTTATTGTTCTTGTCTTCGGCCTTTGGGGGATCGTGCTTGGTGGTTTCATTGAAACCATTTTGAGTTTGTTTTGGAATAATAATGCCGTTTATGCTTTTGGCGTTTATTATCAGCTGATGTCAACCATGCTTGCCACGATGGCGTTTTTGATCTGGAATCTCTATGTTGCAGGAAATATGAGAGTTGTTGAAAACAGGGCATTCAGAGCATTTGTCTATGCGCTCTCTCTTGCCGTAGGCATCATCATCTGCACAGATCCTTTGCATCACCAGTTTTATGAACAGCTGATTCTTGACGAGCCCGTAATCCACGGAAAGGTGTTTGCGCCATGCGTTCTGATCGTTTATGGTATGCTCTTGGCCGGATGGATCATTTCCCTTGTTCACATTATCAAATTTGGAGAAGATAAGCTAAAGCGAGCACTGATTTTCTCCATGTATCCCTTGCTTCCTGGCATCACGAATCTGATCCGTTCCCTGACGGGCTTTACCCTGATCGACTTAAATCCCTTGGTCATGACAGTTTGCATTCTTTGTCTTTATTTCATGGTTTTTAAGAATAAATATGTCAGCATTTTGCCTGCGTCTATGGAACAGGCATTGGAGCAGACGGGTAATATTCTTTTTACCGTTAATTTGGAAAAGGGTACGATTGAATATACCAACAGGGCAGCAAAGGAACAATATTCGAAGGCGGTCAGCGAGATCGCTTTAGGGCTTACCGAAGATACCCGGCAGTTTACGGGGAAGTATGATGAGAAGTATCTTAAGGGGACGGTTTCGGTGGTTGACGGGGATCTTTTGGTTACCGCAACGGATGTCACTGAGATCAAGAAGCAGCAGGAATCCGTGCTTTCCCAGATCAGGGAAAGCACAGAGCTCCTTAAGGAACTGGAAGAAAAGAAACGAAACATTGATGCCTATCTTGACTTCCTGTATGAAATCCCGAACCTCAAAGAGAAATGGGAGAGATTTTCGGCGGCGCAGGAGCAGTCCAAGGAAGCGTTTGCAAAAATGGAAGAAAATCTGCAGCGAACGCTGGAACAGGGAGCCGATTCCAAGGACTTACTGAATGAGAATCTACTAATTTCCGAAAAAACAATCCGAAGCATTCGGGAGGCAGTGGCACTGCTAAAGGAGGATGCGTGATGAAGAATCTGGACATTCTTTTCAGGCAGATGTCCGACACGGCAGTTATCACGGATGCGTATGGATATGTGCTGGATTTCAACAAGAATGACAAGGTAACGGGGCTGAAAAAGGGACTACGCCTGACAAAGCTGATCCCTGACATGTTTACGCAAAAAGAGGGCAACATCGAGATCGGTGATTACGTATACAGCCGAATCGTGTCCCCGGTAAGTAGCGGTAATCATACCATCGGTTACACGGTGATCTTTATGGACGTCACGGAGGAAGTCATCCTGGAGCGCCAGAGCAAGGACAGAGGCAGGGAGCTTCGGGCGTTAACTCAGGCAAAGAGTGATGCGAATCAAAAGCTTGCGGAGTATGCCCTCGAAGTGAAAAATTTGTCTGATTACGCAGAGCAGCTCCGCATTGCCAGATCCATCCATGATGATTCAGGGCATGCCGTGACGGAAATCCACACGATCTGTCAGATGTGCCTTCAGCTGATGGACAAGGACATCCAGGCATACAGGGAGCTGATTGAAGAAGGCATAGATATTTGCAGGAGGGCTTTGGCCGGAGGAGAACTGGAAAATTATTCCTCCCTAAGGGAACTCGCGGAAACCTTCTTCCGGCGTGGATCAATCGAGCATCACGTCTCGTCTGAAGGCGAGGAACCCGCCTTTATGAAGGGAAAATATGAGACGGTCTCGAGGATCCTGAAGGAGGCCTATCATAATACCATGGAGCATTCCCTTGGAGATGCCATGGAGGTGAAACTGGAAGGAAACATAGGTAGTTACACCGTGATGATCAGGGATAACGGAAGCTTTCGGGGCCCTTTGGAAAAAGGGTTTGGCCTGATGGCCATGGAGGAGTATGTCAGGGCGTCGGGCGGTGAAATCCGATTTCTGACGGAAGAAGGCAAGGGATTTGGCATTGTTGTGACTTGGAGGGGACATGAAGGAGAAGATTAAGGTAATTCTGGCAGATGATCATAAATTATTGCTGGCGGGACTAAACATGCAGCTTTCATCCTGGGAAGAGTTTGAGGTGATCGCGACTTGCGTGAACGGAAAGGAAACCATAGAAGCATGTGACAGGAAGCTACCTGACGTTATTTTGATGGACATGCAGATGCCCTTGCTAACCGGTGTGGAAGCAACCAGGATCATTAAGGAAAAACACCCAGAGGTAAAGATCGTTGCGCTCACAACCTTTGATGATCATGAGACCGTTGAAAATGCGCTGAATGCCGGGTGCGATGGGTTTCTCTTAAAGGTGTCGGATCCGGAGCAACTTCGGTCCTCCCTGCACTCCGTCATGGACGGCGTGAATGTTATGGACGCCGAGGCGATGAAGCATTTCCGCCAAAAAGAGGAATCGCCTGGAGCAAACGGATTGAATGAGAGGGAGCTGACCGTTCTGAAGTTGGTATGTAAGGGGTATACCAACAAGGAGATCGCAGGAGTCATGTCCCTTCAGCCAGGAACGGTAAAGAACATTGTGTCCATGCTGCTCAGCAAAACCTTCTGCGTCAGCCGTGCAGACCTTACGAGATACGCGTACAAACACAATCTCGCGGATGAAGAGTAGAAGATATACTATTCAGAGCCTTATACGTAAAAAATTACTTATCATTGGAAAATAGTGCCAAATGGAATGACCAATGGCACTATTTTTTTTGCGCGTTTCGTGGGATGATGATAGCGCGAGGGTGAAGAAGGGAGGATTAGAAGGATGAGAAAAAGTAAATTGGTATGCGGACTTTTGGTAGTTGCCATGACGCTGTGCCTTGCGGCCTGCGGTAAGACAGAGTCGGGAAATTCAGGAAATTCAGGAAATCAGGGCGGGAGCAGTTCCCAAGCCTCAAACGATGCCAACGGGCAGGAGGGATCCGCGCAGGGCAGTCAGGGGAACGCATCTGGCGTAACTGCGCAGGACAGCATGACCCCCGGAAAGCTTTACTTTATGAATCTTGAGGATAGGGATCCGTCCATTCTGCGCGGCGTGCGCATTTATGGGAACCAAGTGGGAAGCAGAGAATTTAATCTCAGGGAGAAAGGAACCGATGATATACGCTGTATCTTTCAATTAAATGAATGGGTAGAATTTTATCCGGATACGGACGTAAAGTACGGCCTTAGGGTTTGGATTCTGACACACCGTGAGGATCAGAGCTCCTACGAGACAACGCAGTTCTCAGATCTGATGCCTGGCTTTGTGAATTACTGTGACCTGCATTATCCCGAAGATGAGGAGAATCCTGAGGAATACCAATGGGGAAGCTTTTACCTTAATCCCGTGGACTGTCAGCCGGGTTACTATGATTTTGTCTATGTTTACGAGGGCAAGGCCATCGCAAAAATGCTTACCTATTTCTATGCTGAACAAGAGATTCAAGAAAAGAGCGACGAGGAATTAGAGAAGCTCATGAAGGGTCTTTCCGCAAAATAATAGTTTTGAAAACGTACAGGGGGTGACGGAAGCATCACCATCGTGGATACGGACGAAAGCTATTTCAAAAACCTTGAAGCATACAAGTTTCAAGGTTTTTTTGTTGTATAAAAAGGAGATCATGATTCTTTTTTGTTGACAGATAACGAATTGGCGACATAATATTATTTTTATAGCTCGCATATTTTGGAATTCAACTAGTGAAAAGATAAGGCATGTTAGGAGGAAGCGGCGTGGCTAAGCTTGCAATTATTTTTCCCGGAATCGGATATACCTGCGATAAACCGCTTTTGTATTATGCGGATACACTTGCAGATCAGATGGGGTATGAGGTGAAACGAATCCTGTATACCCTTCCGGGAGGTACTAGGATTCGTGGAAATTTGGAAAAGATGGAGGAAGCCTTTCGGACTTTATATGCCTCCGCGGAGGAATGCCTGTCAATTGTTGATTGGAAGCAATATGATGAGATGGTCTTCTTCTCAAAGAGCATTGGAACGGTAATTGCAGCTGCATATGCATCGAGGCTTTCAGGAATGGCAATCCGTCATGTATTCTATACGCCTTTGGAGTATACGTTTGATCATCATCCGAAGAATGCCATTGGCTTCCTTGGAACGGCCGATTCTTGGTGCGTTCCAAATGAGGTATTCAGGCGTGCAAGGGAACAGGGAATCCCGATGCATGTTTATGAAGGTGCAAACCACTCGCTGGAAACAGGGGACACATTGGCGGATTTAGATACCATAAAGGATGTTATGGAGAAAACGAAAAGATTTTTGCAAGGATAAGCCCATCTTGTGGGTATGTCAAAGGAAAGAACAAAGGAAGAAATTGTATCATGACAGAAGGTTCTATTTCAAAAAAAATACTGCTTTTTGCTTTGCCCTTGTTTCTGGGGCAGCTTTTGCAACAGTTATATAATGTTGCCGACTCCATTATCGTCGGGAAATATCTTGGCACGGATGCGCTTGCGGCCGTGACCTCCTCGGGAAGCCTGATCTTCCTGATGGTGGGCTTTATCAACGGTCTTTTCATGGGAGCCAGCGTCATCATTGGCAGAAGCTATGGCGCAAAGGATGAGGAAGGAGTGAGCAAGGCTGCGCATACTGCCGTGGCCTTTGGCATTGTTTCGGGCATTTTTCTGACCATCTTTGGTCTGATTGCGACGCCGCATATCCTAAGGCTCATGGGAACGCCAGAAAATGTCATGCCCAATTCTGTTTTGTATTTTCGGATCATTGCTTTGGGCGGACTTTCCAATGTCTTCTATAATACCTGCTGTGGTATTTTTCAGGCCATGGGTGACAGTCGTCGCCCCCTGCATTATCTCATTGTCAGTGCCATCACAAACATACTCTTAGACCTTTTGTTTATTGCGGTGCTCGGCATGAATGTCGGCGCGGCAGCGGGAGCAACAGTCATCGCACAGACGCTCAGCGCATTGCTCGCCTTTTTCCGCCTGCTTCGCGTGAAGGGACCGCACAGGATTTATCTTAGTAAAATCCGCATCGATTGGTCCTTGCTTATGGCGCAGCTTCGCATCGGCATTCCGACTGCCATACAAAACAGCGTCATCGGCTTTGCTAACGTCGTGGTGCAGTCGAACATTAATGCCTTTGGGGCCAACGCCATGGCAGGCTGTGGCAGCTATTTCAAGGTGGAAGGCTTTGCCTTTTTGCCCATTATGAGCTTTAGCATGGCACTGACGACCTTCACCTCCCAAAACATGGGGGCTGGTCAGTTTGAACGCACAAAAAAAGGCACCCGATTCGGCATTTTCATGGGAATCGGATGCGCTGAGATCATTGGTATTTTATTCTACTTGTTTGCTCCGGTGATGATCGGCCTGTTTACGCAGGATCCTGATGTCATCGCCATTGGCGTTCGTCAGGCCCGCACGGAGACATTGTTTTATTTCCTGCTCGGTCTTTCTCACTGTATGGCCGGAATCCTTAGGGGCGCAGGAAAGACGACTGTCCCGATGTTTATCATGCTCGCCTGCTGGTGCCTGTTCCGTATCACCTATATCACCATCGCCGTGCGGTTTGTACCCGACATCCATACGATTTACATGGCATACCCGATCACCTGGTCCTTAAGCTCGATCCTCTTTACCATCTACTATTTCAAGGCCGACTGGGTGCATTCCTTTTCTCGAACATAATTCTTGAAGCCTAAAGCCTTAAAAGAATCATCCCCGAGTTTTTACCATTGCTAGTTGAGGGCATAGTATAGTCCCTTCATGGCCATCAGCTCCTCGTGGCTGCCCTGCTCTGCAATTCCCTTGTTGGAAATGTAGAGGATGCGGTCTGCACTGCGAATGGTGGACAATCTGTGAGCGACCATGAAGGAGGTCTTGTCCTTCAAAATCTTAGCCAGTGCCTTCTGGATCAGGGCCTCCGTCTCGGTGTCAATGGAGCTTGTCGCCTCATCCAAAATGACAACGGAGGGGTTCTTTAGGATAATTCTTGCGAAGGAGAGGAGCTGTTTTTCACCGGCGGAAAGGCCGACGCCGCGCTCCTCCAGCTTATGCTCATAGCCATCCTTAAATCGTTTGATAAAGCCATCTGCATAAATCGTCTTTGCGGCGGCAATGCATTCCTCATCCGTCGCGTCGGGACGGCCATACCGAATGTTTTCCATAATGGTTCCCTTGAAGATGAAGGGCTCCTGCATGAGCACGCCCACTTCCTTTCGAAGGGAATCCAGGGTCACCTTTCTTACGTCCTTTCCGTCAATGCAAACGCTTCCCTCCTTTACGTCATAGAATCTGGTCAGCATGTTGATGACGGTGGTCTTGCCGGCACCGGTAGGCCCCACCAGGGCGATGGTTTCGCCGGGGCGTACGTGGAGGTCAAAATGTTCTAAGACGTTCGCATTTTCCTCATAGGCAAAGGTCACGTCGTTGAAATCTACCTGTCCCTTGACGTCCTTTAGCACCTCGCAATCCGCTTCATTCGCAATTTCCACGGGATAATCAATGGTATCAAATACCTGCTCCAGGTTGGAGCTTACCTGCGCCAGCTGCTGGATCAAAATGGCGATCATGGTCAGAGGGCCGCTGAACTGCGTCATGTAGCTTGTGAAGGCCACGACAAGCCCGGCATTGACGTTCTGAGAACCGCCGAGGATCAGGGAGAGTGCCACGCCATAAAGGCAAACGGTTCCCAGATTCCAGAAGGTCTCGACGATGGGCGTATTGAGCTCGTTGCGACGGAAGATGCGAAGCCACTGCTTTACGCAGATATCATGGATCTCCGCATAGGTCTTTTCGCTGCTCTCGGTGCGGTTGTAGCTCTTTACGATTTTCTCGCCCATGATGGTCTCCACCACGAAAGCGGAACGGTTGGAGTTCTTGGCACGGAGCTTTGCAAATTCCTTACGGATGAAATAACGAAGCGTGAAAATGCATGCCATCATGGGAATCACGATCATAAAGACGATTCCCGTGAGCGCGGGACTCAGTCCCAGCATAAAGAAGGTCACGATAATGAGCTTCACAAGGTAGGAGAGCAGGTTGAGTACATAGTTGGAAAAGAAGTTCGCTAGGTCATTCACGTAGTCCGTGACGCGAACGACGATCTTTCCGTTGGGCTTGGAATCAAAATAATCAAAGGGCAGTTCCTGAAGCTTATAAAAGATATCCTTGCGGACGTCGCAGATGATCTTATGTCCGACGATGCCCATGATCCTTTGATGTACAAAGTTGACGCCGATTTCGAGGAGGGCGATGACTGCCATGGACGTGATCACAAACGCAAGGAGCCGATAATCCTCCGTCTCCACCACGTTGTTGATGATCTCCTTTAGGAGGAGAGGCGTGATCATGGCGAGGCCTGCCGATACCAGCATCAGAACGCCTACCAAAACAAAGTAGCCGGTATAGGGCTTCATGTAACGCAGCACGCGTCCGAATTGTCTGACGTCAAATTTTTTCTTGATGACTTCATCCTGAAAATAAGTATTACGCTTTGCCATGTCACACACCTCCTTCCGCAATGGCATCAGCCAGGGCGTCAAAGTTGACCGAGCCCTCCTGATTCTTTTGGATGTTATAGATCTTAGCAAAATCGCCATTTTGCTTCATCAATTCATCGAAGCTTCCGCGCTCCGTAATGCTTCCATCACGCATGAAGAGAATTTCATCACAGTCCACGACGGAGGAGAGGCGGTGTGCGGAAATGAGGAGCGTCTTGTCAGGATAGTACTTTTTGATGTCTGCAAGCAGCTTTTTCTCCGTATTGACATCAAGGGCGGAGGTGGAGTCATCCAGCACCAGAATCGGAGCGTCGCGAAGCAGCGCCCGCGCGATGGAGACTCGTTGCTTTTGTCCGCCGGAGATGCCAAGTCCGCGCTCGCCGACAATGGTCTCGTAGCCGTCGAGCAGGTTCATGATAAAGCCGTGCGCCTGAGCGTGCTCCGCTGCCTTTTGGATCTGCTGACGCTCCACCTCAGGCTCGGAGTAGGCGATGTTTGAGGTAATCGTATTGGAGAAGAGGAACACGTCCTGGAAGACATAGGAGAACTTCTGACGCAAGGAATCCAGGTCATATTCTCTGATGTCCGTGCCATTCAGGGTGATCCTTCCGCTGCTGACGTCATGAACGCGAATGAGGGATTCCAAAAGAACGCTCTTTCCGGAGCCCGTGCCCCCGACGATGCCGATCTTTTTGCCGGGCGTTATGTCGATGCTTACGTGCTTCAGGATTTCCTGCCCCTGAATGGCTAAGGAGGCGTCCTCGACCTTTAAGTGAATCTGCGCCACCTCCTTCGCAGACTGCTCGCCGCCGACGATCTTGCTTTCACAGTTCATGAAATCCAGCATTTTTTTGCCGGAAACCAGCTGCTGCTGCATCTGGAAGAAGCTGTTGTTGATCTGTGTGACGTGGTTCATGATGCGGAAGACATAGTCCGCGCAGGCAACCAGATATCCCACCAGGAGCTGTCCGTGCATGACCAAAACTGCAGCAACGGCAATGCTTCCGATGTATGCGACCTGTCTGATCATGCCGAACACTGCCTCAAACGTGGAGGAGAGCTTGATCTGCTTGACGTGGGCATCCCGCAGGGCAACGTTGGACTTATCAAATTTTCTTTTTTCCAGCTCTTCGTTGGTAAAGGACCTTACCAGACGCACGGCCTCAATGTTTTCCTGCACCGTGAGGGACATGGTGCTGTTGCAGCCCCTTATGGCACGGAAGTTATCGCGTGCAAGCTTACGGAAGCGAAGGAGGGCTACTGCAAAAAACGGGGTCAGAATGACGGGAATGATCAGCAGGTAGTGATTGATGGACGCCAGCATGACGACCGCCAGGATCAAAACGTAAATGCTGTCGAAGATGTTGGGGATCATTCTGCAGAACAATTCCTTGAACATAATGGTATCTGAGTTGAGCGTGGTCAATAGCTCGCCCGTGTTGTATTCCGAGACGGTCTCGGAATCGAGCTCCATCAGCTTGTGGAAGGTAAGGACTCTGAGGTCTGTTTCCAGGGCAAGTCCGAGCTTTTGAAGAATGTAGTTTTTGACGTAGACGATCACGTCCTTCAAAAGGATCAGCCCAAGAAACCAGCAGGCCAGCGTCCAGAACAGCTGCATGCTGTGGACTTCTCCGTATTTTCCCGAAAGCAAAAAGGAGAAGACGCCGCCCTGTTCGGGCTTTTCTTCTTTAATGACATAGTTGATGAACATGGCCGTAAGGAGCGGTAAAAGCAGGTCTGCCGTCAATGCCGTAAAGCTAAGAAGCTTTGTCAGAATGTCTAAAGCAAGATGCTTTTTCCATTGCCTGAAACCGAATTTGAATACTTCCATACTACCTCATATCCTTTCTTAAATGAAATCGCCGCGTGATAAAAGGCTTCACTGCGCGATTGAATCCTATGTTCCACTCGTTTCCCCTTCATACTACGTTGTTGGAAGAGGTGCGTCAATATGCTCCAAATAGATGTTTAACATACTACAAAAAATGGACAAAATACTACAGATTGCGCGGTAAGGAAATCGAGAGACAGCTCTAAAAGGTAAAAAAATTTCGCACTAAATTCCCATATCTTATGCTGAAAGAGTTATAATAAAAGAAAACTTTTTCGCAGTGAGGCACAAATGGGAAGAATACAGGAGCGAGAAGCCGCCAGAAAAGAAAAAACGCATTGTCGGAGTTTTGCAAAGTACAGAGAAAATTCATGCCGGATTTGTTTGAGCTGTTCGAAAAAACGGCTGATCCACACAATCCGTGCTACATCACTTATCCCAACAGAATGATGTTGGGTCAAATTATGCTATGGCTCGGGGATGGTCTGGTCAGTTCACTCGGAAGTGAGTTCATAGAAAATGACGAGAAGTATCGCCAGATGAGTGCCGGAAAGGGAAAGCAGCGGATCCGCCGAATATGTGAACGGAATGGAATATGAGGGTCACTCCGTAAATGAACTGCACTACAAGGAAGAAAAAATAAAAGGCAGAAAACCGGAAGTGACGGAGTTTCAGTGGATCACCTCGATGAAGATTACGGAGCGGAATGCGGAGAAGATGGCAGGCAGAATGTGAATAAAGGGGAAATGCAGTAACTCCGTAAAGTAAAGAGCAAAAAAGAAAGGTTTTACCTTTCAGAACTGACAGGACACGTAAATTATTGCAAAACCCAGGGAAATGTAGTATACTAAAAGTTAATTGAAACTAAGAGGTAGTTTTTTGAAAAGGACATATGAATTGATGGTATTTTACATCATTGAAGACGAACTTGAAATGTCGTATCCAGAAAATGAGGCTTCAAAAAAACAGTGTCCACTTTACAAGGATGTCGCTTCATAAGGAACCCAAAGTGGTGTCCGAAAAATGAGATTTTAGAAAGGGCCTGTGTTCGTTTTTATAGGTACGTAAAAAAAGACTTGACAGGCACGGAGAAACGAACTATGCTTTTACAGCACAGCACAGCACAGCACAGCACAGCACAGCACAGCACAGCACAGCACAGCACAGCACAGCACAGCACAGCACA